>NZ_CP131914.1:2065589-2370207 GCF_040529045.1 Xanthomonas indica | reverse complement strand
GGCTGGATCTGCGAAAGCAACGCGCTACACGGCACCACCTGGTCCATCTGCGCAAGAAACACATCGCGGCGGGTTCGCTTGCGCTCACCGGCATGCTCGGCGTAGGAGAAGCTCAGTTGCGTCATGTCTCACGCCCTCGATCACATCCGCATAGTGTCGCCGATGTGCGGAGGCTTGTTCAGAGCTTCCCTAATAGAGCGACATCGAAGCCACCATCACTTAGTCATGCCCAGACGACTTTCCAGCATGGAAATGAGCTGATGTAAATCACGCCCCCCCACATCCTCTCCAAAGCTCCGCTGAATGAACTTACTTATAATTTCAGACAACTCCCCCCCATCAAACCCAGAATCAGACTCCACCAACTTGACAGGAGTAACACCACTCAACTTCAGACCATGAAACTCAACAACATCTGGCGTCGCGGAGAAATCCAGCCTTTTCCCCAATGAATCAAAGACAGTGTAACTAGCAACATCGGGAGACTCAACATACCTAACAAGTGAATTTTCAGAACCAAAGAGATTTATATCACCACCATCAATAAGTATAAAAGGAGGCCTCATCAGAATTTGTCCCAAAAAGATTTATCTGTAGATTTTGATTCCCATGGCCGATGCCGTCCTATACCCTGACCCGGAAGCGTCTCACCCTTCACATCTGTCACTCTTCGATGGTAATGCGGCCACCTTCCAATAGGATGGCCCGTTCTATTTCCAAATGGCGCAATACGGAAATTTTTTCCACCGTTTATTTCGTAGCCAAGCCTAATAAACCTGATCGCCGTACCTGCAGCCGACAAGGCAGCAGGGAATCTTACAACAACGTACCCCACCGCTAAGGCCCCCATCCCCACAAGAGCCCCACCACCCTGAGCCTCATAGTGCTCCATTAACTCATCTTTACTTATTTTTCCTTGAGCGTAGAGATTTTGCTGCCTGATGGTCGCGCAGTCAGCTGGAGACTCACAAAACATAGGTATTGAGGTCAAATCAGCCGCTGCGAAGGCGGCACTAGGATCAAAACCAAGTTGAGCCTCTATGTACGCTTGATGCACAACAGATTGCGCGCCTCGCATCGTTGGTCCAGGACCCTGGGTAGTAAAATCCCCCGAACTAACACATGTCCCATCTTTACTCTCTATATGTGAACCAGTACATCTTCCATCTGAATCCGAAAAAGCATAAGGGTTATCATTCCCGTACCAATACCCATTGAAATTCCTGTCTTTATAGCTATCAGTACCTACCGGATCCAAACTCAAAAACCGCCCCAAGTTCGGATCATAGTACCTCTGCTGCATGTAAGTTAGACCAGTCGCCGCATCCTGCACGTGCCCGGTAAACCCAGGCCCATCAGTCACAGGCCGATTGAGCAACTTGCCGTAAGGTTCGTACTCGCTTGTCTCAATGAGGTTGCCGCTGGCGTCGGTCACCGCGATCGGCGTGCCCAGCGCATCGGTGTGGAAGTACTCCACCGTTTCGGCCAGCGCTTGCAGCGGGAGCGCAAGCACCAGCACCCAGAGCAACCCGATCCACGACATGACGCTTCCTGCTTTCTTGTGTCGGATGCTCACTTGCCCTTCCCCCCTTCCGCCGTCGGCGTGAAAGCCGCCGACCACGCCGAACAGCCGTTGTCGTTGCAGGCACGTACCTGCACGGTGTTGACCGAGCCGGTCTTGTTCAATGTCACGTTGGTGTTGGGGCCGGAATAGCTGACAGCACCCGTGATCTCGTAACGCGTTGCGCGCGCGCTGGCGGTCCAGTCGAGTTCGAACCTCACCGGCGACGTATTGAGGTAGCGGTAGCCGCTGTTGAACGATGGCGTCGCCGGCGGGGAGGTATTCACCACCGTGGTCTGGGTGTTGGAGTAGGGTCCGCAGCCGGCCACGTTGCAGGCCTTGGCCCGGTAGGCATAGCTGCCGTTGCCCTTGCCGGAGAAGGCCTGGCTGGTGGCGTTGGCGTTCTGCGTGGCCGTCCAGCCACCGCCATTGGCGCTTTCTTCCAGCGTGTAGCTGCTGGCGGTGGCCACGCCGCTCCAGCTCACTGTGTAGCCGTTGACGCCGGCACTGGCCGGAGCGCTCAGGCTGGGGGCGCCGGAAGGGGCGAAGATGACCTGCGTGGAGGCGTTGCCCGAGTACGGCCCACAGCCGGCCGCGTTGCACGCCTTGATCCGGTAAAGGTAGGTGCCGGCGCCGCGACCGCTGACGCCTGCGCTGGTCCCGCCCACCGAGGCGATCCCGCTCCAGTTGCCGCCGCCGTCGCTGCTCTCTTCCAGGTTGTAGCTGACCGTGGTGGCGACCGTGCTCCAGCTGAGCGTGTAGCTGCCGGTGGTGTTGGTCGCTGGCGCACTCAACGACGGCGCCGAGCCCGGCGCATAGACCGCCTGCACCGTGCCGGTCCCCGAGTACGGGCCGCAGCCGGCGGGATTGCAGCCCCGCACGCGGTAGGCGTAGCTGCCGGCGGCCTTGCCGCTGTAGGCGTTGCTCTGCGCGCTGCCGCTGTAGGACACGCTCCAGTTGCCGCCGTTGGCGCTTTCCTCCAGCGAGTAAGTGGCCGCGCCGGTGACCGTACCCCAACTGATGGTGTAGTTGCCGACCACACCGGTGGCGGGCACGCTGATGCTGGGCGCGTCGCTGGGCGCGAACTGCACCACGGCCGTTGCGGTCGCGCTCCACGCGCCACAGTAGCTGCCCAGGCAGGCGCGCGCGCGATAGGCATAGCTGCCGGCCGACTTACCGGAGATCGCCTGGCTGGTCGCGGTGCCTGAATACAGCGCCGCCCAGTTCCCGCCGCCGGCCTGCTCCTGCAGCTCGTAGCGGTTGGCCGAGGCTACCGTCGTCCACTGCACGGCGTAGCTGCCGGAGCTGCTGTAGCCGGGAACCGTCACGCTGGGCGAGGCCAGCGTCGGCAGGTTGCTGACCTTGGCCAGCAGGCTGCCGCCCAGGTAGACGTACTCGGAAATCTTGCCGACGCGCTCGTCGCGCTGATAGCGCAGCACGCCGTCTTGCCCGTACAGCGAGACGATGTCGCCCAGGCTTGGGCTGCTCGCCAGCACGCGGCGGCCTTGCGCGTCGTAGCGGTAGGTTTCCACGCCGGTGACCTCGCGCAGGCGGTTGCCCTTGTCGAACACGTAGTTGACGCCGTTCTTGTTGGACAGGTTGCCCTGCGCGTCGTAGCTCAGGCCGATCACCGCCGAATTGTCGGAACTGTTGTTCACGCTCAGCAGTTGCCGGTTGGCGTTGTAGAAATAGCTGTAGTCGCGGCTGCCACCCACCTTGACCGCCGTCAGGTCATCGAGCACGTTGTAGCTGTAGCGCGCTAGGTTGTCGCCACCGAACATCGCCGACTGCGTGCTGATCAGACGATCCAGGCCGTCGTAGCCCATGCTTCGCGTCTGCCGCCCACGCGCGTAATCCGTGATGGCGCCGACGTTGCCGTTGGCGTCATAGGTATAGCCCAGGTCGAGCGGATTGCCGCCGCCGCTGTCGCTGCTGCGAGACGGCAACTGGCGTGCGTTCTGCGCCATGGTGTGCACGATGCCGTTGCCGTAGGTGAACTGCTTGATCGCCCCGTTGGGGTAGTAGCTCACGCCCAGCGCATAGCCATTGGCCTGGGTCGCCTGGCCCAGGGCATTGGGCGCATAGTTCAACGCCAGTCCCGATGGATAGGTGACCCCGGCCGGATGGCCATCGGCCGTATAGGCATAAACGAGGCTCAAGCCGCTGGAACCTGGTTGCGTCATGCTCTCGCTCAGCAGCAGGCGGCGCTTGTTGTAGGTATACGTGTTAACCACGGCGTTGCCGCCGTTGCTGTTGTTGGTGGTGACCTGTGCCGGCAGGCCATCGGCGGTGTAGACGAAGGACTGGTTGCCGACACCGTCGGGGAACGCCAGCGTGGCCAGGTGGTTGCGTGCGTCGTAACTTCTGCCGACCTTGGCGCTGGCGGCGACGTCGGTGCGATTGCACGAGGACGTCGAGGTGTAGCTCTGCCCGCCGGCCGACCAGGCCAGGTTGCCGGCGGCATCGTAGTCCATCACCGTCGCGCCGGTCTCCGGTTCGACGGTCTTGCATAGTTGCTGGTAGTCGTCGTAGACGTAGTTTCGGGTCACCGCCAGCGAGCTGTCGCCATTGCGGCGATGGATCGCCAAGGTCTTGCCGAACACATCATGCGGAATCTCGGTAACGGCGCCTTCCGGATGCATGATCCACACCGGCTTGCTGTAGTCCGGTTGGTCGAATACCTGGAAGCCTGTGGTGGTCTGTTGGCCACGAGGATTGGTCACCAGGGTCCGGATACCACTCAAGTATTCGGTCCGTGTCGTCAACAGGCCCAATTCGCTATCCTGCGAGACCGACGTGGTACGGCCAAGAGCGTCGTACTCGGTCCAGGTCCCCGTACTGAGCGTATCGCTGCTGCCGGGATAGGAACTGAAGGTGGTGCGGCCGTCGTAGTCGTAGGCGAACTTCTGGAAACGCTGCGTCGCGGCTTCGTTGCCGGCATCGAACTCACGGGTCAGCACCGGGCGCCATAGCGCATCGAAATAGGTCAGCTTGCGCGCGTTTCCGGTGGCCACGGTCTGCCGCCAATGGCCGGCATCCAGCCCGTACTCGCTGCCGCTGACCTGCTCGAATGCCTGCGTGGTGGCGTTCCAGGAAACGGTGTCGTTGGCCGGATAGGCAATGCTCGACAACCGGCCCATGGTGTCGTAGCCATAGCTGGTGGTGTAGCCGTTCTCGTCCGTGGTCGAGGTGATCCAGCCGCTATCGTTGACCGTGGCCGATTCGGTTGTGCCGTCGGCATAGCGGATCGATTGCGGAACGCCGCGCTTCCAGTTGGACAGCGTGGTGGTGTTGGCGTTGCCATCCTTCGCCGTCGCCAGCGTACCGTCGCTGTTGTAGCTCAGGCTTAGGCGCAACTTGCCGAACGACCAGCGCTGCGCCGGCATCGCATTGCCGTCGAAGCTGGTCTGCGACTCCACCAGTCCCGTATCGCTGTTGGTGCTCTTTGCGCTCTGGCCAAGGATCCACTTTCCCAGGTCGTCGTAGTACTCGGTCGCATCCGTCCGCGAGTGCCACGGGCTTGCACGGGTGACGTTGAGCGTCCGCGCAAAGGCATCGAAACCATTGGCGGTCCAGGTATAGGAGACACCGTCCTGCACGATGGTCCTGATACGCAGCGGCCGCAGCACATTGGTCAGCGGATTGGGAATGCCGAGCAAGGATTGGCCCATCTCGGCCGGAAACGGCTGCGCGGCCACGTCGCCGTCGGCGAAATAGCTATTGCTGGTCTTGGACAGCGTATTGCCGCTGGCATCCAGCGCCGTGGTGCTCAGCAGGCGTCCGTCGTTCAGCCCGTACATGAAGCCGAACTCGTAAGCCGTGGCTGTACCGTCGGGATTGGTGACTTTGACCGTCTTGCTCGGTACACACGTCGGGCAGGGATCGGTGGCTTGACCCGAGGTGTAGAACTTCGTGGCAGGCGTGTCGGCAGCATAGTTCCAGGTCTGCTGTGCCAGGCCCGGCCCCGTCACCGTCTTTGACGTCAGGACGTAGTTGTCGAAATAGCCAGGCACATAAGGAACAGGGGGTTGCTGCCCGGCAGGCACTGCGCACCGGATGATGGGTGTGTGATTGCGGTATTGGCGCTCGTAACCGAAGGCAAAAACGCCGACAGCGCCCGACGGATGCGCGACCTGCAACGACACCGCGCCATTCATCGGGTCTGGCTCGGATGCGCAGTTGCTGGCGCCGCCGCCGGCCGGCGGCTCGCGCGTCGGCAGCATGTTGCCGCTGGCGATGCTGTAGATCCACTGCGACCCATCAGGCTGGGTGACCGTCTTCAGGCGATAGGCGCCCTGCGGCGTCGGATACGCCGTACTGAGTTCGTACCCATAGGTCCAAGTCTGACCGTTGGCCTGGACGCTGCTGATCAGATCGCCGTTGTAGTTCAGCGCGATGGCACGACCGTCGCTGGATTGGATCGAGGACAGCTTGTCGCCGGTGTAGCTGTACGTCACCCAATTGCCGAAGCGATCCTCGACACGGCTGGCCATCAGTGCGATGCGCGCGCGAGGCGCCAAGCTCCCGGTCCCCTGAAACGACATGGCGTAGGGCTTGATTTGCGTCGCAATGGCATAGTCGAAGTAGTACTTGACTCCCGCCGGCGAGATGGCGAGAAATCCTTCGCCTGGGTAGTTGCTGACGCTAGCCAGGCAGCCCAGGCGCCAGCCATCCTTGGTGATCCAGGGACGGCTGACGCCGTCGGTGGGGCGCGGCGTCTTGGTTTGGTTATCGACCAGCATTTCCTGCTCGCCGGCTCCCGGGACATGCAGGTAGTAGCCATGCCAGACATCATCGGCGGTGCCGGGATAGGTGATGCCGTTGACCGTCATCGCCGCATCCGGCCGACTCGGCATGGAGCAACGCGCCGCGGGCGAACTGCTGGTCGTCATCCAACCCTTTTCGGCCAGGAACTCGCCGTAAACACGCGGCGTGTCGATTTCCCAGTCGCCAAACCCTTTCGCGACGTACTCCTGGCGACGGTTCATCACCTTGAACTCGCGTCCGAGCGAGACCGGCAGTGCATTGTTGCCAGGCACGCTCACATCGGTCGCGTGGAAGCTCACGCTACGGTCGTACAGGCTGACGCTTTCGCCGAAGATGTCGCCCTTCAATGGGCCGACCACCTGCGACGCCTTGATTTTCTTTTCGTATTCCTCGTAGGGCGCCACGTCGTCCGCCGCGTAAACGCGCGCGCACAGGCATAGCAATACCATGCCGATCACCAGCCTCGCCTTGAACATCGCTTGCCTCTTCCCTTTCAGCCCGTTACGGGCCGAACTCCCTGAACGATCGCGAGACTCCAGCGAATATCGCGATAACCAAAATCGCAACAACACAAACCCATCGCGCCAAGGCGCGAGGCAAGCGGTCAAACGAAAATCCCCTGCGGGCCAAGCAATGGCCGTGGCCGGATTATCGAGCCGATTCAGGGATAGCTGTCAAGGAAATTCTTCAGTACCCCCGCCGGCGGCGCTGTCTCCCGATTCGAATGGCGAACGTGGCCGCGACCCAACGCGCCTTGCTGCACCGGAGTCGAGCCGCTCGGTTCGTGCTGACACCCTCAGGCTTCTCACCACGTCCAGCGCAGGCGAGAATCCGGCACTCCCCCCTGCTTTTTCTCAATGAACCGCAGCGACACCATCCCCCTGTCCCTGGACCAGGCCACCACCCTGGTCGAACGCATCCTGACCCACAACGGCTTCAGCCCGGCGCACGTGCAGGCGCTCACCCACACCATCGTCGCCGGCGAACGCGACGGCTGCGCCTCGCATGGGCTGTACCGGACCCTGGGTTGCGTGGCGACGCTGCGCAACGGCAAGGTGATGGGCGATGCCGAGCCTGTCGTGCACGACCATGCGCCCGGCATCGTCCGGGTCGATGCGCGCGGCGGGTTTTCGCTGCTGGCGTTCGAGCGCGGGCTGCCGCTGTTGATCGAGAAGACCCGTGCCAATGGCCTGGCAGCACTGGCAATCAACCATTGCGTGCATTTCTCCGCGCTGTGGCCGGAAGTCGAGCGCATCACCGATGCCGGGCTGGTCGCGCTGATCTGCAATCCCAGCCACGCCTGGGTCACGCCGGCCGGCGGGCGTACGCCGCTGCTGGGCACCAACCCGCTGGCGTTCGGCTGGCCGCGCATGGATGCGCCGCCGTTCGTGTTCGACTTCGCCACCAGTGCGGTGGCGCGCGGCGAAATCGAGCTGCGCCGCCGCGCCGGCCAGTCGATTCCCGAGGGCTGGGGCGTGGACGCCGCTGGTGCACCGACCACCGATCCGGCCGCGGTCGCCGACGGTGGCGCGATGCTGACCTTCGGCGGACACAAGGGCTCGGCGCTGTCGGCGATGATCGAGCTGATCGCCGGCCCCTTGATCGGCGACCTCACCAGCGCCGAATCGCTGGCCCACGACGCCGGCGCCGGCGCGGCGCCCTACCACGGCGAATTGATTTTGGCGCTGGATCCGGCGCGCTTTCTTGGGGCCGACCGCGCCGCGCACCTGGCCCGTGCGGAAGCGTTCTTTGCCGCCTACGAGGCCACCGGGGCGCGGCTGCCTTCGCAGCGGCGTTACCAGGCGCGGGCACGCAGTCACAGCGAAGGCGTGCAGATTCCGCAGGCCCTGTATCAGGACCTGCTGGCCTTGCTCGATTGAAGGCACCTCGCGTCATGCGGGTTGCCGCAGTCGCGGGGAACACGTGGTGATGGCGTAGGAGCGGCTTCAGCCGCGACGGCATTACCGCTATCGCGTCGCGGCTGAAGCCGCTCCTAAGGATGGCCTTTCATCTTTACTGGCAGGCGGCACGATCGTGTGATGCGCCGTGCCGGTTCATTACCGCCCACGTGGAACCGGGCCGGCCGTGCGTACCGCGGCGTGCTCCCCACCCGCCCCGGCACCGCCGACCCGATCGCCTGCGCAACCAGGCTCCGCCTCAGAACTTCACCGTCGCCCGCGCCCAGTAGTAGCGACCGAGCAGATCGTAGGTGGCCACGTCGGTATTGGCGTTGGTGACGTTGTTGGCGTAATACAGTGGCGGCTGCCGATCGGCCAGGTTGTCCACGCCGACTTCGAAACGCGTCTTCCACGGCTTGACCTGATAGCCCACCTGCACGCTGTGGTAGACGTAGGCGCCGATGTCGCGGACCACGGCGGGCTGGTCGGCGTCGGCCGACAGGCTCTGGCGGGTATCGGCGCTGCCGATCTCGGTGCGGCCGATGTAGCGCACGCGCCACGACGCGCTCCAGTCGCCCAGGTTCCAGTTCAGCGTGCCCAACGCGCGCCAGCGCGGGAAGTTGCCGTAGGCGTAGGTGTACTTGCCAGCGTTGTGGATGGTGACGGTGCTGGGGTCGGTGGTGTCGGGGTTGATGTCGTAGCGGATCACGTAGGTGCCGTTGAGGCCGGCGCTGAAGCTGCCCCAGGCGGTCTCCGGCAGCCGATAGGTGAGGCTGAAGTCCGTGCCGCTGGCCCACAGCTTGCCCAGGTTCACGGTGGGCTCGGCGATGTAGTTGACGGTGCCGTTGTCGTTGCGATGGATCAGCGCGCAGAACGCGCTGGCGTCGTTGGCGTAGCACTGGTTGAGCACGGTCTGCGCCGACACCTGGGTAATGGTGTCCTTGAGGTTGATCTTCCACAGGTCCGCGCTCATCGACAGGCCCTCGACCCAACCCGGGTCGTAGACCACGCCGAAATCGTAGGACATGCCGGTCTCCGGCTTGAGCTGGTAGCCGGCCACCGCCGCGCCGGAAGCCTTGGCGCCGACCTGGTTGTCGGCCTGCTGGTAGCTGCCGTCGGTGGGCACATTGGCGCAGGCCGCGGCATGACCGCCGGTATAGCCATTGCACGGATCGGTGACCGACGGCGAATCGCCAGCCACGCCGGCATACAGTTCGCTGATGTTGGGCGCGCGGAACACCTGCGAGGCGGTGCCGCGCAGCAGCAGGTTCTCGATCGGGCGGTACTCCAGCGACACCTTGCTGTTGGTCTTGCTGCCGACGGTGTCGTAGTCGGAGAAGCGGCTGCCCACGGTCAGGTTGAGCGAGTGCACGCCGGGCAGCCCGGCCAGCAGCGGGAACAGCGCTTCGGCATAGGCCTCCTTGACGCTGAAGCTACCGCCGAGCACCGAGGCGCAGTACTCAAGCACGCCGCACATGCCATTCTCGTCGCCGGTCCACAGCGGATCGGCGGCAGTGCTGGTGCTTTCCTTGCGATAGGAGACCCCCACGGCCAGGCTCGCGGTGCCGGCCGGCAGCGCGAACAGCTCGCCGTTGGCATTGGCCTCGAACTGCTTGACCGTATAGACGTTGGTGACGATCGGGTTGACCACCAGCGCTTCCAGCGCGGCCTTGTTGCTGGCGGCGTTGAGGTTGAACACGTCGATCGGGGTGCAGCCGGCGATCACCGCGCCGGCGCTGCCGCACTTGACCGTGCCGTCGGCGGCCAGGAACGACGGCCCCACCGCGGCATTGAAGCCGGCGTAGTCGAGGAAGCCCTGGTTGATCGACTTCTGCTTGACCTTGCCGTAGTTGAGGCTGGCATCCCACTGCCAGGAACTGTCGCCAAAGCTGCCGCGCAGGCCCGGATTGATCTGGAAATTGTAGGTGTTGTACTGGTATTGCCGATTGCCGAGCACGGTGGCGCGGGTATTGAAGTTGTTGTACGAGGTGCCGGTGCTACGGTCGGTGCCGAAGTTGACCCCGAACGGGTTGTAGTAGCTCGCGGAGGAGACCAGGAAGTTGTCGCCGTTGGCGAAGATCGGGATCGGCGCGATGATCGAGGACGAGGTGGTCTTGCTGAAATAGGTGTTGACGTAGCCTTCCAGGTGATCGTTGAAGCGGTAGCTGCCGAGCACGAAGGCGTTGGTGCGTTCCTGTGGGGTCTGCAGCAGGTTGTACGGCTGGTAGTTGTAGGAATCGGTCGAGGCGACGTAGCAGTGGTACTGGCTGGCGTTGGTGGGACTGCTGCTGCCGCCGTTGAAGGTGACCCGCGAACAGCCATTGCTGGCCGCCAGCGCCTTGGCCGCGGCCGAGCCGTCGTTGAAGCTGATGCTGCCGGTCGGCGTGGCCGAGGAGCCCTGCTTCACGCCGACGCCATCGATCAGCGACAGCGCGTCCTTGGAATACGCACGCGCGCCGGCCGAGACCGGGTCGATGTCGTGGTAGGACAGGCCGGCGACGATGCTGCCGCGCTCGCCGATCTTGCCGGCGGTGAGCGAGAAGTTGCGGCGGTTGCCGTCGCTGCGCGAACTGGTGCCGAAGTCGGCGCTGGCCTCGATGCCATCGAAGCCCTTGCGCAGGATGAAGTTGACCACGCCGCCGATCGCGTCCGAGCCGTACACCGCCGAGGCGCCGTCGCTGAGCACTTCCACCCGCTCGATCATGGTCGCCGGGATCGCGTTGACATCGTTGCTGGCCAGGCGCGTACCGTTGACCAGCACCAGGGTTCGCTTGTCGCCGAGACCGCGCAGCGAGATCACCGAGGCGCCGGTGCCGCCGCCATTGTTGGTGTTGGGATTGGTGGCGTTGCCGGCGATCGACGGCAGTTCCTGTACCAGGTCGCCCAGCGTGGCCTTGCCGGTGGCTTCGATCTGTGCGCGGCTGATGGTCACCACCGGGTTGGCGGTCTCGGTGTCGACGCGGCGCAGGCGCGAGCCGGTGACCACGATGCTGTCCAGGGTCTGGGTGGCGCTGTCGGCACTGGCCTCCTGCGCCTGCGCCGCGCCGGTGCTGCCCAGCGACAAGGCGGTGGCGACCGCCAGCGCCAGCGGCGTCGCGGCATGGCGGAAACAAGGGCGTGACGGCGAAGACGACATGAGTGAACTCCTGGAGGATGGCGAGACGGGACAGTGGACAAACGCAGGCCGAACGACGCCGTGCCGGCGCCATGCCGACGGGCGGACCTGCTGGACGGTGGCGCCTGCGCGGCGCCTGCGGTGGCGTGCCTGCACCGGACCACGACGGCCTGGCGCACAACGGGGAGGCGATCTCCTGCGCGCACGGCCGGTGCGCGGCTCCCCGTTCCTGCGATGACGTCCGACGACGCTGGCGGCGCTCCGGTGGCGCGCGCCGGCGCCACGGCCGGTGCAACGATGCGATCAGATTTTCATCACACGGTCACAACTGTGCCGTGGATGCGTGGCCGCGTCTTGTCGCGATTCGCGGTTTCGCGTGCGGAATCATGCATGGTCGTGCGCGGCGCCGCGCTGCACGCGGCGAGCGTGCCGCGGCATGGCGCCGTGTCGCATAGCGGCGACCACGACAGGCACGCGCTGCCATCGGCCATGCGGGGCGATGCGGACGGTACCGCCACGCGGCGTCACGCCGGGATCAGCCAGCCGCCGAACAACGGGCCGGCAGTGTCGCCGTGCTGCGGCTCGATGCGCACGGTCAGCGGCTGCGCATCGCGGGTCAGCGCCGGCGGCAACGGGTAGTCGCGGTCGACGAAATCGATCACCTGGCCGCGCTCCACCGCCACCTCCACGGCCAGCTTGCCGTTGACCAGGATGTTGAAGCGGCCCTTGTCGCTGCCCCAGAAGCGCAGGCGCAGCGCCAGGGGTTGCGCACTGCCGCGCATGCGGAACTCGACGAAGCCCTTGCCGCGCACGTCGCGGCACTGCTGGCGACGGTAGGCGCCGCCGAAGGACGTGTCGCTGCGCAACTGGTGCGCCTGCTCGGAGGCCTCGTCGCCGAACTGGATCATGTCCACCGCGATCGCGCGCAGCTTGTCCTGCTCGGCCTGGCGGCGCGCCCGCCGCTGCGCCTCCTGCGCCCACTGCGTGGGGTCCATGCGCTTGAAGTACAGCGCACTGCGGCGCTCGTACTGCGCGTAGAACGGCACGAAGGTCAGGCCCGGCGGCTGCGTGCTGCTGGCCTGGAAATGGCCGGGCTGCGGCAGTTCGGCGAAGCCGCGCAGCGGATCGGCCGCGGCCACCAACGCCGGGTCCGGCGCATCGTAGGGGGTGCTCACCGGCCCCAGGTCGGCCGCCAGCGCCAGCGGCCCGCGCATCACCACCACGGTGTCCGTATCGCCGGCGGCATGTTCCAGCCGCAGCGGCGTAGCCAGGTCCAGGTCGATCACGTCACCGGCGCGCCACTCGCGCTCCAGCGTCAGATAGCCGTCGGCCAGCGCCGCGCGTGCGGGCTTGCCGTTCACGCGCAAGGTGTAGCGGCCCTGGCACCAGGCCGGCACCCGCAACAGCAGGCGCCGCGGTGTGCGTGCACCAGCGCGCAGCACCTGCAGGCGCACCTTGCCGTTGTCGGGCACACCGCTGTCCAGTTCCAGCGCCAGGTCACGCTCGCTCCAGTCCAGCCGCGAGGGGATGTAAAGATTCACGTACAGCGAGGTGGCGTCCTGCCAGTAGATGGCATCGCCGAACTGCGCATGCGCTTCCATGCCGCTGCCGACGCAGCACCAGAACGAGTCGAACCTGTCGGAGAAGCCGCGCTCGCCGCCGCTGATCATCGGCGTCATGTAAGTGAACATGCCGGTGCCCGGATGCTGCGCGGCCATGGTGTGGTTGTGCAGCGTGCGCTCGTAGTAGTCGAAGTAACGCGCCTGCGGCGTCCACTGGTACAGGTGCCGGGTCAGCTTGAGCATGTTGTAGCTGTTGCAATGCTCGCAGGTCTGCTCGGTCAGGAACGCGGCGATGGTGTCGGGCTCCTGGAAGTACTCGCGGTCGGCATTGCCGCCGATCACGTAGCTGTAGTGCGTGGTGACCGTCTCCCAGAAGAAGCGGGCCGCCGCGGCCGCATCGGCGTCGCCAGCGACCTCGAACTGGCGCGCCTCGCCGATGAACTTGGGCACCTGGGTATTGGCATGGATGTGCGGCAGTTCGTCGCGCCCGGCCGCGGCCTGATCGATCACCTTTTCGTGGCGCAGGCGCTTGCCGATGGCGATCCAGCGTGCATCGCCGGTGCGCGCGCCCAGTTCGATGTAGGACTCGTTGAGGCCGCCGAACTCGGTGTCCAGCAAGGTCTGCATCTGCGCATGGTCGAGCGCGTCGAACACGCCTCCCAGATAGCCGGCCAGCGGCAGCAGCACCTGCAGCGCTTGCGCGTTGCCGGCCAGTGCGTGTGCGTCGAGCAAGCCGGCGAACAGTTTGTGCACCGTGTACAGCGGCGACCAACTGCCGTTGAGATTGAACTTGCTGCCCTTGATGATGCCGCGGCGCACTTCCTCGAATACCACCTTGCCGCTGTCGATGGCGCCTTGGTCGTTCTTGCGGGTGAGCCCGCCCACGTAACCGTCCGCGTCCTTGGCCTGTGCGCGCGCCAGTTCGGCGACGATGTAATCGATGCGCTCACGCAGCGCGGGGTCGCGGGTCTGCGCGTGCATCTTGGCCAGTGCGCTGAGGTAGTGGCCCAAGGTATGGCCGGCGATGGTGTCGCCCTCCCAGCCGCCGTACACCGCGCCCTTCGGCGGCAGGCCGGCGTATTGCAGGAAGTTGTGCAGCAGGCGGTCCGGCTCCAGTTCCAGCAGGTAGCGGCGGTTGGTCTGCAGCGACTCCAGGAACAGCGACGGTTTCAGCGTGACCTGCTGCAAGGGCAGCGCCTGCACGCGCCCGGGCGTGGACGCCGCAGCGTCCAGCGGAAAGCGCAGCATCCCGGCTGCCACCGCCAGTGCGCTCCATTGCAGGAAGCGGCGGCGCGAGGGATCCAGCGCGCCGCCGGCCGCATCGGCGGGTGCGTGCACGCAGGCGGCGGCGTGCCGATGCGTCCCCTGCCCGCTCATCGCCGGACTCCCGCGCGCGAGGTGGCATGCGGGAAAGAAACGCATCGAGGCATGGACTGCTCCTGTGTGGGGTGTCGGGGCGCCGACTTCGCGCACAACGACCGGCGGATCCGGTGTCACTGTGTCACCCGGGTGACAGCGCGTCTTGTCCCCACTGATGCCTGCAGATGCGGATTTCTGCCGAATCGCCACGCGGCATGCCACAGGCGACGAACATCGCACGAAGAACGCCACAGACGACCAGGCCATGCGCGCATCGCAGGCGAACGCGGCCGGCATGCCAGGAGCCCTTCACGTCAGGAGCACCCCGCACCACACGTCGCTCATGTCATATCGAGGAAATGCGGCGGCGGCGAACGAATGCCCGGGCATCCGTCGCGACACCGCCGCCATGGTCATCGCCAGTCGATCAGCGCGGTTCTGCCGTCACCTCTGGCACCGCGTTGGTCAGGTCGGCGCCATAGTCGGGATTGGTCACCGTGTCCGCATCCACGTATCCGTAGAACACGCCCTTGCTGGCGGACGCACCCCGCTGCTCGACGTCGCCACGCAACTGCGCGGAACCGGACAGCGTGAACCCGCCGAACGCCCCCGCCGGCTTGAACACTGTATGCACCTGGGCGCGATCCTTCACCGTCACCCCGTCCTGCAGCAGGCTCAATCCGCCGACCACCGCGCTGTCCTGCACCTGCCCGCCCAGGATCGTCGCATGGTCCTCGATCCGCGCATCGCCCAGCACCTTGCCCCCGAGCACCCGCGCATCCGGGCCGACATAGGCGGTCGAGGCGACATACGCGTTCTGCGCGACCCAGCCACCGCCGTTGGGATGGCGGCTGCCGACACGCGTCGGCGTCGGCGCACCGGGCTGGTGACCTGCCGGATAGGCGTTCTCCAGCGTGACGCTCCACGGATAGCGGTAGACCGAGTAGTAGGACTGATCCCACTTGATCTTCTGCATCGTGCTCGGCGTGCCCATGACCACCAGATACAGGTCGCTGTCATCGCTGCGGACCTGGAACGACAGCGCGGCCTCGGCGCCTTGCTGCAAGGCGCTGTAGCGCGGCTTGCCGTTGGCATCGATGGCGACCAGGCCCCAGCGCCAATCCGAGTCGGGTGAGCCGATCGTCTCTGGGTCGTTCGCCAGACCCGGCAAGGTGTCGACCGCCGACCTCTGCTGTACGTTGCCATGGAACTTCACCACCACCGCAGTCGCACTCTCGGCGGGAATCAGCCGGACCAGGTTGTAGCCCCACCGCTGCGGCGCCCAGTCGAACGGCACCCGGTAGACGCCCGCCTGGCCCTGCACCGGATCCAACTGGGTCAGGCGCAGGGCGCGATCCCGATTGGTCTCATCGGACGGGTTTTCCGGATCGAACGCGGTATTGCTGCCGTATTCCCGGCGCATCACGGCGCCATGATCGCGACCGTCCGGGTCGATGTAGTCCCACTGCACGTTGTGCATGGCCCAGTCGCCGAGCACGTCGTTGAGCTGCGACTGGCTCCAGCCCATGTTGTCGCGGATGATCGAGAACGGATCGGCATCGGCCTGGCGGGAATCGCCGGGCTTGGGCGCCTTGGCCCACAGATCGTTGACGATCGCGTAGCCGAAGCGGTCCTTGAGGTACTCCATGAACTGCCAGTTGCAGTAGCGGTCGCGGGTCGAGCCGAGATAGAGATGCGGGTAGTTCACCAACATCTCCGAGCACTGCACATCGTCGTGGAAATACTGATGGGCCATCCAGTTGGCATGCGATTCCCAGATCCAGCCGACGTACGGCGAATCGCGCAAGCCGCCGGTACTGCCCTGCAACCCATGGGTCAGTTCATGCGCCAGGCCCCAGTGATATCCCAACTGGTCCGGATTGATCCACATGCCCATGCCGCCGCTGGCAGAGGTACCGCCGTTCAGGCCGAAGCTGTGGTCCAGGTAGACGCTGACCTTGTACTTCTTCGCCGTGTTGCAGTAAGGCTCGGGAAAACCGACACGTTCCATGTAATCGTCCCAGATCAGTTCCAGTTCCTTGGCTGCCGAGGCGACCTCGTCCTGCGAAACGGCTTGCCCGTCCTGCCAGCGGAACGCGAAGTGTTCGGTTTCGTAGCGAACGGCCGGCATGTCGGTGTCGTCGGGATTGGCGATCCATTGACCGGCGGTGCAGACGGCCGCGGCCGCGGCATGCGCCTGCTGCGCAACCAGGGCCAAAAGGGCCGACAGGCACACTGTGGACACCCTACGCACGAATCGAGAAGCAGCGATTTTCACGGCTCTACCCTCCTCTTGTCCGATGAGATTGGATGGATTGGACGATCGACGCGCTACGCCACACAGCCGGCAGTGCTGGATGAATCCGCCGCCCCCCCGACGGCGTGCCGGTTAAAAAAGGCGGCCGTCGAAACGCCGACAACAGACGGCGCTTCAGCCACTCGCACATCGGCAACCCGTTGCCAGCCTAATGCAGTCAAACGCAACGCACCTTACGGTTCTCCCCAGGGAATCGGGCTAATTCCGCACACATGTCGAAAATCGAACTGGTGTCACGACAGGAACATGATGCGGATGGCAACGGCGGCCGACGTTGGCGGCAGGTCTCGCCACCGGAACGCGCGCGAAGGTCGGCGACATTTGCTGAATCGGCATCCGCACCTGGCCTCAAGGCGTGTCGCAGCGCTGCGCATCCGCGACGGTGGCCTGCGGCAGGCGCTGCGCCTGCGGCGCGAACATCTCCCACTCCTGCACCGCCAACGCAGCGTAACGCTCGCTGCCGCCGGCGGCATCCAGTACCGCGCGCACGCAGCGCGTGGTCACCGGGTCGAAGCGCAGCGCCTGCCAGCGACCGGCAACCGGGGCGTGTGTGCTCTGCGCCAGTGGCCACCAGCGGCCATCGTGGCGGTACTCCAGCCGCCAGCGTGCCGGCGGCGCCACGCCGCTGTCCGCACCCAGCGGATGGTCGGCCCAGAACAGGATGCGGCTGCGCTGCAGCGTCACCGGTTGCGCCCAGCTGTACTGCAGCCACTGCTGCGGCGGGTTGTGCGGTGTCCAGCTGCCCCATAGCTGCGGCGGCAGGGGATTGCGCTTGACCCGCCCGTCGTTGAGCGCGGCGATCCAGTACTGGTGCGGGATGTCCGGGCCGTTGGACGCGCTGGCCTGCGCATAGCGGGCGAGGTTGCGCTGCGGTGGCAACGGCAGCTGCGGTCGGCGCGTGGCCACCACCGGCAGGATCCGCGCCGGCTGCCGGGTGTCGTCCCACTGCAATCGGTCGATCGCCACGCTGCGGCGGAAATGCCCGCCGCCCTTGGCGTCGGCGGTGTGATAGACCAGGTACCACTGGCCATTGAATTCGACGATGCCCGAGTGCGAGGTGGTCGAGGAGACCGGCGGCAGGAGTACCCCGCGGTAGGTCCACGGCCCCAGCGGCGACGGCGCGCTGCCGTAGGCGATGCAGGCGTGGTACAGCGTCGGCGTGCAGTCCGACGCCGGCCCGGCACGGTTGCCGGCATAGGCCAGGTAGTAGGTGCCGTTGCGCTTGAACAGCCACGGCGCCTCGAAGTAGCCGTCCAGCGTGGTCACCGCCACCGGCTGCCCCTTCGGCGTGACCATGTCGCGGTCCAGCTCGATGCCGAACAGCTTGCCGAAGGTACCCCAGTACAGGTACACGCGGCCATCGTCGTCGACCAGCACGGTCGGGTCGATGTTCTGGATGGTGTTGGGCACCGGCCGCGATTGCGACAGGATCGGTCCCTGCGGATGCGCGTCGCGCCACGGCCCCAATGGGCTGTCGGCCACCGCCACCCCGATCGCGAACGGATCGGCATTGCGCGAGTGCGCTTCCTGCACCGGCGCGTACAGGTAGTAGCGCCGGTCCGGGCCCTGCACGATCTGCGCGCCGTAGGCATGACCGGGTGCGGCCCAGGCGAACACCTGGTGCGGTCGCAGCAGTGCCGGATAGTAGGTCCAGCGGCCACTGCCGACGTCGTCGGTAACCAGCAGTTGCCAGCGGTCCATGACGAAGTCGTTGACCTCCGGCGGTGCTTCGTCGCGGCCGGCGATGATGTAGAGCTTGCCATCGGCGACCAGTGGTGCCGGGTCGGCCGCATAGTCGCGGCCGTCGGCCAGGATCGGGTTGCCCGGCGCCTGCACCGGCCGCGACCGCGGCGTTGCCGGCGTGGCGGCCGTGGCAACGCCGATGCAAGCAGCGCAGGTCATCAGCAAGCAGGCGACTGCACTGCGCACAGACCGGCGGCTCACGGCGTCGCCTCCGGCTCGATCACCAGTTCCAGCCGCACCGGCAACTCGCCGCTGCCCTCGCGCCCCTGCGCCTGCCCGACCACGCTCAGGCGCCCTGGCTTCGCATAGGCGGCCGACGCCAGCGGCGACCAACGCACCGGCACGCGCTCGCGCGAACCGTCGTTGTACTGCACGGAGACCAGTTCCGGCAGCGCCGGTACCTGCCCTGCAGGCACGTGCAACGACGGCGGCGCCTGCACGGTGGTGAGCTGGCCCGGTGCGGTCGCGCGGACCCAGACGCTGGCAGTCACCGGCACCCCGCCGTCGGCCAGGCCCTGCACCTGCACGCGGCCCTCGCCGGCCAGCGCCGCCACACCGACTTGCGACCAGCGCACGCCCAGCCAGCCCCAGCTGCCGTCGGCGAAGTAGCCGGCGATGCGTGCCGGCAACGTCGGCGCCTGCCCGGGCGCGATACGCACGTCCACCGCTTCGGTCACCACCGCACGCTCGGCGAATACCTGCCACTCGTCCAGGCCGACCGCGTAGTGGCCTTCGCCCTGCACCGCAGTCTGCAGCACCGCGCGCAAGGCCGTGGTGACCACCGGCGCGAACGTCACCCGGCTCGGCACGCCATTGCCCTGCACCGGATAACCGCCGCGCACGGCGATGTCGCGCCACTGCGTGCCGTCGAGGTATTGCAGCGTCCACGCGCGCGGCAACGCCACCCCGCCCTGCGGCTGGTCGTCCCAGAAGTACAGCGCCGCCGCGCTCAGCCGCTGCGCTTGCGGCCACTGGTACTGCACCCACACCGAGGCGGGCTGCGCGCGCCCCCAGCTGCCCCAGCGGCGGTCGGCGGCGGGCTCCTGGTCCGGCGCCGGCAGCAGGCCATCGTTGAGCGCCTGCAGGCGGTGATGGCCGGCGGTGAACTGCGCGCTCGGCGTGGCCTCGCCCTGCACCTGCAGGGTCTGCCCGGCCGGGGCCGCTGCCGCGATTACCGCCACCTCGGCGTGCCCCTGCAACGCGCCATCGTCGGCCTGCAACTGCAGGGTGTAGGCGCCGGGCGCAGTGAAGCGCACCTCGGTCGTGGCCGCCTGCGGCTGCTCGAACAGCGCGGCGCCACCGGGCGGCGCCTGCAGCGTGCGCCAGTGCAGCGCGAGCGTGCCGTTCGGCAGTGCGTCGTCGCCGACCCGCCCGGCCAGGCGCACCACGCCGCCGGCACTGCTGCCGTCTTCCTGCCAGGCCTCGACCTGCGGCGCCTGGTTGCCCTGCGCCGCCAGCACCGCCGCACCGCTGGCATAGGCCTGGATCTCCTTGATCCCGGTGCGCAGCGCGCCTGCATGGGTCACTTGCACGCGCCAGCGCTGCGCGCGCAGCGGCGGGAAACGGATGCGGTTGCGGTTGCCCTGTGCGATCGGCGCATCGCGCACCTGGCCCGGCACGGTCTTCCACACGCCGGCGTCGAAGTACTGCAGCACGTACAACCACGGCGGCGCGTAGCCGGCGCGCGTGCCCGACGGGAACCCATGCTGTTCGCCCGGAGGCGACGAACTGCGATAGAAGTACACACGCACGTCGTCGAGCGTCTGCGGCCGACCCAGATCCAGCTCCAGCCAGTCGCTAGCGGCGGGCGAACCGGCCGTGCCCCAGAACGGCTCGTTGGCGGTGCTGCCGTCGACCGCGGCCGTGGCCGGGAACCCGTCGGCCGCATAGCTCGCGCTGACCGCCGCGCCCTGCGCCAGGTTGCGCGCGCCGGGCGGCAGCGCGATGTCGAGCCCGGCATCGGCGAGTACCGCACCGATCCGCGCCTGGCCTGGAAAGCGCACCTGCTGCGGCGCCTGCAGCGCCAGCCGATGCGCGGCCAGCACCTGCATCTGCGCGGCACCGGCATTGACCACATCCGGCAAGGCCTGCACGCGACCGCTACCAGGGTCGTACAACAGGTGTGCCAGGCGATCGACGGTGAAGGCCAGTTGCCCGTCCAGGTACAGCGAATAGCCCTTCGGCGCAGCGCCGCCGTAGCGGCGACCGTCGCGGTCCCAGACGATGCTCAGGTCGCGGTCGCGGTAGCGCAGCCGATCGGCGGCGAAATGGTCCCAGCCGATGTCGATCGGATACAGCTCGATCAGGGCATCGCTGCGCGGACGCAGGCCCATCGCATCCTCGATCACGGTGAAGTTGGTGGCGCCGAGCTGGGTGTGGTGGATCCACGAACGGTAGCCGATGCGGCCGCCATCGGCGGCGCTGCCCTGCGCCCAGAACTCGTTCTGGTCCGGGTAGCGGTTGTCGCCGTCGATGTAGTGCGCCCACGCGTTCCAGTACAGCAGCGTGCGGTAGCTGGACGCGTCCAGATACGGGCTGGGGTAATCGCGCAACACGCTGCCGAGCAGGCGGAATGCCACGGTGGAATTGATCACCGAGAAATTGTTGCTGCCCCCCTCGCCGCGCGCCTGCGCATCGGCCTGGTTGGCCGTGTAGAACGGGAACAGCGGGAACTGCCGCGCGTCGGCGAACAGGCGCAGCGCGCGCACGTACTTGGGGTCGTCGTCTGCGTCGCCGTGCTTGGGCATGAGACCGACGCTGAAGGGGTAGTAGTTGTTGGTCTCCTTCCAGTCCACCGGCAGGCGCGGCCCGTCGGCCTGGCGCTGCTTGAGCAGGTCGCCGTGCAGGCCCATGCCGTCGGCCTGTGCACTGTGGTCCTGCCACAGCACGTCGAGCACGGCGCGACGGATCTTCGCCACCAGCGTCTGCATGCGCGTGGCAGTGGCGGCGTCGCCGGCCACCTGCGCGGCCTGCGCGGCGGCCAGCGCATTGGCGTACACGTACGCGCTCTCGCTGCGGTCCATGCGTGGCGCGTCGTGGCGCTTGGCCCAGTCGAAGGAGACCGCATCGGCGTCGTTGCCGGTCATCGCCGCCCAGTCGTACTCGATCAGGCCGTTGCCGTTGCGATCGTAGGCGCGCAGCAGCGCCTCCACGTCTTCGCTGGCGTAGCGCGCCAATTGCCCGGCGATCGCCCGCGGCCCGCCATGCACCTGATAGGCGCGCCAGGCGGCGGCACTGAGATACTGGGCGTAGGAGTTGGACCAGTTCTCCGGCGCGCCGGGATTGTCCACGTACTTGCCGCCGCCGGCGGTCTCGCCGGTACCGAGCCAGGAGCCGTACGCGTAGAGCGGATCGCGCAGGTACTTGAGGTCGTCGATGAACATGCCGGTGGTGAGCACGATGGCGTTGTCGTAGCCGAGCACGCCTTCGATCGCCACCGGGAACTGGTAGTCGTTGCCGGGCACCGCGGCATCGAGGAAATTGAAGCGCAGCAGCCACCAGCGATAGAACAGGGTCTTGTCGAGATTGTCCTCGGGCGTGTCCAGGTACGGCAGGTTGTCGGCCCACCAGCGGTTGTAGGCGACGACGTGCTCGCGATAGGCCTGCTGCGGCGATTGCGCGGCGATGCGCCGGTATTCCTGCAGCGAGGCCGGCAGTTCGCGCGCGACCAGCCCGAGTTGCACCTTCAGCGTTGGCGCGGTCCCGTGCGCCGGCACGACCACCTGCCGCACGATGCTCGCGCATTGCACCGCGAAGCCGTCGCCGGACAGGCGCGGGAACACTGTGGTGATGGCATTGTGGGTGACGAAGGCGCCGGTCAGTTCGGCACCGTCGGGATGGGTGACCATCGGTGAGACCGCGCGCAGGGTCAGCGCATGCGCCTCGCCGTCGGTGCTGGACACGGTGGCCTCGGCCACCGCCACGTTCTGCTCGCTGATGAACTTGACCAGTTGCAGGCGCACGCCGGCACCGGCGTAGACGCTGCTGAAATAGCTCGGCGTCTGCCGCCGCTGCGCACTGTCCTCGACCAGCACGATCGGCACGCCGTCGCGCTCCAGCTGCAGGCGGAACAACGCGTCGTGGCCGGTCTTGTGCACATAGGCCACGTCGCCGACGAAGCCGGGCTCCTCCGGCTTGTGCGTGTACAGGTAGGCGGCGCGGCCACGGGTGAATAGCCAGTTGTTGCTGTCGCCGAAGCCGCCGCCGGTGCCCTGCCGCGCCAGCAGGCGGTCGATCCAGAAATCGCGGCCGGGCGCGCTGCCTGCGCCCGCCGCCAGGTCGGCGGCGAACACCCGCTGCAACTGGCCCTGCCCCCGCCCCGGCGCGAACGCCACGCCGCTGTCCGGCAGCGGATGCGCATCGCCGGTAAAACGCGGCATCCCGATCGCGGCATTGCTGGGCTGCAGGTCTTCGCCATCGCGGTCGAGCACATCGCCGGTGGTGGCCGATGCTGAAATCGCCACCGCGAACAGCAGGCAACCTAGAAGGGCGGCGCCGCGCCGCACGCGCGACGCGACGCCACCGAGTGCAGACAGGCGACTCAAAACTCGGTCCTGATCCGCGCCCAGAAGTAACGCCCAAGCGTGTCGTAGGTGAACGCGTCGGTGTTGGCCGCACTGGCGTAGCCGTAGTAGCGCGGCGGCGTGCGGTTGCCGAGGTTGTTCACGCCCAGCGCCAGGGTGCTGTGCAGGCGCTCGAACTTCCGGCTCACGCTGGCGTCGTGGTAGGTCACCGTGCCAACCGGGAAATACACGCAACTGCCGTCGGCGGCGGTGTTGACGCAGAAGTCCTCGTAGGCGCTGCCGACCGTGGTACGGCCGATCAGGCGGGTGTTCCAACTCGCGTGCCAGGGACCGTTGTCCCAGTCGAGCGTGAAGTTCGCGCGCCAGCGCGGCAGATTGCCGTAGCTGGATTGTTCGCCCACATAGTTGTGCGGATCGCCGCTGAATTTGTAGCTGGACAGGTAGGTGGCATCGACGCCGGCACGGAAGCGACCCCACGCGGTCTCGGGCAAGGCGTACTTGATGCCAACGTCGTCGCCGCGGATGTCGACCTTGCCGCTGTTGATCGCGAACGGCACGGTCACGCTGACCAGTTGCCCGGTGGGGCCGCGCTCGATCAACGGGCAGTAGGCACTCTGGCCATCGTAGCAATACTGCAGCACCTGATTCAGGCCGACGCCGTTGATCATGTCGTCGAGAGTGACGCGCCAGCTATCCAGGTTCAGCGACAGCCCCTCGGCCCAGCCCGGGTCGTACACCGCGCCGATGTTGTAGGAACGGCCCTGCTCGGGCTTGATCGCGAAACCGGCGTTGGCCGAGCCGGTGGTGAGCACAGTGAAGGTGGAGGTGTTGACGAAACGGCCATTGGTCGGCACGTTGGCGCAGGCCGCGGGATTGCCGCCGCCGGTGTAGCCGTTGCACGGATCCGTGTAGTCGGCGACATCGTCGACCACGCCGTTGTACGGCGAGCCGTACAGGTCGCCCAGCGCCGGCGCGCGGAACACCTGCGAGCCGGTGGCGCGGATCAGCAGGTTGTCGATCGGCCGCCATTCCAGCGCGACCTTGCTGTTGGTGGTGCTGCCCCAGTAGTCGTAGCGCGAGTAGCGCGTGCCCAGGTTGAGGTTCAGCGCCTGCGCGCCGGTCACGCCCTTGAGCAGCGGCACCAGCACTTCGGCGTAGGCCTCCTTGATGGTCTCGTCGTGGCCCTGGTTCATGATGCAGCCGTCGTTGTAATCGCAGTTGCCTTCCGCATCGGCGGCCGCCACCGGATTGCTGGTGCCCTGCGAGAAGCCGTTCTTGCGGAACGACAGGCCGAACGCGGCCTGCACCGTGCCGGCCGGCATCGCGAACAGGTCGCCGTTGACGCTGGCCTCGGCGAACTTCATGGTGCTCTCGTCGATCAGGTCGACCGCGCTCTGGGTGGCCTTGATGCCGGCGATGGTGGCCGGATCGTCCGGGTTGAACACGTTGATCGGGGTACAGCCGGCGATGACGTTGCCGGGCGTGCCGCACTTGAGGGTGCCGTCGCTGTCGCGGAACGAGGCGCCCACCGCGTTGTTCAGCGCCGAGGTGATGGAGAAGCCGTTGCGCACCAGGGTGTCCTTGTAGTGCGCGTAGCCGGCCGCCGCGTCCCACTGCCAGCTGCTGTCGCCGAACTTGCCGCGCAGGCCGGCGACGATGTTGGTCTGGTACATCGTCGAGGTGTAGACGCGGGTGTTGGCCGGCACCGAGCGCAGCAGGTAGCGGCTGAGCTGGGCGCCGAAGGGGTTGTAGTAGTTCTGCGCGGCGTTGGGCAGTTCCAGGCCGTAGGCGGTGAGCTGCGAGGTGGTCTCGCTGCGGGTCCAGAACATGTCCAGGTAGCCCTGCACGTTCGGGGTGAAGTCGAAGCTGGCGTGCGCCGAGGCGTTGGTGCGCTGCACCGGGGTGATCAGGTACTGGCCGGTGTACGCGTTGTAGCCTTCGACCGCCTGGCTGTAGGTGTGGAAGTCGCTGGCGTTGACCTGGCCAGGTGCCAGGTTGGCGTTGGGGGTCAGCACGCTGCCATTGCTGAGGAAGGCACGGGTGCCGTTGCCGCGGCGCTCCACCACGTCGCCGTTGAGATAGCTGTGCGCGGTGCGCGCATAGTCGCGGTCGCTGTCGTACAGCGCGTTCATGGAACTGCGGCTCACGCCCAGGATCAGCCCGCCGCGGTCCCAGGTCTTGCCCCACTCCAGGCCGAGCGAGCGGCGGTTGCCGTCGCCGTGGGTGCTCAGGCCGTAGTCGGCGGTGGCGGCGAAACCGTCGTACTTGTCCTTGAGGATGATGTTGACCACGCCGGCGATGGCGTCGGAGCCGTACACCGACGAGGCGCCGTCGGTGAGCACCTCGATGCGCTCGACCATCGCCGCCGGAATCGCGTTGACGTCCACGCCGGGCGCGGCGGCGACGCTGCTGGCCGGCCCGGCCATGCGGTGGCCGTTGACCAGCACCAGGGTGCGCTCGGGGCCGAGATTGCGCAGCGAGACCAGCGCACGACCGTGGCTGAAGCCGGAATTGAGCGCCACGTTGGGCATGTTGCCGGCCATCGCCGGCAGCTGCTGCAGCAACTGGCCGAGCGTGTTCTGGCCGCTGTCCTCGATGCGCTGGCGGTCGATGGTAATGACCGGGCTGGCGGTCTCGGCATCGACCCGGCGCAGATGGCTGCCGGTGACGCTGACCCGCTCCAGCGTGGTCGCCTGAGCGTCCTGCGTCTGCGCATCCTGCGCCTGCACCGCTGGCGCGAGCAGGGCCAGCGCGGTGCAGATGGCCGCAGCCAGTGGACCGGGTTGCGGCGCGGCGCGCCAGGAACACGGGAGCAGCGGCACAACGCGTTCGAGCAAAGACGGCATCGGAAATCTCCTGAGCGGCGGCCTGGCGATCGCTGGAGCGCCGCCCTTCCCCAGGCGGCCGCCCCGACGCCAGCACATGTGGCGGATACGAAAACGGACGTGTCCACGCAGGCGCCGCCGGACGGGACGATCCCGACGCCGCCTGCACGGCGACGCGCACGACCCATGCGCTGCGTCCCCGGTGACGTGCAACGAATCTCCCCCTGGACATTCACTGCACGGTCACAATGTGCGCGTAGGACGCGCGCGGCGTCTTGTCGTATTTATCGGGAAAACGTGCGGAATACCGCATTGCCCCGCGGACCGGCGGGACGTTTCCGACTTTTTCGCCACTCAGCCGTAGACAGCCGAAATCGCCACCGTCGCCGCGCTGCCGGCCGGGACCAGCACACGCTCATTGCGCGGCCCGGACAGCACCGCCAGTTGTCCGTCCAGCCGCACCTCCTGCAGGCGGGTGCCAGCCGGCACGCGCAGGGTCAGCCAAGTCCGCGCCGGGCGCTGCGCCGGCAGCGTCACGCTGCCGTCGACGCGCTTGCGCGCCGGGTCTCCCTGCAGGGTCAGCGACACCCTGCCCCAGCGCGTCGGCGCCGCCTCGATCGCGATCGTCTCGCCGCTGCCCAGCCAGTCGCGCGGCAGCGCCCGCGCCAGGAACAGTTCCTCGCCGGCGCTGTCCTCGAACACCAGCATCCAGCGCAGCAGCAGCGGGATGGTCATCTGCGCGGGAATGCAGAACAGCGGCATGCCGCCGGTGATGCCGCTGACCTCGCCCGCCGTCCAACTGCCGCGGGTATGCACGTGGTAGCGGTGCGCGTACAGGAACAGCAGGTATTCCTCGATCCGGTCCAGGCGCAGCAACTGCTGCGCGTAGCCGTAGGAGATGAAGCCGAGCAGGTCGCGCGCCTCCGGCGTGGGCGCGGTGATGTTGCCGACCACGCCGAGGCTGGTGCCGCCGTGGCCGCGCACGCAGTCGATGACCAGGTGCGCCAGGTCGTCGGGCAGCACATCGGCCTGCAGCAGTTCGGCGTAGGCGCGGTGCGGCCAGCCCTGCTCGCTGGGGTGTTCCTGCTGCAGCGACTGGCGGAAGGTGAGCTTCACCCCGGGCAGCGGACCGAGGTACGGCGGCTGCAAGTCGCGGCGGACGTTGCCGCGCAGCGTGCGCAGCAGTTGTGCGGACAGCTGCTGCGCACGGCGCTGCCACTGCGCTGCGGCGGCCTGCCCACCCGGCCCGGCGATGCCGGCCCACACCGCGGCCAGGTCCTGCCAACCGCGCACCGCCAGCGCGCTGTTGGCGTAGTACGGCTTCCACCACACCTGCGGATCGGGGAACAGACAGGCATCGGATTCGTTCCAACCGTGAATCAGGCCATGCCCCGGTGCCGACGCCGGCAGGCGCAGGCTGGCGTCGTGCAGCTCGACCAGCACCTGCGCAGTGGCGGCGATCTTGTCGCGGTGCTTGCGCAGCAGCGCGGCATCGCCGGTGTAGCGCAGGTAGCGCGCCAGCAGCGACAGGGTCAGCCCGAACTGGCCGGTCTCCGGACCGCGCATGTTGACCATGCCGTCGGCCTGCACGAAATCACTGAAATACCCGTCCAGCACCGCCGCGGCCTGGCTGAAGCGGCCCCACTCCAGGTTGGCGTACAGCGAACTAGTGAAGGTGTCCTGGAAGCCGTCGTACTCGTTGCCGTAGTAGTCGCGGTCCACCGCGCCGTAC
This sequence comes from Xanthomonas indica, assembly GCF_040529045.1. Lineage (NCBI taxonomy): Bacteria > Pseudomonadati > Pseudomonadota > Gammaproteobacteria > Lysobacterales > Lysobacteraceae > Xanthomonas > Xanthomonas indica. The sequence goes on along the minus strand of NZ_CP131914.1, from coordinate 2,342,805 downwards.
TTGGGATAGGTGCCGCCGGGGCGCACCACCAGCTCGCGGGCGAAGGCGAAGCGCGCCATGTCGCGCCAACTCGGGTCCGGGGTCTGCGCCTGCACGGTGTCGCCCAGCTGCGCCTGCCAGTAGCCGGCGAAGGCGAGCAGGCCGCGGTAGAACTCCTCGGCACTGCGCGGGCCGCGCCGCGGCGGGTAGTCCGGATAGCTGTAGCCGTACACCACCTTGCTGACCTTGCCATGCTCGACCAGCGCGCTGCGGTGCCAGGTCTGCACCACGAAGCGGTCCTCGGCCAGCACGTCGGCGAACAGCAGGATGTCGTAGTAGCGGCCGTCGCCGGCCGGCACCACCTTGCGCACCGCCGGCATCCAGCCACCGAGCAGGCCTTCGCTGCGACGCCGCACCAGTTCGTCCTTGCCCAGTTCCGGGAACGTCTGGATGGCGCGGTAGCAGCGGGTACGCCCGTCCGGGTACACCGGCATGGTGTCGGCGCATTCGCGGGTGCCGACGAAGGTGGTCCACGGCAGGCGCCCGTTGTAGTCCTTGGGATCCAGTTGCGAGGCCGGCGGCGGCGCCACGTCGCGCACCTCATCGGCGCGCGGGTCGCCATCGCGCAGCAAGCGATCGGCGAGCAGATCGGCATCGGCCATCGCCACTTCGGCCAGGGCCATGCCGAAGTACGGCGCCTGCGCCGCCGGGAACACCGCTTCGGTGCGCTTGCCCAGCACCAGCACCCCGCCCGGCCCGCGCAGGGTCAGATCGCCGTCGGGCTGGCGCAGGTCTTCGTAGACCTCCCAGGTCGCACCGGCCTCGACGAAACGGCATTGCAGCGTATGCCCGGCGAGCGCGTCGGCCGCAAGCGGCCGCAGGTGCGGCGCTGCCGGCGCCCGCGCGGCGCTGGCTGCTGTCGGTGCCGCAGCGGCACGCCCGGCCAGCGCTTCCACGCCGGCAATCGCGCCGACCGCCAAGCCCTGCCGCAGGAAATCTCTCCGATCCATCTACCGTCCCCGATGCAATGCGATCGTCGCATCGTGCGCTGCGCGCGCCGCAGCGTCTTGTGCGCTGTGCCGAGGATGGATGCGGAAAACCGCATAGCCGCGTGGTCGCGGCGGTGCTGTGTTGCGGGAGCGCAGCGCGTCGGTGACGGCTTAGGCGAGCACGTCGAGCAGGCTGCCGATACTGTCGTCGGCCGCACGCAGCACGCGCGCATTGGCCTGGAACGCGGTGCGCTCGGTCAGCGTGCCGACCATGTCGTCGACCAGATCGCTGCCCTGCCCGTCGGCCTGCTGCACCTGCCCGACCACGCCGCCACCGGCGGTGGCCTGATTCACCGGTACCGAACGCTGGAAGCCCTCGGTAGCGAGATTGGCGATGTTGTTGGCGCGCACCTGCAACCCGGACGTCGCGGCGCGCATGCCGGATAGCGCGATCGAAGAACTGGGAGCGATGGCGGTCATGGCGGGTCGGGGCGCAGGGAGACTTGCCGGGTTATCGGCGGAGTTGGCGGGGGCTTGAGGGGTGGGATTGGGGAGTCGGGATTGGGGATTGGCAAGAGCGGGCGCGTCGGCGCGATGATCTGAAGCCCCTCTCCCCTCGGGAGAGGGGTTGGGGTGAGGGTTCGGAGCCCGCGCGATGCCCCAGAACCTGGTGCATCTCCCGGACCCTCATCCGCCCCTGCGGGGCACTTTCTCCCGAGGGGAGAAGGGAAAAACCAAAGCCCCTCTCCCCTCGGGAGAGGGGTTGGGGTGAGGGTTCGGAGCCGCGGGATGCCCCAGAACCTGGTGCATCTCCCGGACCCTCATCCGCCCCTGCGGGGCACCTTCTCGCGAGGGGAAAAGGGAAAAGCCAAAGCCCCTCTCCCCTCGGGAGAGGGGTTGGGGTGAGGGTACGGAGGCCGCGCGATGCCCCAGAACCTGGTGCATCTCCCGGACCCTCATCCGCCCCTGCGGGGCACCTTCTCGCGAGGGGAAAAGGGAAAAGCCAAAGCCCCTCTCCCCTCGGGAGAGGGGTTGGGGTGAGGGGACGGAGGCCGCGCGATGCCCCAGAACCTGGTGCATCCCCCCGCACCCTCATCCGCCCCTGCGGGGCACCTTCTCCCGAGGGGAGAAGGGAAAAGCCGAGTCCCGCGGGAACAGGAACCACCACGCCTTTGCGAATCCCCAATCCCCAATCCCAAATCCCGCCCCCCCCTACAGCCTGTTCCACGCCGGCGTCGGCTCCCCCAACAGATGCCGCACGAAGAAGTCGTACTGGCGACGCTGCACGTAGTCGATGGGACCGGTGGAGCGGCCGACGGTGTGTTCGCCGCCGGGCACGACGAGCAGGTCGAAGTCCTTGCCGGCCTTGATCAGCGCGTCCACCACCTGTGCGGTCGAGGCCGGGTCGACGTTGCTGTCCTGCTCGCCGACGATCAGCAGCAGGTCGCCACGCAGCTTGGCCGCATTGTCCACGCCGGAGGCGCGCGCATAGCTGGCGTCCACCGGCCAGCCCATCCACTGCTCGTTCCAGCTGATCTTGTCCATGCGGTTGTCGTAGCAGCCCGCGTAGGCCACGCCCACCTTGTAGAAATCCGGATGCCGCTCGAGCGCGCCCAGCGTGCTCTGCCCGCCGGCCGACGCGCCGTAGATGCCGACACGGCCGATGTCGTAGGACGGATCCTGCGCAGCCAGTGCCTTGTGCCAGGCGATGCGGTCGGGGAAGCCGGAATCGCCGAGGTTCTTCCAGGCCACATCGTGGAACGCCTTGGAGCGGTTGGCGGTGCCCATGCCGTCGATCATCACCACGATGAAGCCCAGGTCGGCCTGGGCCTGCATGCCGATCTGCTTGTCGCCACCGGAGTGGTAGCCGAATGGCCAGAAGGTCTTGGGCACGAAGGAATCGTGCGGGCCGGCGTAGATGTTCTCGATCACCGGGTACTTCTTGTGCGGGTCGTAGTCGCGCGGCCGCACCACCATGCCCCAGATGTCGGTCTTGCCGTCGCGGCCCTTGGCGACGAAGGTCTGCGGCGCGCGCCAGCCGGCGGCCTGCAGCTTGCGGATGTCGCCGCGCTCCACCACCTGCAGCAGGCGCCCGTCGATGGCATGCAGTTCCATCACCGGCGCCATGTCCGGACGCGAGTACACGTCCACGTAGTGGCGGCCGTCGTCGGCGATGGCCACGTCGTGGTCGGCATCGGCCTGGGTCAGCCGGGTCAGGTGACTGCCGTCGAAATCCACCGCGAACAAGTGTCGGTAATAGGGATCCTTGCCCGCATCCATGCCGCTGGCGGTGAACCAGATGCGCCGCTGCGTGTCGTCCACGCGCAGCACATCGCGCACGATCCACTCGCCCTTGGTGATCTGCGTCTTGATCCGGCCGCTGGCACCGTCGAACAGGTACAGGTGGCGCCAGCCGTCGCGCTCGGAGATCCACAGGATCTCCTGGCCCAGGCCATCGACATCGTGGTGGTAACTGCGGTCGGCATAGACGAAGGTCTTCGCGTCCTCGCCCACCGCCACGTGCGCCTGGCCCGTGGCCGCGTCCACCGCGATCGCGCGCATGCGCTGGAAACCGCGCTGCACGTAATCGAACACGAAGCTGGCGCTGTCGCGGCGCCATTGGATCGGCGAGAGCTGGTACGGATTGGCGAACAAGGCGTCGTCGATGGGCAGGCGCTTGGGCGCGCCGCCGCGCGCCAGCGCGCCGAGGTCGAACAACACCGGCCGCTCGATGTCCACCGCATCACCGGGCTTGGGATACAGCTGGGTGCGCACGATCGGCTGGCCGCCGCCGGGCGGCGCCGCTTCCACCCGGGTGACGCGGCGGGGAAAGCCGGGCTTCACCCGGTACAGCGCCAGCCGCTGCGAATCCGGCGACCAGGCGATGGTTTCCGGATCGTAGAAATCGTCGCTGCGGCCGTCGTCGGCCAGGCGCAGCGTATGCCCGTCGGCCACCGCGCGCAGCAGCACCGCGTTGCCGTCGACATAGGCGTCCCAGCGCCCGTCCGGCGAGCGCCGCGGGGTGGCGTCGGCCGGCACGCTGAGATCGCGGACCACGCCGAAGCCGCGCGGTCGCGGCTGCGGGCCGCTGTCGGCGCGCGCGCAGACGTAGGTGGTGAGGGTGCAGCGCCACGGCAGTTCGTCGAGATCGAAGGCGATCGCCGCCTGTGCCTTGCCGCCCTCGGGGACGTAGGCGAAGCGCACGAACGGCAGGCGCAGCGCCGGGTAGGTGGTGCCGGTCGCCGCGCTCAGCGCCCGCGCCAGCCGCTGCTGGTCGAACGCCGGCTGCTTGCGCTGGCTGGCCACGTCCTCGACCACGAAGGCGAAGCCGCCCGGCACGGTCTTGCGGTAGTAGAACGCGCCGTCGTCGCGCCACTGCGCCGGCCAGGTCACGTTCTCGGTCAGGCCGATCCAGGCCTCGCGCAGGCCCAGCGAGCGCTGGTAGTCGGCGACGCTGGGTGCGGCCTGGGCAGCCCCGGCGCAGCACGCCAGCGCCATGACAATCGATACGACGAACTTGTTCATGCGGTTTCCGATACCTCCGATAGCACGCTTTGTCACAGGAGCGGCTTCAGCCGCGACCGGGCTCTACCAGGAAGGCCCATCGCGGCTGATCCCACCAACGGGGACAAGCGCCGCTCCTACGTCCATCCACATACGCGACGGCTACTCCCCGTCGTCCTCTTCCAGCGCCAGTTCCTCCGGGCGCAGGCCGCTGCGCGCGCCCCAGTGGTAGCAGCCCAGCGCGATCGCCGCCACGCACAGCGTGTCCCAGGGATGCGCGATCCAGCCGCTGCCACCGAAGGTGCCCAGCCGCGACACCACCAGCACCAGCGCGAAGAACACGATCAGCCACAGTACGCCGCGCACCTGACGCCACAGCCGCGCGCGACCGGCGGCGTTGGGCAGGCGATACAGCACGTACAGCGCGAACATCGCGATCTGCAGGCCGAGCAGCCACGACAGCGTGTTCCAGGTCGACCAATACACGATCAGGCCGGCGACGATGAACGACAGCGGGCCGAGCAGCGCCATGCCGCGCAGCCGGAACGGCCGTGGCAAGTCCGGCGCGCTGCGCCGCAAGGCGGCCACGGTCACCGGCGCCACCGCATAGCTCAGCACCAGCGCCGCCGACACCACGTTGATCAGCGCCTCCCACGAGGGAAACGGCAGGGTCCAGAACACCGACAGGCCCAGGCTCAGCCACAACGCCGGGCGCGGGATGCCGGAGGCGGCGTCCACCCTGGTCAGCACCGGCAGGAAGCCGCCGCTGCGCGCCCAGCCGTACACCACCCGCGGCGTGGCGTTCATGTAGATGTTGCCGGTGCCGCTGGGCGAGATCATCGCGTCGCAGATCACCAGCGCGGCCAGCCAGCCCATGCCCAACGCCAGGGCGATGTCGTGGTACGGCAGCGAGAACGCCTTGTCGATGCCGCCCCAGCCGTTGGCCAAATGCTGCGCGGGCACCCCGCCGAGGAAGGCGAGCTGCAGCAACACGTAGATCACCGTCGACAGCGCCACCGACAGGATCAACGCGATCGGGATGTTGCGCTGCGGATCGCGCACTTCGCTGGCCACCGACACGATCGGGGTCAGCCCGAGGTAGGCGAAGATGATGCCGCCGGCGGAAATCGCCGCCTCCACTCCGGCCGCACCGAACGGCGCGAAGCCCTGTACATGCAGGTTGCGCGCATCGAAGTGCGCCATCAGCAGCACGATCACCAGCACCGGCACCAGGAACTTGAACACGCTGACGATGTTGTTGGCGGTGGCGAAGGTCTTGACGCTGTAGTAGTTGAGCAGGAAGAACGCGACCAGCAGCGCCAGCTGCAGCAGCCAGCCGGCGACGCTGGGATGGGTGCTGCCGGCCTGGTTGAGCCACGGGAACCACGCGGCCGCGTATTGCCGCGCCGCCTCCACCTCGATCGCGATCAGGCTGGAGAAGGCGATCAGGGTGATGAAGCCCATCAGCCAGCCGAGCAGCACGCCGTGCGAGTACTCCGGGTAGCGCACCACCCCGCCGGCGCGCGGCAGCGCCGCACCCAGTTCGCAGTACACCAGGCCCAACAGCAGCACCGCCACGCCGCCGGCGATCCACGAGACGATGCCGGCCGGCCCGGCGATCGCCGAGACGTGGCTGGCCGAGAACAACCAACCGGAGCCGAAGATCGAGCCCAACCCGATGAAGGTCAGATCGGTCAGGCTCAAGCGCTTGTGGAACTTGCCTTGTGCGGCCATAGCGTCTCCCGCTGGAAGTGGTGTCACTGGCGATTCAACGATCTGCGGCGCTTCCTACCCTCGCCCCGACCCCTCTCCCGGTGGGAGAGGGGCTCGGCTTTTCCCTTCTCCCACCGGGAGAAGGTGCCCCGCAGGGGCGGATGAGGGTACGGGCGCAGCCTCGTGCAGCTGAACACCGCATGCGCTTCGCGCCCGACCCTCACCCCCCCCCCTCTCCCGGGGGAGAGGGGCTCGGCTTTTCCCTTCTCCCACCGGGAGAAGGTGCCCCGCAGGGGCGGATGAGGGTACGGGCGCAGCCTCGTGCAGCTGAACACCGCATGCGCTTCGCGCCGACCCTCACCCCAACCCCTCTCCCGGGGGAGAGGGGCTCGGCTTTTCCCTTCTCCCACCGGGAGAAGGTGTCCCGAAGGGGCGGATGTGGGTACGGGCGTAGCCTCGTGCAGCTGAAACACCACATGCGCTTCGCGCCGACCCTCACCCCAACCCCTCTCCCGGGGGGAGAGGGGCTCAACTCATCAACTCCTCAATGCTCTACTGCTTCGTCTCCTGCGCCCCACGGCGACTTCCCACCCTCGGCAATGAACCGATCGATACGCTGCTCCAGCACCGGCAGCGGCACCGAGCCGGTCTCCAGCACCGCATCGTGGAAGGCGCGGATGTCGAACTTCTCGCCCAGCGCCTGCTCGGCCTTGCGCCGCAGCTCCAGGATCTTCAGCTCGCCCAGGTAGTACGACAGCGCCTGTCCGGGCCAGGCGATGTAGCGATCGACCTCGGTGGTCACCTCGTGCTCGCTCAGCGCAGTGTTGTCGCGCAGGAACGCCTGCGCCTGCTCGCGCGTCCAGCCGTCGTGGTGGATGCCGGTATCGATCACCAGCCGGCACGCGCGCCACATCTGGTAGGTCAGGTAGCCGAAGCGGTCGTACGGGGTGTCGTACATCCCCATCTCCTGCCCCAGGTATTCCGAGTACACCGCCCAGCCCTCGCCGTACGCGGAAATGAAGGTGTAGCGGCGGAAATCCGGCAGGTTGCCCTGCTCGGCCGCCAACGGCATCTGTAGCGCGTGCCCGGGCGAGGACTCGTGCAGGGTCAGCGCGGTGAGGTTGTACAGCGGCCGCGACGGCAGGTCGTAGGTGTTGACCAGGTAGATGCCGGGGCCGCCGCGGCCGCCGGTGTAGAACGGCGCCAGGTCCGCCGGCACCGGCTCGATCGCGAAGCGCTGCCGCGGCAGCCGGCCGATGTAGTCGCCGATCTTGCCGTCCACGCGCTTGGCGATCCACGCCGCGTCCTTGAGCAGTTCCTCCGGGGTCTTGGCGTAGAACTTCGGATCGGTGCGCAGGTAGTGCAGGAACGCCGGGAACGTCTGCTGCCCGGGCGGGGTCTTGAAGCCGCTGTCGGCGATCGCCTGGTCCATCTCCTTGCGCAGCCGCGCCACTTCCTTGAGCCCCACCGCGTGGATCTGCTGCGGGCTGAGGTCGAGCGTGGTGTATTCGCGGATCTGCGCGCGGTAGTACGCCACGCCGTCGGGCAGCGATTCGGCAGCCAGCGCCGGGCGCGCCTTGGGCAGGTATTCCTCGCGCATGAAACGCAGCAGCTTGGCGTAGGCCGGCACCACCTGCTGGGCAATCGCCGTGCGCGCCTGCGCGCGCAACTGCGCCTGCAGCGGCGCCGGGATCGTCGCCGGCATCTGCTTGAACGGCGTGTAGAACAGATTGGTCTCGCCGGTCGCCTGCGCGACCTCGGCGATCGACTGGTCGCGGCCCTGCAGCGTCACCGCCGGCTGGGCGAAACCGCGCGCCAGGCCGGCACGCATGTTGGCGATCTGCTCGTCGAAGTAGCGCGGGATGTCGGCGAGCTGCCCGAGGTAGCGCTGGTAGTCCTCGCGGCTGCGCAGGGTGGCGCGCGCGGTGAAGCCCAGGTCGCTCCAGAACGCGGTGTCGCTGTTGAACGGCATTTCCCAGGCGCGGAAGCGCTGCTGGTCGAGCAGCACCTGCAGCTGCTGGCGATAGACCTGGTAGTTCACCTGGTCCTGTGCCGACAGTTGCGTCGGGTCGATCGCGTCCAGGTCGTGCAGCACCTGCTGCCAGTACGCGGTGCGCTGCGCCTGGGTGGCCGGATCGACCTTGGGCAGGTGATCGGCGGCCTGGCCCTGCGCGTCTTCGTCGTCGGCGCCGGCGAACTGCTCCTGGCGCCATTTCCATTCGCGCTGGTACAGCGCCTTGAAGCGCGCACTCGCGTCGCCGGCGGGAGCCGCGGCGGCCGGCGTGGAGGTCTTTGCCGGCGCAGCGCTCGCGGCGCCCTGCCAGGCCAGGGTGCAGGCGATGGCCAGGGCCAGCGCGGTGCGCAGTCGGGAACGGGAGGTCATCGTGGAGTCTCCGGAGTGGCGGGGGCGCCGGCCTGGACCTGGGCGATCCAGGCGTCGATGCGCGCGTCCAGCAGGTCCAGCGGCATCGCGCCGCCGCCGAGGACGGCATCGTGGAAGGCGCGGATGTCGAAGCGATCGCCCAGCGCGCGCCTGGCCTTCTCGCGCAGCGCCAGGATGTCCAGTTCGCCGAGCTTGTAGCCCAGCGCCTGGCCCGGCCAGACGATGTAGCGGTCGGTCTCGGACTGGATGCTGGGTTCGTCGTCGGACGGATGCGCGTGGAAGAAGTCGATCATCTGCTGCCGGGTCCAGCGCTTGGCATGCACCCCGGTGTCCAGCACCAGCCGGTTGGCGCGCAGCAGTTCGCCGGCCAGGCGGCCGTAGTCGCTGTAAGGATCGCGGTAGAAGCCGACTTCCTTGCCCAGTCGCTCGGCGTACAGCGCCCAGCCTTCCACGTAGGCGTTGTAGCTGGACTGCTGGCGGAACGGCGGCAACGGCAGGGTCTGCGCAAGCGAGATCTGCAGATGATGGCCGGGCACGCCCTCGTGATACGCGGTGGCCTCGATGTTGACCAGGGTGCGGTGCGCGTAGTCGCTGGTGTTGACCATCACCAACCCGGGCTTGCTGCCCTGCGCATCGCTCTGCCAGTACTCGGCACCGGGCGCGGTGGCGCGGAACGCGGGCATCGCGCGCACCTCCAGCGGCGTCTTCGGCAGCGTGCCGAACAACGTCGGCAGCTTCGGCTGCATCTGCGCGATGGCGTCGCGATAGCGCTGCAGGATCTGCTCGGACGAGGTGGCGAAGAACTTGCGGTCATGGGCCACCGCCTTGCGTAGCGCCGCCAGGTCGGCATAGCCGAGTTGCCTGGCGATGGCGCCCATCTCGCCCTCGATGCGCGCGACCTCGGCCAGGCCGGTCTGGTGGATCTGCTCGGGCGACTGATCGGTGGTGGTCTGGGTGTGGATCGCAAAGCGGTAGCGGCGCTCTCCATCGGGCAGCGACCACAGGCCTTCGTGGGCCCGGCCCTGCGGCGCGTATTCGTTGGCGACGAAATCGGCCAGCTTTCGATAGGCCGGCCGCACCTGCTGGTCGATCGCCGCGATCATCGCTGCGCGCAGGCGCGGCCGCTCGGCCTCCGGCACTGCCGCCGGGAACTGCCGCAGCGGCGCCGCGAACGGGCTGTCGGCGCCGGCCGGCGCGGCGATCTCGCGCACCTGTGCGGGAATGCGCTCGAGCAGGTACTTCGGCTGCACCAGCCCGTCCCTGGCGCCGGCGCGCGACAGCGCCACCACCTGGTCGAGCAGCGCCGGGATCGCCTGCAGGCGCGTGATGTAGTCCTCGTAGTCCTTGACGCTGGCGAACGGAAACGCCTGCGCATAACCCGGCAACGCCACCTGGATGCCGCCGACCGGCTCCAGCGGCATCTCGTCGTTCTTCAGCGCGATCGCCTCCAGCCGGTCGCGCAACTGCCGCTGCATCATCTGCAGGCTCAACCGCTCCTGCGCCGACAGCGCCTTGGCATCGACCGCATCGAAGCGCGCCAGAAACCCGGCGGTGGCCTGGCGCTCGGCCTCCAGCGCGGCCGGCGAATAGTCGGTCCAGCGATCGTTGTAGCGGCTGTCGCCGATGATGCTGGCGAACTCGGGATGGTGGGCGAGCTGGTACTGCCACTGCGCATCGAGCAGCGCGGCGAAGGCCTGCCCTGGCGGTACTGCGGCCTTCGCTGTTGCCGGCGCGGCCGGTGCGGAGGAGGTCGGCGCTGCGGACGGCTGGCAGGCCGCCAGCAGACCCAGGGCCAGTGCGCCGACGGCAGACAACCGCATGCAGTTCATCGCGAGACTCCTTGGGATGCGCCGCAGCCGCTGCACGGCGCGGGTGCGGCCGTGCAGCGTGCCGCGGCGGCCGTCGCCCGCATCAGGCGAACGGCCGGTCGATCGCCGGCGACGGCGGCGTGAACCACTGCGCGCCGTCGTCGGTGACGTAGAAATGATCCTCCAGGCGCACGCCGAATTCGCCCGGCACCACGATCATCGGCTCGTTGCTACAGCACATGCCCGGGGCCAGCGCCAGCGCGTTGCCGCGCACCAGGTACGGCGCCTCGTGGATGCTCATGCCGCAACCGTGGCCGGTGCGGTGCGGCAGCCCCGGCAACTGGTAGTCCGGGCCGAGCCCGGCACGCTGCAGCACCTTGCGTGCGGCCTCGTCCACCACCGCGCAGGCCACGCCCGGCCGCACCGCGGCGAACGCCGCCGCCTGCGCCTCGTGCTCCAGTTGCCAGATGCGCCGCTGTTTCTCGCTGGGCTCGCCGAAGATGTAGGTGCGGGTGATGTCGGAGTGGTAGCCCTGCACCGTGCAGCCGGTATCGATCAGCACCAGTTCGCCCGGCCGCAGCGCCTGCACGCCGGGAATGCCGTGCGGATAGGCAGTGGCGTGGCCGAACTGCACGATGCAGAAGGTCGAGCCGTTGTCGGCGCCGAGCGCACGGTGCGCCTGGTCGATGAAGCGGGTCAGTTCCGCGGTGGTGATGCCGTCGCGCATCAGTCCGGCGGCCAGCCGCTGCACGTGCAGGGTCATGTCGCAGGCCTGCTGCATCAGCGCCAGTTCCGCCGGCGACTTGCGCATGCGGCAGCCGTCGACGATGGCCGCCGCATCGCGGATCGCGATCCGCCCCAGCACCGCGGCCAAGCCGGTGTGCACCGCGAAGGCCACGCCCGGGTCCAGCGCCAGGCTCTGCGCGTCCAGTTCCAGCAAGGCCTCGGCGACCAGCGCGTGCGGATCCTCGTGTTCCTGCCACAGGCGCTTGCGCACCGGCAGGCACAGCACCGCGTCCAGCGAGCCTTCCTCGAACGCCGGGCAGATCAGCAGCGGATCGCCTTCGGCGGTGAGCAGCATCGCCACCAGGCGCTCGCTGGCGCCCCACGGCACGCCGGTGAAGTAGCGCAGCGAAGCGCCGGCGCCGATCAGCAACGCGTCGGCGCCGTGCGCGCGCATCAGCGCGCGCGCGTTGGCCAGGCGTTGCCGGTACTCCTGCTCCTGGATCGCGGGCGCCCGCTGCGGCCATGGCGCCAACTGTGCCTGCGCCTGCTCCAGGGTCAACCCACCGATCTGGGCCTGCTCGCTCATGCGCTGCGCTCCACGTCGGCGGTACTCCAGCAGCCGTCGATCAGCCGCTGCACGCCGCCGGGATTGCGATCGCGCAGCAACGGCGGCAGCAGCGCGTCGGGCACGCCGTCGTAACTGTGCAGCGCGGCGAAGCGGCGGATCGCCGCGGGCATGCCCACGGCAGTGAAGCCCGGATGGCCGGTGCTCGGATACGGGCCGCCATGGTTCATCGCCGGGCTCACCGCCACGCCGGTCGGCATCTTGTTGCAGATCAGGCGGCCGACCCGCGGGCGCAACGCCGCGGCCAGCGCGGCGAAGTCCAGATCGTCGCTGCCGTCGGCAGCGCGATAGAGCGTGCCGGTGAGATTGCCCTCGAAGCTGCGCGCCAGGGCGGTCAACTGGCCCATGCCACCGCCGCGCACGATCAGGCTGACCGGGCCGAACGCTTCGGTCTGCAACGCCTCGGGCTGTCGCAGGAACGCCTCGGCCGACACTTCCAGCAGGGTCGGCGCATGCCGATAGCCGGGGCCGGCGTCGGCCTCGCCGCCGGCCAGCACCGTGGCACCGGCATCGCGCAGCGTGCCCACGCTGCGCTGCAGATGCTCCAGCACGCCGCGCGAGAACAGCAGCGAAGGCGCCGCCGCAGCGAAATGCGCGGTGGCCGCGGCGACGAAGGCATCGCCGGCCTCGCCCTCCGGCACCACCACGATGCCCGGGTTGGTGCAGAACTGGCCGCTGCCCATGGTGCAGGAGGCGAAGAACTCCTGCGCCAGCGCCGCGCCGCGTTCGGCCAGCGCGCCCGGCAGCAGGAACACCGGATTGACGCTGGACAGCTCGACATAGGCCGGCACCCCGGCACGGTCGGCGGCGGCCTTCAGCGCCAGCCCGCCGGCACGGCTGCCGGTGAAGCCGATCGCGCCCAGCCGCGGATCGCCGGCCAGTTCCAGGCCCAGCGTGCTGTCGAAGTGGTACAGCAACTGCACCGTCGCCGCCGGCAGGTCATGGGCCAGCAGCGCCTGATGCGCGAGTTGCGCCAGACGCTGGCTGGTGGCCGGATGCGAGGGATGCGCCTTGGCGATCACCGGATTGCGCGCGACGATGGCCGAGGCGAAATCGCTGCCGGCCACCGCGTTGAACGCAAACGGGAAGTTGTTCGGCCCGAACACCAGCACCGGCTTGTGCAGCGGCCCCAGCTGCGCGCGCAGGCCGGCCGCGGTGTCGATCACCGGCTGCGTCCAGCTGTGGCTGCGTGCCGCCTGCGCGGCCTGGCGCAACTGCCCGCTGGCGCGCGGCAGTTCCACCTTGGCCAGGCGCGGCTCCATCGGCAGGCCGGTCTCGGCATGCGCCAGCGCCACCAGTTGCTCGACGTCGGCATCGATCGCATCCGCGTACGCGTCCAGGAACGCGGCGATGCGTTCCGGCGCGGCCGCGGCCAGCGCATCGGCGCTCAGCGCCGCCGCGCTCAGTGCCGCTTCCAGGTCGGCGGCGCCGCTGACCGGGAACGACGGACCGAACTCGCTCCCGTCGCGCGGGTCCTCGGCGCGGAAGCTGCCGCGCTCCTCCAGCGAGGCCTGCCAGTGGCCGGCCAGCAACAGCGGTTGCATGCTCATCTCAGTGCCCGGGATGGGTGGCGATGGCGTGGTCGATCACCTTCAAGGCGGCTTCGCGCTCGGCGCCTTCCAGCACCAGCCGCGGCGCGCGCACGCGCTCGCTGCCCAGGCCGACCTTCGCCTGCACCAGCTTGATCAACTGCACGAACTTGGGCACGGTGTCCAGGCGCAGCAGCGGCAGGAACCAGTCGTACAGCGCCTTGGCCGCCGGGTAGCCACCGTCGCGGGCCAGCTCGAACAGCTCCACCGACTCCTTCGGGTAGGCGTTGACCAGGCCGGCGATCCAGCCCTTGGCGCCCATGCTCAGGCCTTCGACGATCGCATCGTCCATGCCCACCAGCAGCACCAGGCGGTCGCCGAGCAGTTCGCCCAGCGCGGCGAAGCGGCGCACGTCGCCGGAGGATTCCTTCACCGCCTGCAGGTTCGGGAACTCGGCCGCCAGCTCGGCGATCTGCGCCGCGCTGAAATCGGTCTTGTAGGCGATCGGGTTGTTGTACAGGATCACCGGCAGGTCGGTGGCGGCGATCACCGCGCGCACGTGCGCGCCCATCTCGCGCCAGTCGGTGGAGTACACGTACGGCGGCAGCACCATCGCACCGCCGCAGCCGACCTGCTTGGCCGCCTGCACCAGCCGCACCGCTTCGTCGGTGGACAGCGCGGCGATGCCCGGCACCACCGGGATGCGGCCGTCGACCGCCTGCACCAGGGTCTTCAGGATCGCCAGCTTGTCGTCGAAGCTCAGCGTGGCCGCCTCGCCCAGCGAACCCAGCGGCACGATCGCGGTGCAGCCGGCGTCGACCATGAGCTGCGCATGCTTGGCCAGGAACGCGTGGTCGATGCTGCCGTCGGCGTTGAACGGGGTGGTGATGGCCGGCAGCACGCCGTACCAGAAGGAAGCCTTGCTCATGGAAGTACACCTTGTGGAGAGTTGCGAAGGGATGCCGCGCGCGAAGGCGCGGCGCAAGCGGCGTCCGGACCCGGGTCCGGACAGGGATGGGCCAGCGCGTCCAGACGCGCCGGGAACAGCGGCGGCCGGCGGCCGTCGTCGGAGAAATCGGCGGGACGCGCGGCCAGAACCAGTTCGGTGAGCGCGCTGCCGCAGATGCGGCCCTGGCACGCGCCCATGCCGCAGCGCGAGGCAAGCTTGGCGTCGCGCAGGTCGGCATGGCCTTGCAGCGCCGCCAGCGGTACGTCCTCGCAGCGGCACACCAGCGTGTCCGGCGCGGCCAGCGCATGGATGCGGGGGTCCAGCGCGAACTGCCGCTGCAGCAGCGCGGCGAAAGCGCGCGCGCGCCGCCGCTGCGGCTGCAGCGCCTGCGCATCGGCGTCCTGTCCGGCAGCCAGGTGGCCGGCGATGGCGCCTTCCACCCGCGCGCAATCGCGCCCGCCGATGCCCAGCGCCTCGCCGGCGGCATACACGCCATCGATGCTGGTGCGCAGTTGCGCATCCACCGCCACGCACGGATGCGCGCCGCTGCGGCCCAGGCGGCAGCCCAGCAATTGCGCCAGTTCCACGTTCGGCACCAGGCCGTAGCCCACGGACAATTGATCGCAGGCGAGACGGCGGCGGCCGCGCGGGCCGTCGATCTCCACCTCCTGCACGCGGCCGTCGCCGTACGCGGCCAGCACCACGCTGCCAGCGTGGTAGCCGACCCCGGCCAGTTGCGTGCGCAGCGCCAGCGCCTGCAGCGCCTTGTCCGGCCAGCGCAGCGGCAACTGCACGGCGAACGCGGCCAGCGCGCGCCACGGCGCCTGTTCGACGATGCCCAGCACCTGCGCGCCGTGGCGCTGCAGCGTCGCCGCCGAGGCCAGCAGCAGCGGCCCGCTGCCGGCGACCAGCACACGCCGCCCGGCCAGCGGCCAGCCCTGCTTGGCCAGCGCCTGCGCGCCGCCGGCGCCGGTCACCCCCGGCAGGGTCCAGCCCGGGAACGGCAACAGCAATTCACGCGCGCCGGTGGCCAGCACCAGCGCGTCGTAGCCCAGCCAGCGCGGGCCAGCGGGACCGTCGGTGAGCAGCCGCCGGTCCTGCGCCAGCAACACCTGGGTCTGCGGCAGGAAGGTCACCGCACTGGCCGCCAGTTGCGCCAGCGCGCGCGCGGCCAGGCGCGGCGGCGGCTGCGCCACGTCATGGCGCCAGATCTGGCCGCCGGCACGCGCCTGCAGATCGACCAGGCCGACGCGGCGGCCATACCCGGCCGCCGCCAGCGCCGCCGCCAGCCCGGCCGGGCCGGCGCCGATCACCAGGACCTCGTAATGGGCCGCCGACTCAGCCATCGGTCCACACCTGCATGCCGTCGCGCGCCGGGGTGATGCAGGCGCGCAACTGGCCGACGCGGTCGATGCGCACCCGGCACTCGGCGCACACGCCCATGCCGCACAGCGGCGCGCGCGGCTGGCCGCTGCGCGAGCGGCGGAAATGCGGGGCCACCTGCGCCACCGCTGCGGCCACGCTGCTGCCGTCGAGCACTTCGACGTCGCGGCCGTCGACCTGCAGGCGCAGCATCCGCGCGCTCATGCCAGCGCCCGCGCCGGCGCGTACGGCGCCGGGTCGATGGCCGCCGGCCGCTGCAGCAGTTGGTCCAGCAGCAGGCGCGCACTGCCCAGCGCGGTGGTCACGCCCAGGCCCTCGTGGCCGGCCGCGACCCACACGTCGCGTCGCTCCGGCACCGCGCCCAGATACGGACGCCCGTCCGGCGTGGCCGGACGCAAGCCGGTCCACACCCGGATCGCCTGCAGTTGCCGCAGCCCCGGCAGGAACGCGAAGGCACGCTCCAGCATCCGCTGCAGCATCGGCATCGATACCGTGCGGTCGGTGGCATCGAATTCGCGCGAGGAGCCGATCAGGATCTGCCCGGTCGGCCGCGGCTGCACGTTGAACGCCACGCTGCTGCCGTCGCTGCCGTGGGCGCTGTCGGCATAGCCCAGTTCCAGCAATTGATGGGCGACGAAGCCCGGATAACGGTCGGTGATCACCAACTGGCCCTTGCGTGCGCGCATCGGCAGTTCCGGCAGCAGTTCCGGCAGGGCGCAGCCGGTGGCGACCAGCACCGGGCCATGCAGCGCGCTGCCGTCGTCCAGGCGCACGCCGGCATCGGCCAGCGCGGTGGCGCGGCGGCCGGCGTACAGCTGCGCGCCGGCGGCGCAGGCGCGCTCGACCAGGTAGCGCGCCATCCGCGGCGGGTACACCACCGCCTCGGCAGCCACGCGCATGCCGCCGGCCAGGCCGGGGACCAGCGCGGGTTCCAGTTGATACAGCCGCTGCGCATCGAGCGCTTCGGCGTGCACGCCGGCCGCGGCCAGGCGCTGGATCTTGGCCGGGATCGCCTCCAGTTCGCGTGCCTCGCGCGCCACCCACAGCGTGCCGCAGCGGCTGAACTCGGCCTCCGGCAGCGGCGCGAATTCTTCCCACAGGCGCAGCGAATATGCCGACAGCGCCAGTTCCGCCGAATCGTCGTCCATCGCCACCAGGTGCCCCATCGCCGCGGCAGTGCTGCCGCCGCCGATACTGCCCGACTCGACGATCGCCACGCGCAGGCCGGCGGCCGCCGCCGCATCGGCGCAGGCCGCACCGACGATGCCGGCGCCGACGACGATCAGGTCGAAACCGCTCATGCGGCGCCGATGCCCCAGGCGAACGGATCCTGCGGATCGATCAGCAGATGCGCGCGCGCGGTGATGAAGGCCTGCCCGGTGATGCGCGGCATCACGCCGCGGGTGCCGGCCGCATAGCGGCCTTCGAACATGCTGCCGAGGATGCCCTGCTGGCGCCACACCTGGCCCGGCGCCAGCTTGCCGTCGGCGGCCAGGCACGCCAGCTTGGCGCTGGTGCCGGTGCCGCAGGGCGAACGGTCGTAGGCCAGGCCCGGGCACAGCACGAAGTTGCGCGCATCGGCGCTGGCGTCCGGCGCCGGCCCGTTGATCTCGATGTGGTCGATCTCGCCGCCGTCGGCGCCGCGGATGCCCGCCGCCTCCAGCGCCAGCCGCACCGCCTCGGTGTAGGTAGTCAGCGCGCGCTGGTGGCGCAGCTCCAGCGCGCATGGCGTCTGTTCGGTGATGAAGAACCAGTTGCCGCCCCAGGCCACGTCGCCGCGCACGCGCCCGTACTCGGGCACCTGCACTTCGATGCCGGTGGCATGGCGGTAGCTCTCGACGTTGTCGACCGAGACGCGGCCGTCGGCATGCAGCTCCACGCCGACCGTGCCCACCGGCGTCTCGATGCGGTGCGTGCCCGCGCTCAGCCGGCCCAGTTCGGCCAGCGTGCGCACCAGCCCGATGGTGCCGTGGCCGCACATGCCCAGATGGCCGACGTTGTTGAAGAAGATCACCGCCGCACAGGCATCGGCGGCCACCGGCGGCAGCAGCAGCGCGCCGACCATGGTGTCCGAGCCGCGCGGCTCGCAGGCGATAGCGCTGCGCCAGCGGTCGAAGCGCGTGCGGAACAGTTCGCGGCGCTCGGCCAGGGAACCAGTTCCCAGATCAGGGAAGCCGGAGACGACGACACGGGTCGGTTCGCCGGCGCTGTGCGAGTCGATGACATCGAGTGTATGCATGGCGCCATGCTCACATTCGGCACCGCCGCCGGCTAGCAGCGTTTGCCTGTCGCAAATGCGGAAATTCGCACAACCCGGCGACGCCCGGCGGCGTCGACTTAGGCTAGCATCGGCATTCAGGGGACGCGCGGCGGCGCGCCCGCACCGCCGCCCACTCCCGCAGGTGAACGCCATGGACACTCTCATTTCGGCACTGGAACTGCAGACGCTGTTCGACGCCTTGCCGGACGTGGTGTTCTTCGTGAAGGACCGCGACGGCCGCTACACCCACGTCAACCTGACCCTGGTGCGGCGGTTGGGCAAGAAGTACCGCGCCGACCTGATCGGCAAGTCCGCCGCGGACGTGTTCCCGCTGCCGCTGGGCGGCAGCTACCTGATGCAGGACCGCCGCGTGCTGTGCGGCGAGGTGATCGAGAACCAACTGGAAGTGCACCTGTTCCCGAACCGCACCCCGGGCTGGTGCCTGACCTTCAAGCGCCCGCTGTGCGAGGGCGAGGACGTGATCGGCGTGGTCGGCATCTCCCGCGACCTGGGCCAGCCGGACAGCCGCCACTCCGCCTACGAGCGCATCAGCCGCGCCATGGAGCACATGCAGGCGCACTACGGCGACAATCTGCGCGTGCAGACCCTGGCCGACCTGGCCGAGCTGTCGGTGGCGCAACTGGAGCGGCACTTCCGCCGCGTGTTCCAGCTGACCCCGCAGCAACTGCTGACCAAGATGCGCATCGAAGCGGCGATGCGCCTGCTGCACGGCGACGACAGCATCGCCAGCATCGGCCAACTGTGCGGCTTCGCCGACCAGAGCGCCTTTGCCCGCCAGTTCAAGGCCACCGTGGGCATGACCCCGCGCGACTACCGGTCGATGAAGGGCAAGCTGTGAAAGGCCGGGATTGGGGATTCGGGATTGGGGATTCGGTTTTGCTGAATGCGGGCGTGGAGATCGCGGTGCTACGAATGCAGAGCCCCTCTCCCCCTGGGAGAGGGGTTGGGGTGAGGGTCCGGCGTAGCCATTGCATCGAAATACCATGACACATCCGCGCTTGCCCCTGGGAGCTTGGCTTCACCGGGAATGCCCCAGTCGCGCTTGATCCATCAAAGGCATAAAAACCGCGCCTATACACGCGTTCACGACGCACAAATCCCACCCGCCAACCATCCAAGCCTGCCCTCCTCTGCACCGGCCGCTCAGGTCGCAAGTGGTAGCATTCTTCGTTTCCGGTCCACGCGTCATCCATGGTCAGCCTATTCCGCCGCAACAAGCCCCAGGACAACGCCGGCGAGAGCCGCACGCAGCGTTACAGCATCGAGGAACTGGCCGCCGCCTTCCCCAAGCCGGCAAGCGCCGAACCCGCGGCGCCTGCGCCGTCGGCGCCGCCTGCCGCTGAGGCTGCGCCTGCCGCTCCCGTCCCCGCCGCTGCCCCGGAGCCGACGCCCGCGCCGGTCGCCGAACACCCCGTGCAGGCGCCGGCCCCGGTCGCTGTGCCGCAGCCACAACCGACGCCGCTGCCGCCCGCAGCGCCCACGCCGCCACCGCAGGCCTATGTGCCGACGCCGGCCGCCGCGCCGGCGCCGAGCGTGCCGCAGCCGACACCCGTTCCCGCCCAGCCTTCCGCCGCGGTACCCGCGCCGTCGCCTGTCGCCGCGTCCGTGCCCGCCGCCGACGCCGACCTGGTGCGCAGCGACGCCCTGCCCGCCGCGCCGGCCGGCAAGCCCGGCTGGCGCGAGCGACTGCGCAACAGCAGCTTCGCGCGCAGCGTCGGCAGCCTGTTCTCGCGCAACCCCAAGCTCGACGACGACCTGCTCGACGAGATCGAGACCGCGCTGATCACCGCCGACGTCGGCATTCCCGCCACCACCGCGCTGATCGAGAACCTGCGCAAGCGCATGAAGGCGCGCGAGTTCGTCGACGCCAGGGCGCTGCAGCAGGCGCTGCGCGCCGACCTGCTGGCGATCCTGCGGCCGGTCGCCAGGCCGCTGCAGATCGACCGCAACGCCAAGCCCTTCGTGGTGTTGACCGTCGGCGTCAACGGCGTCGGCAAGACCACCACCATCGGCAAGCTGGCCAAGCGCTTCAAGGACGAGGGCCACAGCCTGATGCTGGCCGCCGGCGACACCTTCCGCGCCGCGGCGGTGGCGCAGTTGCAGGCCTGGGGCGAGCGCAACGGGGTGAGCGTGATCGCGCAGGGCCAGAACGCCGACGCTGCCTCGGTGGCGTTCGATGCGCTGCAGGCCGGCAAGGCGCGCGGCACCGAGGTGTTGATCGCCGACACCGCCGGCCGCCTGCACACCCAGACCGGGCTGATGAACGAACTGGGCAAGATCCGCCGCGTGCTCGGCAAGCTCGACGCCAGCGCCCCGCACGAGGTGCTGATGGTCATCGACGGCACCACCGGCCAGAACGCGCTGTCGCAGTTGCGCCAGTTCCACGCCGCGGTCGGCGTCACCGGCCTGGTGGTGACCAAGCTCGACGGCACTGCCAAGGGCGGCGTGGTGTTCGCCCTGGCCCGCGAGTTCGGCATCCCGATCCGCTTCGCCGGCATCGGCGAGCGCCCCGAGGACCTGCGCGTGTTCGACGCCGAGGCCTTCGTCGACGCGTTGCTGCCGGACGCCCTGGGTGCGTAACGCCTAAGCCCCTCTCCTCCGGGAGAGGGGTTGGGGTGAGGGTGCGGCGGAGCTCGCCAGGCCGGCACTGGCGGTACTCCAACCGCACCAGGCTTCGCCCGCACCCTCATCCGCCCCTGCGGGGCACCTTCTCCCGGCGGGAGAAGGAACAGCAGAGCCGCTCATCCGCTCCCCCTCCCGCTCCTTCTCAGGCGAGAAGGACACTGAAGCCAGCATGCGCCAGCCCTCCGAGACCTTCCCCGCCCGCCTGCTCGCCTGGTTCGACCGCCACGGGCGCCACGACCTGCCCTGGCAGCATCCGCGCAGTCCGTACCGGGTGTGGCTGTCGGAAATCATGCTGCAGCAGACCCAGGTGGCGGTGGTCATCCCCTACTTCCTGCGCTTCCTGCAGCACTTCCCGACCCTGCCCGACCTGGCCGCCGCCGACAACGACGCGGTCATGGCGCAATGGGCCGGGCTGGGCTACTACGCCCGCGCGCGCAACCTGCATGCCGCCGCCAAGCGCTGCGTGGAATTGCACGGCGGCGAGTTGCCACGCGATTTCGATGCCCTGCATGCACTGCCCGGCATCGGCCGCAGCACCGCCGGCGCGATCCTCAGCCAGGCCTGGAACGACCGCTTCCCGATCCTCGACGGCAACGTCAAACGCGTGCTGACCCGCTATCACGGCATCGCCGGCTACCCCGGCCTGCCGGCGGTGGAAAAGCCGCTGTGGGCGCTCGCGCAAGACCATGTGGCCGCGGTGCCCGACGGACGCATGGCCGACTACACCCAGGCGCAGATGGATTTCGGCGCCACCCTGTGCACCCGCGCCAACCCGGCCTGCGTGCTGTGCCCGTTGCAGGACGACTGCGTGGCGCGCCGCGACGGCCTGGTCGAGGCGCTGCCCACGCCCAAGCCGGGCAAGACCTTGCCCGAGCGCGAAGCACTGGCGCTGTTGCTGGAGAACGCCGCCGGCGAGTTGCTGCTGCAGCGGCGTCCGCCGACCGGCATCTGGGCCTCGCTGTGGACCTTGCCGCAGGCCGACACCGACAGCGAACTGCGCGCCTGGTACGCGCGCTGGATGCGCGGGCGCGACTACGAGGATGCCGAGACGCTGCCACCGATCGTGCACACCTTCAGCCATTACCGCCTGCATCTGCAGCCGCTGCGCCTGCGCAAGGTCGCCATGGGCGATGCGCTGGGCGACAATGACGATCTGCGCTGGGTGGCGCGCGCCGACCTGTCGACGCTGGGCCTGCCCGCACCGATCCGCAAACTGCTCGACGGCCTCTAGCGCGCACGCGCGCGGCGTCGCGCGCATCGCCAGGAATTGCCATGTCCCGCACCGTCTTCTGCCAGTACCAGCAACGCGACGCCGAAGGGCTCGATTACGTGCCGTATCCCGGCGAGCTCGGCAAGCGCGTGTTCGCGCACATCGGCAAGGCCGGCTGGCAGGCGTGGCTGGCGCACCAGACCATGCTGATCAACGAGAACCGGTTGTCGCCGCGCGACCCCAAGCACCGCGCGTTCCTGGAAACGGAACTGGAGAAGTTCCTGTTCCAGGGCGGCGCCGACAAGCCCGAAGGCTACGTGGCGCCCGACCAGGCGCCCTGAGCGGCGCCGCGGCGTGGCCTCACGCGCACACACCGTCGCGTGGACACCGCCAATCACGCGCTTCGTCACGCATCACGCCATCGCGTAGGAGCGGCTTCAGCCGCGACGAGGCTTCCCGTGGAAAGCCGTCGCGGCTGAAGCCGCTCCTACGCGTGCGCACTGGGCTATTAGGGCTTGCCGCACGCTGCATTGCAGCGCACCTAACGCAACCGGCTACACGCTGAAACGTCAGGGAGAGGCGGTGCAACATCGCACTCGCCCAGCCGCCGCCTCGCGAATCCCGAATCCCCAATCCCGGTACTGCCTCAGCTCCCAGGCACCTGCTGCGCCCGCTCCTGTACCTTGGCCTCGCGCAGTTCCTTCTCCGAGCTGCGCAGCGCCTTGACGTCGAGCGGGCGGATGCTGTCGATGCGGCACGGCAGGCGAATCGCGCCGGGGCCGCCGCCGAGCACCAGCACGTCGTCGAACTTCGCCGAGACCTGGCTGCCGAAATGGGTGATGGCGATGCTGGGGGCGAAATCCAGGTCCTGGCAGGGGCCGGCGAATTCCAGCAGGTAGGCCTGGTTGGGACGCGTCCACACCGCCAGCGCGCTGTCGCCGAGCGCGGTCCAGCCGCTGAGCTGGTTGAAGTACTGGAAGTCGCGCACCGGCGCGCCGGCGTGGGCGCGGTACAGGGTCAGGCGCTCGTCGTCGCTGAGCCGATTGGTGGCGCAGCCGGCCAGCACCGCGGTGGCGAGGAGAGAGGACAGCAGCAGGCGTTTCATGGCAATGCTCCTGATAGTGTGGAGCGCATCATGCGCCCGCCGCCGTGCACGCGCGCGTGGAGCCGCGCGCGGCGTTCAGCGACAAGGCAGCCACGCGCCGGCAGGCGCGCGCCGTCACTGCGCGGTGCCGCGCGCCGATTCGCAGAAGCGCTGCCGGTACTCCAGCGCCTTGGGCATCAGCGCCTGCAGGTTCTGGATGCGGGTGCCCGGATTGGGATGGGTGGAGGCGAACTCCGGCGGCGCCTGGCCGCCGCTGCTGGCGCTCATCCGCTGCCACAGCGGCACCGCCTCGCGCGGGTCGAAACAGGCCGCGGCGGCCAGCATCAGACCCACCTCGTCGGCCTGGGTCTCGTGGCTGCGCGCATACGGCAGCAGGTAGCCGTAGCCCATCGCCGCCATCGCCATCTGCTGCTGTTGCGGATCCAGGCCGCCGGCCGCGCCGGCCATCTGCCCGATCTGGGTCAGCTTCTGCTGGGCCATGCGCTGCGCGCCATGCCGCAGCAGCGCGTGGGCAATCTCGTGCCCCATCACCACCGCCATCGCGTCGGCATTGCCGGCGACCGGGAACAGGCCGGTGTAGACCGCCATCTTGCCGCCGGGCAGGCAGAACGCGTTGGCCTGCTCGGACGGAATCACGTTGACGTCCCAGTCGAAGCTGCGCGCGTCGTGCCGCGCCTGCATGCCGTGTTCGGCGGCCAGCGCGTCCTCGACCACGTCGACCTTGGCGATCAGCCGCTGCGCGATCGCGCGCACCTGCTGCGCCTGCGGCGCCTGCGGGTCCAGCGGCCGTTCCTGCGCCAGGATCTCGCGGTAGGCCTGCAGGCCCAGCGCCTTTTCGTCCTCCACGTTCAACGAGCGGTCGATCAGCACCTGCTCGCCGGTATAGGGATCCTCGCTGCGGTTGGAGAACCAGTAGTACCCGGCATAGACCGCGAAGCCGAGCAGCACCAGCCAACGCACCCCGCCCAGCGGCCCACGGCGGCCGCCGCCCGGTTCGCCGCCCTGGCGGCCGAAGACCTCGTTCATCCCGCTCCCCTCGCTGATTGGTGACGCAATGTAGAACCGGCGCCGACCAGGCCGCGTCAAATGCCGCGCACCAGGCGGAACCCGATGCGGGCGCTGGTGCTGTCCGAATCCTGCATCAGCCGCCAGGCCGCACGGGTCTGCTCCGGCGCATTGGCCCAGTTGCCGCCGCGCACCACCCGCGAGCGGCAGCCCGGGTTGTACCAGGCCGCGCCATCGGCCGGCGCGCGGCGGTAGCTGGCATGCCAGCAGTCGGCGACCCACTCGCTGAGGTTGCCGGCCATGTCGTGCAGGCCCCAGGCGTTGGCGGAAAAACTGGCGACCGGGGCCGGGCCCCAGAATCCGTCGGTGTAGCCGACGAAGGCGTTGCGCCAGTGCCGACCGCTGGGCGAGACGTCGCCGCCACCGGTGAAGTTGCCGCTGCCGCGCGGCGGCGTGCCGGCGTTGCCCCAGGGGTAGCGGCCGCGGCTGCCGGCGCGCAGGGCGTATTCGAACTCGGCCTCGCTGGGCAACCGGTAGTGCCGCCCGGTCTGCTGCGACAGCCAGGCCGCATAGGCCTCGGCGTCGCGTACGCTGACGTGCATCACCGGGCTGTTCGGCGCCGCGCGCGCGCCCTGGTAATCGGACTGCCAGTCCACGCCGTTGCGGCGCACGAAGTTGCCGCTGCGTTCGTCGTAGACGGTGGAATGGCCACGCCGGGTGGCGCGCGGACGCGCATTGGTGGCCTCCACGAAACGGCGGAACTCGGCCACGGTGACCTCGGTGATCGACATCGCGAAGCCGCGGTCGAAGCGCACGTAGTGCTGCGGCATCTCCGCCGGCGAGGCGCCGGGTTCGCTCTCGGCCGCGCCCATGCGGAAGCCGCCGTGCGGCACCACGATCATCTGCGGGCCGCGCCCGCCGTCGCGCATGCCGTCGGTGAACACCTGGCCGGGGCGGAAACTGCCGTAGTGGGTAGCCAGGTCGATGCGTTCGCGCAGCATCGCCGCCACCGGATCGCCGGGATCGGCGATGCGCAGCACGTCGCCCAGGCGTTCGCGCGCCGACTTCAATCCGGCCGGCGTGGCCAGATCGCGCAGGCCGGCATCGCGCAAGGCGGCGATGCGTGCCACCCGCACCTGCTCCACGCGCACACGCGCGTCGCGCACCGTGGCCGCGTCCTCGCGCACCCGCGCCGCGCGCGCCAGCCAGCTGCCGGCGGCGGCGAAGTCCGAGGCCGCCGCAGCCGCCTCGGCGCGGCGGATCAGCGCGCTCTCCACCGCCGCCACGCCCTGCCGCGCGCGGTCATCGTCGGCATCCAGCAGCAGCGCCTCGCGGAAATTGGCCAGGGCGCCGTTGCCGTCCTCGCCCAGCCGGCCACCGCGCAGGTCGTCCTCGCCGGCGCGGTTGTAGGCCAGCACTCGCGATGCGGTCTCCACCCGCTGCTGCAGGCGCCGCACCGCCGGGTCCTCGGCATCCAGCCACAGCGCCACCATCGCGATGCGTGCGGCCTGCTCGAGGGTGTGCTCGGAAAGATCCGGGTCGCGCAGCGCCTGCGCGCCGAGCTGCAGCAGCCGCCGCCGCGCCTTGCGCAGGCCGTCCTGGGCGATGCGATCGTTGGGTGCCAGGCTGCGGATCGCCAGGTACAGCGGAATCGCCGACTGCGCGTCCTCGAACAGGCGGTCCTCGGCCAGCGCGCGCGCCGCCTCGCGTCGCGCCTGCGGCAGGCCGCTGCGGGCCAAGGTCGGCAACGGCGGCTGCCAGCGTGCCACGGTCTCGGCCGCGTCCTCGCCGCCGATGGTCACGCTGGGCGCCTGCACCGGCCGGGCCGGCGGCGACCGCGCCGGTGCGGTCGCCGCGGCGCGCGCAGGCGCGGGATCGGCGGCCGGCGTCGGCGGCTGCCGCGCACAGCCGACCAGCGCTGCCGCAAGCATGCTCCAGACCATCACAACGCCGCTGCTGCGCACCTTTCCTCCGAACATGGCCCTAGGGCGTGTCACCAATGCGACGCCGCCCCACCCGGCGCGCCGTGCGGCCGGCGGAGCGACGTTAGGCTATTCTCGCCTGCCTGAGCAAACCCTGCAGTCAACGGAAATCACGTGCCTTATTGGATCAAGCAACCCGCCGAGCTGAGCGAACTGCTGGCGCAGCGGCCGGCCCGCATCGGCCTGGATACCGAATTCGTCCGCGAGCGGACCTACTGGCCGCAACTGGCGCTGGTGCAGATGGCGGTAGGCGACGAAATCCTGCTGATCGACCCGCTGATCCCGGGCATGCCGCAGGCGCTGGCGCCGTGGCTGAGCGACCCGGACATCCTCAAGATCATGCACAGCGCCAGCGAAGACCTGGTCGCCTTCAAGTGCGCCTGCGGCACCCTGCCGCGGCCCCTGTTCGACACCCAGATCGCCGCCGGCCTGGCCGGCCTCGGCGCCGGCATGGGCTACCAGAAGCTGGTACTGGAAATCACCGGCGTGCACCTGGCCAAGGGCGAAACCCGCTCGGACTGGCTGCGCCGCCCGCTGTCGCCGGCGCAGTTGGAGTACGCCGCCGACGACGTGCGTCATCTGTTCGCGCTGCACGACGCGCTGCAGGCGCGCTTGCAGACCCTGGAGCGCAGCGACTGGCTGCGCGAGGACGGCGAACGCCTGCTCGGCACCGTCGAGCACGACGACGGCGAGCGCTGGCCGCACCTGGGCATGCGCGCGGCGCAATTCATGGACCGCCCCGCGCAGCTGCGCCTGCTGCGCCTGTTGCGCTGGCGCGACGCGCAGGCCCGGCACAGCGACAAGCCGCGCAGCTGGATCCTGGACAACGAACTGGCCGCCACCCTGGCGCGGTTCCCGCCGCAGGACCCGCCGGCCCTGCTGGCCCTGTTCGACAAGCACCCCAAGGCGCCGCGCAAGCTCAGCGATGCGCTGTGGCAGGCGCTGACCACGCCGCTGGCCGACGAGGCCGACGCGCCGCAGGCGCTGGCCGCCAGCGACGACAACAAGGCGGCGCTGAAGCGGCTGCAGGACGCGGTGGCCGCACGCAGCGCCGAACTCGGCCTGCCCGATGGCCTGCTGGCCTCGCGCAAGCACCTGGAAGCGCTGCTGGAAAGCGCGCAATGGCCACAGCCGCTGGCGGGCTGGCGCCGGCGCGAACTGGAACCGCGGCTGCAGCCGCTGCTGGCCGGCACGCGTTGAGCGGTGCGGCCGAGTCCGGCCGCGATCGCGTCGTCGCGTGCCACCTGCGCCCGGCGCATCGGGCATAAAAAAAGGCCAGGAGATCCTGGCCTTTTTTCGTCCGCTCAGTACTTGAAGAGCGGGAACTTCAGATCCGGATGGCGCGCCTTCCATTCGTTGTAGGCGGCGGTGCCTTCCCAGGCGGCGAACGCCTTCGGCGTGCGGCCGCGACCGGACCAGGTTTCGCCGGTATGCGGCAACTGGTACTTCGGCTTGACCTCGCTACGGCCGCCGGCGACGGACTTGCTGCTGGCCGGCTTGGACGCCGCGCTGGTCACGTAGGCGGCGATCTCGTTGCGCTGCTTGGCGCTGAAGAACTCGGCGAACTGTTCCAGCAGCGACAGCACGTTGGCATGCGCCGCATTGGTTTCGCCCTCGCGCGCCTGTCGCTCCTGCTCTTCCAGCTTGCGCATTTCTTCCTGCAGCTTGGCCTTGGCTTCGGCGATCTGTTGCAAGTTGCGAACTTCCGTCATGTGTAAAAGACCCGTCTTTAGTAAAAGGTGTGAAGCGGACGGCATTATTTCGTCCGGAACGAAATCACCGCGGGAGATTTCGGCCGCCGAGTATATCGATTCCCTGCGCGCGCTGTAGACAGCATGCTGAGCGCGTTCGCGGGTCCCGACCGGCCCCGCCCCGGCGCCGCGGATGTTGCATTGCCCCCTTGGCATGCGGCCCCGTGCCCAGTTACACTACGCGTCTGATGTGGGGCGGTAGCTCAGCTGGGAGAGCGTCGCGTTCGCAATGCGAAGGTCGAGGGTTCGATCCCCTTCCGCTCCACCATCTTTCCGTCTTCGACGGTGCAAGCAAGGTCAGACAGCCACCAGGCTCTCTGGCCTTTTTTGTTGGCCGGTCCTGGTTGTCGTCCGATCCTGGCGCTGACCGCGCCCGATCACGCCGCTCCTGCATGCGCGACCGGCGATGGCGCGCCCCGGGCCCTCGGCCTTCTCACTAAGGCAAAGCGGCGGGACGCCGACGCGCTGCGCGCCCCGCCGCTCGCTCGATCAGCCGTTGTCGTCCTGCGCGGCCTGATCCTGGCCGGAGCGCGGGCCGCGCTCGTGCGCCTCGCGCAGCTTCTGGTCTTCCAGGCCGGGCCGCTGCTTGGCGGTATCGTCCTGGGCACGGTCCTGCTGGCCCTCGTGGATGCCTTGCTGCTTGCCGGACTGAGTGGTCTCGTCTTTTGCCATGGTCTGCACCTCGCTGGGGCGGATGCCCCTCCGCTGCCACCCTAGCGAGGGCGCCGTGATGCACCAATCACGGCGTGCCGGGCGTCACGCCGCCAGCGCCGGCGCGCCGGCCTCGGCGATGTCGTCGCTGCGCAGCAGCCGCGCACGGTCCAGCAGGATCACCAGCCGATCCTCCAGCTTGCCCATGCCTTGCAGCAGGTCGCGGCGGATATCGCTGCCGAAGGCCGGCGGCGCCTCGATCTGCTGCGGCGGCAGTTCCAGCACCTCGTTGACCGCGTCCACCAGCAGGCCGAACGACTGCGTGCCGCCGCCCTCGTCGGTGGCGGCAGTGGCGATGACGATGCAACTGCGCCGGGTGACCTGGCTGGGCGCGCGGCCGAGCCGCGACTGCAGGTCCACCACCGGCACCACCGCGCCGCGCAGGTTGATCACCCCGCGCACGCAGGCCGGCATGGTCGGCACCGGGGTGGGCGTGCGGTACTCGATGATCTCGTGGATGCCGGCGATGTTGAGCCCGAACAGTTCGCGATCCAGCTGGAAGGTCAGGAACTGGCAGCCGCTCTGCGGCGTGTCTCCGGCCGCGGTCTCGTAGCGATCGTTGTGCATGATCTTCCCCTTCAGAAGTTGACGAACTGGCCTTCGTCCGGCGCATCCGCCAGCGCGTAGGCCGGAACCTGGCGTGCCCGCGGGCGCAGGCCCTTGCCGGCGCTGCGCACGGGCCGCGTGGCCGCCGGCCTGGGCGCCACCGGTACGGCACGGCGTGGCGCGCCCAGTTCCTGTTCGCGGTTGAGGCGGAAGAAGCCCATCGCCTGCTGCAACGATTCGGCCTGGGTGCTCATCTGCTCGGCGGTGGCCGCCAGTTGCTCGGAGGCCGCCGCGTTCTGCTGCGTGGCCTGGCTGAGCTGGGCCACCGCCAGGTTGATCTGGGTGACGCCGGAGGACTGCTCCTGCGAGGCCGAGGCGATCTCCTGCACCAGATCCGAGGTCTTCTTGATGCTGGGCACGATGGTGCCGAGCAGGTTGCCGGCGCGATCGGCCAGGCCCACGCTGCTGGCGGCGACCTCGCCGATCTCCTGCGCCGCCACCTGGCTGCGCTCGGCCAGCTTGCGCACTTCCGCCGCCACCACGGCGAAGCCCTTGCCGTGTTCGCCGGCACGCGCGGCCTCGATCGCCGCGTTCAGCGCCAACAGGTTGGTCTGGTAGGCGATGTCGTCGATGATGCCGATCTTCTGCGCGATCTGCTTCATCGCGTGGGTCGAAGCCAGCACCGCTTCGCCGCCCTCCACCGCTTCCTTGGCCGCCTGCGCCGACATGCCTTCGGTGACCTTGGCGTTGTCGGTGTTCTGCGCGATGGACGCGGTCATCTGCTCCAGCGAGGCGCTGGTCTCCTCCACGCCGGAGGCCTGCTCGGTGGCGGCCTGGCTCAGCGACTGCGCGGTAGCGCTGACTTCCTCGGAGGAGCCGGCCAGCGACTGCGCGCTGGCGTTGACCTCGCCCACCACTTCCGCCAGCCGCTCGACCATGGCCTGCAGCGCCACCATCGCGCTGGTGCTGTCGTTGGGACGGGTCGGCACCTGCACGGTGAGATCGCCACGCGCGATCCGCGAAGCGACTTCCATCACCGTGCTCGGCTCGCCGCCGAGTTCACTCATCAGCGAACGCGCGATCAGGAACCCGATCACCGAGGCGCACAGCGCCGCGACCAGGCTGCCGACGATCAGGGTGAGGTTGGTGCGCTGCTGCAGTTGCTCGGCCTCGGCGGCGCGCACCGCCAGCAAGTCGCTCTCGGCGCGGCGCACTTCGGCCATGCGGTCGCGCATCGCATCCATGTAGGCCTTGCCCTTGGAGGCGCGCACCGACGCGGCCAGCGCTTCCATCGTCGCCTGGCCCTCGTTGACGTTCTTGCGCAGCGCGATCTGCGGATGCACCGCCTGGCTGAGCCATTGCGCCTGGGTCTGCTTCAGCGCGTTCAGGCGCTCCTGCTGCTTGGGATTGTCCGCGGTCAGCTCCTGCGCCGTGCGCAGGTGGCTGTCGAAGCTGGCGACGCCGTCGCGGTAGGGCTGCAGGAAGGTGTCCTCGCCGGTCAGCGAGAAGCCGCGGGTACCGGTCTCGATGTTGATCAGGCTGCTGAGCGCGGCATCGACTTCGGCGATCACCTTGTAGGTGTGGGTGTTCCAGTAATTGGCCTGCGACAACGCGGACACGTTGAAGTAGGCCACCCCGGCCAGGGCCAGCAGGATGCACAGGACCACGGCGAAGCCGCCGTAGAGTTTGGTTGCGACTTTGAGATTCTTCAGCACGGCACTCTCCCGACAATGGGGCAGTTGTGACAACGACAGCGACACGGAACTGGCGGCGCCACCGGCGCCGCCAGGGAATGGATCAGGCGTGGCCCAGCAGCGCTTCGCTGCGGTCGCGATTGCCTGCGCCGGGGCGGCGCGCGGCCGCGGATGGCGCACGCGCCGACCAGCGCGCGCCGGCCGCACGCAGCGGCGCCGCCTCGCTTTCATCCAGCACGTGCGTGGCGCGGCGCGTGGCAGCGGACAGCTGGAAGAAGGCCATGCTCTCCTGCAACTGCACGGCCTGCGTGCTCATCGATTCGGCGGTGGCCGCCAGCTCTTCGGAGGCGGTGGCGTTCTGCTGGGTGATCTGGCTCAGCTGCACCACCGCCGCATTGATCTGGTTGACGCCAGAGGACTGCTCCTGCGAGGCGGCGGTGATCTCCTGCACCAGGTCCGAGGTCTTCTTGATGCTGGGCACGATGGTTTCCAGCAGTTGTCCGGCGCGTTCGGCCAGTTCCACGCTGGAACCGGCGACCTCGCCGATCTCCTGCGCGGCCACCTGGCTGCGCTCGGCCAGCTTGCGCACTTCCGCGGCCACCACCGCGAAGCCCTTGCCATGCTCGCCGGCACGCGCGGCCTCGATCGCCGCGTTCAAGGCCAGCAGGTTGGTCTGGTAGGCGATGTCGTCGATGATGCCGATCTTGTGCGCGATCTGCTTCATCGCCGCCACCGTGGCCACCACCGCC
This sequence comes from Xanthomonas indica, assembly GCF_040529045.1. Lineage (NCBI taxonomy): Bacteria > Pseudomonadati > Pseudomonadota > Gammaproteobacteria > Lysobacterales > Lysobacteraceae > Xanthomonas > Xanthomonas indica. The sequence goes on along the minus strand of NZ_CP131914.1, from coordinate 2,311,558 downwards.
TCGCCGCCTTCCAGGGTCTCGCGGGCCGCCTGCGCGGCCATGCCGTCGGTGATCTTGGCGTTGTCGGTGTTCTGCGCGATGGACGCGGTCATCTGCTCCAGCGACGCGCTGGTCTCCTCCACGCCGGCGGCCTGCTCAGTCGAGGCCTGGCTCAACGACTGCGCGGTGGCGCTGACTTCTTCCGAGGCGCCGGCCAGGCTCTGCGCACTGGCGTTGACCTCGCCGACCACCTGCTGCAGCTTCGCGACCATGCGCTGCATCGCCAACAGCAACTGCGCGGTCTCGTCGCGGCCGCGCACGTCGATGGACATGCTCAGGTCGCCCTCGGACAGCGCGTTGGCCACGCTGACCGCCTTGCCGATCGGCCGGGTCACGCTGCGGCTGATGAACACGCCCAGGCCCACGCCGAGCAGCACGCCGCCGATCACGATGGCGAGCATGGTGCGGGTGCTGCTGGCGTAGATCTCGTCGGTGGCGTCGTTGGCCTTGGACGCATTCGCTTCCTTGATCTCGCTCAGCTCGGACATCAGCGCATCCAGTTCGTCGGAGCTGCTGCGTACGCTCTTGGACAGTGCGGCCAGCTGCGGATTGCCTTCCGGCAGCGGCTCGCGCATCACCGAGTCGACGAACTGGCCGCGCCGCTCCAGGTAGGTCTTCCACACCTGGTCGAAGCGGGCCAGCTTGGCCAGCGTGTCCGGGTCGTCGAACGAGGCCCTGGCCTTGTCCATGTGCTCGACCACCTTGGTGGTGTACTTGTCGAGGCTGGCGACGTGCTTGGCACGGTCTTCCGCCGTGCTGGCCAACTGCAGGTTGGCGCGCGAACGGCCGGCGTTGATCAGGTTGATGTTGGCCTCTTTCAGGTGCGACAGGCCGAGCAACTCGCGTTCGTACAGCACCGTGGCGTAGTCGTTGATGCGGCCCGAGTTGCGGATGCCGACCCAGCCGATGCAGGCGCCGATCGCCGCCACGATCAGAAACGCCGCCGTCAGCCTGACCCCGATTTTCATATTGCCCAACATGGTGTGTACCCCGATTTGTGTGTGTCCGCTTGCGCCGGGCGATGCATCCGGCTGCGTTTCGCGGCGCCTCGCGGAGCAGTCCCGCTCGCCAGGTCGCGAGGGGGAACGCTGCGCTACAACGTCATGCGTGAGGGCTATCGGCGCAATTGAGGGCGCCTTTAAATCGCGTGAAAACTGCAGAATCCTGCATATCGCGGCCGCTGCCGCAGCGCTGCATGAATGCGCAACAGGCATTGCGCCGCAGTACTTGGCGGGTGTGAAGAAGCGCTCCGGGCGCCTGCGGCGCGGATGCCGCAGTTGTTCTGCAAGGGCAGATGCCCCCGGTTTTGCGCCGAGGACGAAGTGGGATACCAACCCCTTTAATTTGTAGACAGAATGTGAAAGCAGCGCCGATATACCGCAAACGCACTGAGCGGGCGCGGGCAAGGCGCAGCGCCTTCACACCATCGGCAGTGCCACGACCGTTCGCCGTTCCGCCGCACTGCCACCGCGCAACAGCCGTTGCGCGCGCGCATGCGCTTCGGCATCCATGTCCTGCAGCGCTTCGAAGCGCTCGCCGACCCAGCTCGCCATCGGCACGCCGTCCCGGTACAGCACGCGCGCGCCCGCCACCCGCGGCACGCGCGCGCCGGGCAACACGCTGCCGAGCAGGTTGGCCGGATCGGCGGCGGCCACGCACACCCAGCTGCCGTCGCCGGGCTGGCGGCGCACGTGCCGCAGCAGGCCGATCGCCTCCGGCAGGGCGAACTGTTCGCCGGACAGGCCATCGATGAAGCGCCCACCGCGGATCTCGCCGCGCGCCTCCAGGCGCTGGTAGACCCGCAGCAGCTCGCGCCACGGCGGCAGCCAGACCGCCTCGCGCTCGAGCAGGCGCCAGCAGACCACGCCGTAGCGGCGCAGCAAGGTGCGCGCGACGTGCTCGACCGCCTCGCTGCGCGCGGCCGGGTCGTCGGCCTCGACACCGGTGCGCAGTACCGCCCAGCGCCCGGCATCCTGGATGCCGCCGTACAGCGCCATGCGCGGCCGGCGCCGCGACAGCGCCGAGGGCCGCTTCGATGTCGGCACCAGCAAGGCGCGCAGGCCGGCATAGCTGTCGCAATGGACCCGGCCGGCGGCGACCAGTTCGGCCAGTGCCGCCTCCAACTCGGTGGACAGCAGGCGCGTGGCCTCGGCGATCTCGTCGAAGAACGAGGCGCCGTGCGCCTCGAGATGGTCGGCGACCTTGCGCGCGCGCGACCCCAGCGCGCCGGCCTCCGGCGCTGGCGACAGCCGCGACCACTGTCCGGCGCTGCGCCGCGGCAGCAGCAGGATCGGCGTGCTGCGCAGCGTCGGCGCAGCGCCGCCGGCGCCGGGGCGCAACCGCGTCCACAGCGTACGGCCGGCGCTGCAGGCCTCATCCAGCCATGCCGGGCGGTAGTCGCGCACCCGTGCCGGCAGCAGTTCCGCCTCCCACAGCGGCGCCGCGGCCTCCACGCCCTCCAGTTGCGCCAGCACCGTGGCCAGCGCCTCGGCGCCCTCCACCTGGCCCTGCGCATCCAGGTGCTGCCAGCGGAACAGGAAGCGCGCGTAGTCGCGCGGCGCCACCGGCTCGATCTCGCGACGCAGGCGGCCGAGGGTGTAGCGATGGATGCGCGCCAGCAGGTGCCGCTCGCACCACTCCTCGGCAGCGGCGTCGGCGCTGAAGCGCCCGCCCAGCACATAGCCGTCCTGCTGCAGCGCCAGCAACCCGGCCTGCACCTCGCGCAGCGGCAGGTGCAGCGGCGCCGCCAGCGCCTCGGCGGTGACCGGCCCCAGCCCGGCCAGGCGCCAGCGCAGCAACTCGCGCAATGCGCTGTCGCGCTCCCACTCGGCGACCGCGTAGCCCTCGGGCACGGCGATGACCGGTCGCGCGCCGGCCTGCGGATACAGCGGCGCCACCGCCGCCAGCGCCTCGGCGGCCACCCACAACGCCGCCGCACCGCCATCCACGCCATGCAGGCAGGTGGCACGCGCGTCTTCCGCCAGTTCACCCAACCACTGCTGCCACTGCGGCTGCGCGGCGGCCTCGTCCATGCTCACCACGCCGAGCGTGAGCAGCGCCTCGTGCATCTCGTCGCGGCTGCGCGGCTGCGGCCAGGCCTCCTCGCGCACCGCGGCGATCGCCTGCGGATCCAACTGGCCGAGATCGTCGGCATTGTCCGGGTCCTGGTAGCGGCGACTGTGCACGGCCTGGGTCCGCCGCTCCTCCAGCGGGGCGTCGTCGAGGAAGGCATAGGGCCGCGCATCCAGGGCCTCGGCCGCCAGCGGCGACGGCGCGGTCAGTTCGCGCGCCAGTACGCGCACGTCGCCGGCCTCGAGGCGGTGCAGCAGCTGCAGCCAGCCGGCGCTGTCCATCGCCTCGTCCAGGCAGTCGCGCAGGGTCTGCGCCACCAGCGGATGCTCGGGAATCTCGCGCTCGCCGACCAGGTTCTCCGCGCAGGCCACCTGATCGGGGAAGACCGTGGCCAGCAGATCCTCGGACTTCATCCGCTGCAATTGCGGCGCGACCTTGCGCCCGCCGGTGAAGCGCGGCAGCGCCAGCGCGTTGGTGGCATTCCAGCGCCAGCGTACGCCGAACAGCGGCGCGTCCAGCAGGGCCTGCACCAGCACGTCCAGCGCCGAGGCGGCGCGCAGGTAGCGCGCCACCTCGTCCAGGGCGAAGCTGTGCCGGGTCGACAGCGACAGCACGATCGCATCCTCGGTCGCCGCCGCCTGCAACTCGAAATTGAAGGTGCGGCAGAAGCGCTTGCGCAGGGCCAGGCCCCAGGCACGGTTGATGCGGCTACCGTAGACGCTGTGGATCACCAACTGGGTGCCGCCGGTGGCGTCGAAGAAACGCTCCAGCACGATGCACTGCTGGGTCGGCAAGGCGCCCAGCGCCGCATGCGCGCGGCCGAGGTAGTCGACGATCTGCTGCGCGGCAGCCGCATCCAGCGCCAGCGGGCCGCACAGCCACTGCAGCGCCTGTGCCGCCCCACCCTGCGCCAGCGCCTGCTCGACCTCGGCCCGCAGCCGCGACACGCCCAGCGACAGCGCGTCGCTGCGCCCGGGCGCTTCGCCGATCCAGAACGGGATATTGGGTGGCGCACCGCGCGCATCCTCCACCCGCACCCGCCCGGCTTCCACGCGCAGGATGCGGTAGCTGGCGTTGCCGAGCTGGAACACGTCGCCGCCCAGGCTTTCCACCGCGAAATCCTCGTTGACCGTGCCGATGGTCTGCGCCTGCGGCTCCAGCACCACGCTGTAGTCGCCGGTCTCGGGGATGGTGCCGCCAGAGGTGAGCGCCGCCATCCGCGCGCCGCGGCGCTGGCGTACGCGGCGATGCACCGCATCGCGATGCAGGTAGCCGGCGCGCGGCCCCAGTCGCGTGCTGAAGCCTTCGCTGAGCATGCGCAGCACCGCGTCAAACTGCGCGCGCGGCAACGCCGCATACGGCCAGGCGCCACGCACCAGCGCATACAGCGCGTCTTCCTCCCACTCCTGGCAGGCCACCTCGGCGACGAGCTGCTGGGCGAGCACGTCCAACGGCGCATCGAGCATGCGCAGCGCATCCAGTTCGCCGCGGCGTACGCAATCCAGCAACGCCGCGCACTCGACCAGGTCGTCGCGCGACTGCGGGAACAGCCGCGCCTTCGGCGTGCCGCCCACCGCATGCCCGGAGCGACCGGCGCGCTGCAGGAACGCGGCGATCGACCGCGGCGAGCCGAGCTGGCAGACCAGGTCGACGTCGCCGATGTCCAGGCCCAGTTCCAGCGACGCGGTGGCTACCAGCACCTGCAGTTCGCCGGCCTTGAGCCGGCGCTCGGCGAGCAGCCGGGTCTCGCGCGCCAGACTGCCGTGATGCGCCGCCACCGCCTGCGCGCCGAGCAGTTCGCCCAGGTGGCGGGCGGTGCGTTCGGCCATGCGCCGGGTGTTGACGAACACCAGGGTGGTGCGGTGCGCGCGCACCAGTTCGGCCAGACGCGTGTACGCCTGCTGCCACTGATCGGCGGACATGGTCACGCTGAGCGGTGTCGGCGGCACCTCCAGCGCCAGGTCGCGGGCGCGCGCATAGCCGATGTCGACGATGGCGCAGTCCGCCTGGTCGTCGTGCACCGCCGCGCTGCCGACCAGGAACCGCGCGACCGCATCGATCGGCTTCTGCGTCGCCGACAGGCCGATGCGCAGCGGCGGCACCTCGCACAGATGCTGCAGCCGCTGCAGCGACAGCGCCAGATGGCTGCCGCGCTTGTTCGCCGCCAGCGCATGGATCTCGTCGACGATCACCGTGCGCACATGGCGCAGCGTCTCGCGCCCGGACACCGAGCCGAGCAGCACGTACAGCGACTCCGGCGTGGTCACCAGCACGTGCGGCGGACGCCGCCGCGCCTGCGCGCGCTCGCGCTGTGGGGTGTCGCCGGTGCGCACCGCGGTGCGGATCTGCACATCCGGCAGGCCCAGCGCCGCCAGCTCGGCGCGGATGCCCTGCAGCGGCGCTTCGAGATTGAGCTGGATATCGTTTGAAAGCGCTTTCAGTGGCGACACGTACAGTACCTGGGTGCGGTCCTGCAGGCCGCCGTCGCGCAGGCCTTCACGCACCAGCGCATCCAGCGCGGCGAGGAACGCGGTGAGGGTCTTGCCGGAGCCGGTCGGCGCGGCAACCAAGGTGTGCCGTCCGGCCTGGATCGCCGGCCACGCCGCCGCCTGCGCCGGCGTGGGCGCAGCGAAACGCTGTTCGAACCAGCGTGCAACGGCGGGATGAAAGCGCGTGTGCGCCAACGACATGCGATCTCCTGTACCGCCGAGGTGCGGCGCGCAGCGATGCCACGTTTTGCGCATTGTCCACGCGACTGTCTCGCGTCATCGCCTCGCCAATGAAAATGGTGACGTTATCCAGGCGATCAAGCACATTCACACGGGAGCGCTGTTTTTAGGGAGTTTTCCATTAAGCGTTCATCGAACGACATAATGTCTACCACTCGCTCCGCATCACGCGGTTATGTTGTCGACGACATCACGTATCCCGGCCTAGCGTTTGCGCAAACGCACAAGCTTTATTTCTGGGAACGGAATGCGGCACGGCAACACCAGCGAACACCGGTATCGCCCATCAACCGCGCACGGGACGCTCCACGTCCCACGCGCGATCGCGGCGGCGCGCGTTCGCGTCGCCCCCGCCTCCGTCTCCCTTCGATGTCGAACTGCCGTCGCCTGTTGGCGTGCGGTAGCGATGGCGGCGGCATCCGCCATCGGGTCCTGCATTGCCGGACTGCGCATGCGTTTCACCTCTCCACCGCCATCGCCAAGGAGCATCACCAATGGCACAGAGCAGCCCGTACCTCTCCAACAACGACCTGAGCCAGCGCCGCGCCAGCGACGCGCCACAGTCGCTTGGCGTCGCGCCGAACGTGTTCGAAGGCAACGACCCGACCGCGATCGCGCGCGCACTCAAGCAATCGGCCGACCTGCACGCACGCCGCCGCACCGGTCCGTATCGTTCGGCCATGTCGATGCTGACCTTCTACATCAATCGCGCCGGCGATCAGTTGCCGGCGCAACGCCGACAGATCCTCGAGCAGGCCAAGGACGAGTTGCGCAGCCTGTACGGCAAACCGCGCAAGGGCGACGCCAGCGACAGAGCGTAAGCGGTCGCGCAGCGTGATGGAGCGATCAGTTCCGCACGCTGCCCGGGCCTGGCGCACGCCGCCCGTTGCCGTCCTCCGACTTAGTGCCACATGATGCGGACATGGCCAAGGCATCCGGCATTTCGGACCTCATCCAGCACGCTGCCGCCGCGACGCAAGACGACGCGGCGCTGCTGTCGCGCATCATCCTGGCACAGGGCGAGATCGCCGCGGCCGGCGGCGATCCGCTGCAGGTGGTCGACGTGGTCACCCGCCGCGCGCAGGAGCTGACCCGCTCCAACGGCGCGGTGGTGGAGATGTGCGACGGCAAGGACATGCTGTACTGGTCGGCCAGCGGCGTCGCCGAACGCCACCTCGGCCTGCGCCTGCCCAGCAATGGCAGCCTGTCCGGCCTGTGCATGCGCAGCGGCCAGGTGTTGCGCTGCGACGATTCGGAAATCGACCCACGGGTCGACCGCGAGGCCTGCCGGCGCATCGGCCTGCGCTCGATGCTGGTGGTGCCGCTGCGCTACGGCGACCGCAGCATCGGCGTGCTCAAGGTGCTGGCGCCGCAACCCGATGCCTACAGCGCGCAGGACGTGCGCACGCTGGAACTGCTGGCGACGCTTGTCGGGGCGACGCTGGCGCTGGCGATGGACCGCGCGGCGCTGCAGACCGACATCGCGCGCCGCCAGGACGTGGAGAAACACGCGTTCCGCGAGAAGGCGGCGATCGCCACCCGCATCCGCGAAACCATCGCCGATGGGCGCCTGCAGATCGTGACCCAGCCGGTGCTGGCACTGGCATCGCAGCGCATCGTCGGCGTGGAAGCGCTGTCGCGCTTCCCAGCCAATCCGGCGCTGCCGCCGCTGCGCTGGTTCGACGATGCGAGCCGGGTCGGGCTGGCGCTGGAGCTGGAACTGGCCGCCGCGCGCAAGGCGCTGGACCTGCTGGCGCAGTTGCCGGCACCGGTCTATCTGGCGATCAACGTGTCCGCGCAGACCCTGCTGCATCCGCAACTGCAGGCGCTGCTGCACGGCCACGACCTGTCGCGGATCGTGCTGGAGATCACCGAGCAACTGCAGGCGCCGGACTATCCGCGCCTGTCCGACCACATCGGCCTGCTGCAGCGGCAGGGCCTGCGCATCGCCCTGGACGATGCCGGCACCGGCTTCGCCAGCCTGCGCCACCTGCTGCACCTGGCGCCGGACATCATCAAGCTGGACCTGACCCTGACCCGCGGCATCGACGCTGAACCGCGCCGCCAGCGGCTGGCGATGGCGATCCTGTCCTTCGCCGCGGAAACCAATGCGGACGTGGTGGTCGAAGGCATCGAGACCGAGAGCGAACTGGCGACGCTGCAGGCGCTGGGCGCGCGCTACGGCCAGGGCTACCAGCTCGCCCATCCCGGGCCGCTGTCGGCGCACCTGGCGCGTTATCCGGCGATCGGCGACGGCATCAGCTGAGTCGCGCGCGATCGAGCGTTATGTCCCAGACACGCCCGCCACGAACATCGTGTGTAGGAGCGGCTTCAGCCGCGACCGGGCGCCAACGGTAATGCCCCGTCGCGGCTGATCCCAAAAAGGGAACAAGAGCCGCTCCTGCAGTGCCCCCGCCTCACCCCAGAACCCACACCGGCGTCGACAAGAACGCCACGCGCCAGACGCGGCACCTGCGCAAATGCAAGGCAAGAAAAAAGCGGGCCGAAGCCCGCTTTTTTTGGAACGGCAGTGGACGCCAGCGGCTTATTCGGCCGACACGCCCTCGCCTTCCTCGACGGCCTTCATCGACAGGCGGATACGGCCCTGCTTGTCGACTTCCAGCACCTTGACCTTGACCACGTCGCCTTCCTTCAGCTTGTCGCCGACCTTCTCCACGCGCTCGCTGGAGATCTGCGAGACGTGCACCAGGCCGTCCTTGCCCGGCAGGATGGTCACGAACGCGCCGAAGTCCATGATCTTGGCGACCTTGCCTTCGTAGATGCGGCCCGGCTCGACGTCCGAGGTGATCTGCTCGATGCGCGACTTGGCGGCCTGCGCCGCGATCGCGTTGACCGAGGCGATGACGATGGTGCCGTCGTCCTGGATGTCGATCTGGGTGCCGGTTTCCTTGGTGATCGCCTGGATGGTCGAACCGCCCTTGCCGATCACTTCGCGGATCTTGTCCGGGTGGATCTTGATGGTCAGCAGGCGCGGCGCGTAGTCGCTCAGCTCCGCACGCGGGCTGGTCAGCGCGCTGGCCATCTCGCCGAGGATGTGCAGGCGGCCGGCCTTGGCCTGGGCCAGGGCCTGCTTCATGATTTCCTCGGTGATGCCTTCGATCTTGATGTCCATCTGCAGCGCGGACACGCCCTCGGCGGTACCGGCGACCTTGAAGTCCATGTCGCCCAGGTGATCTTCATCGCCCAGGATGTCCGACAGCACCACGAAGTCATTGCCTTCCTTCACCAGGCCCATGGCGATACCGGCCACCGGCGCCTTCACCGGCACGCCGGCGTCCATCAGCGCCAGCGAGCTGCCGCACACCGAGGCCATCGACGAGGAACCGTTGGATTCGGTGATTTCCGACACCACGCGGATGGTGTACGGGAACTCTTCCATGGTCGGCATCACCGCCAGCACGCCGCGCTTGGCGAGGCGGCCGTGGCCGATCTCGCGACGCTTGGGCGCGCCGAAGCGGCCGCACTCGCCCACCGAGTAGGGGGGGAAGTTGTAGTGGAACAGGAAGTTTTCCTTGTACTCGCCGGAGACCGCGTCGATCACCTGGCCGTCGCGGGCGGTGCCCAGCGTGGTCACCACGATCGCCTGGGTCTCGCCGCGGGTGAACAGCGCCGAGCCGTGGGTGCGCGGCAGCACGCCGGCCTTCACGCTGATCGGGCGCACGGTGTCCAGCGCACGGCCGTCGATGCGCACCTTGGTGCTCAGCACCGAACCGCGCATGGTCTGGTATTCCAGCTCGCCGAACTCCTTGGCCAGGTCGGCAGCGACCCAGTTCTCGGCGGTGGCGCGCGGCGCCAGCTGCGCCAGCACGTCCTTCTTGATCGCGGCGATGGCATCGCGGCGCTGCAGCTTGTCGCGCACCTGGAAGGCGGCGGCCAGCTGATCGCCGACGGCTTCCTTCAGCGCGGCGATCATGGCCTCGTTCTTGGCCGGGGCGACCCACTCGGACGGCTTGGTGCCGGCTTCGACGGTCAGCTCGTTGATCGCGTTGATGACCTTCTGCATCTCGCGGTGGCCGAAGGTGACCGCGCCCAGCATCACTTCTTCGGACAGCAGTGCGGCTTCGGACTCGACCATCAGCACGGCGTTGGCGGTACCGGCGACGACCAGCTCCAGCTGCGATTCCTTCAGGTCCGACACGGTCGGGTTGAGGATGTACTCGCCGTTCTTGTAGCCGACCTTGGCGGCGCCGATCGGGCCCTTGAACGGGGTGCCGGCCAGCGACAGCGCGGCCGAGGCGCCGATCAGCGCGGCGATGTCGCCGTCGATGTCCGGGTTCATCGACATCACCGTGGCGATGATCTGCACTTCGTTCTTGTAATCCTCCGGGAACAGCGGACGGATCGGACGGTCGATCAGACGCGAAATCAGCGTCTCCTTCTCGGTCGCACGGCCCTCGCGCTTGAAGAAGCCACCGGGGATGCGGCCGCCGGCGTAGAACTTCTCCTGATAGTCGACCGTCAGCGGGAAGAAGTCCTGACCTTCGCGCGCGCTCTTGGCGGCGACGGCGGTGACCAGCAGTACGGTGTCGTCCATCTTGACGATGACGGCACCGCCGGCCTGGCGGGCGATCTCGCCGGTTTCGAGGGTGACGGTGTGCTTGCCGTACTGGAAGGTTTTGGTGATTTTTGCCACGGGGTTTCCTTGGATGATGCTGTCTGCAAATGGACCGCTGACGGCCCATGCCGCTGGCGGGTGGCCGGGAGGATCCGGCCGGTGACGCGGAGCGCTCCCCGGGTCACGGTACTACCCAAAACAAAACCGCGGCGCATCGCTGCGCCGCGGTGGGGTTCGTTGCCTCAGCGACGCAGGCCGAGCTTCTCGATCAGCGCCTTGTAGCGCTCGCCATCCTTCTTCTTCAGGTAGTCGAGCAGGCTGCGGCGGCGGTTGACCATCTGCAGCAGGCCGCGGCGGCTGTGGTGGTCCTTCTTGTGGGTCTTGAAGTGGCCGGTCAGCTGCTCGATGCGGGCGGTCAGCAGGGCGACCTGCACTTCCGGCGAACCGGTGTCGGCAGCGCCGCGCTTGTTTTCTTCGATGACTTTCTGGGTGTCGATGGACATGAGGTTTTCTCTGAGATGCGGGGCCGGCAGGAACGTGCGAAGGACGCACCGCCTGGCTCGCCGATTGCGAAGGATTGCGCCGGAGCGCAGCGTGCCGGAAAGGCCGCGAAATTGTACCGGCCCTGGCCCGGAGGAACAAGGCGTTAAGACAGCGTCATGACTGAACGACAGTCAGGTGGCGGCCGATGCGCCTGCCGTTGCGGTCACGGATTGAACATGCGCTGCGGCGCCAGCAGCCCGCTGGCATCGACCTGGCCCAGGCCCAGCGGCACCCCGTCGGCGTCGAACACCGCGGCCAGGCCGGGCGCCCAGGCCGGATCGCGCAGGCGCTGGCCCATGCGGAAACGCTGCGCCGCAGCATGCTCCAGGCGCACCGGCGGGAAATCGGCCAGGCCGGCGGCCAGCGGCAGCACCAACGCCTCCAACGCCGCCGGATCCTGCGCGGCCAGTTGCTGAAGATGCTCCAGAGTCACCATCTGCGGCGTGCGGAACGGCTCCACCCACAGCCGCCGCAGCGCGGCGATGTGCGCGCCGCAGCCCAGCGCCTCGCCCAGGTCGCGGGCCAGGCTGCGGATGTAGGTGCCGGACCCGCAGGCCACATGCAGGCGCAGGCGGTCGCCGGCATGGGCGAGCACGTCGATCGCATGCACCTCGACCTCGCGCTCCGGCGCCTCGATCGCCTCGCCGCGCCGCGCCTTGACGTACAGCGGCTCCCCGCCCTGCTTGAGCGCGGAGTAGATCGGCGCGCGCTGGCGGATGCGTCCGCGCAGCGGCGCCAGCGCCGCCTCCAGCGTCGTCGCGTCCAGCGGCGGCACCGGCCGGGTCCGCAGCACCGCGCCCTCGGCATCGTCGCTGTCGGTGGTGACGCCAAGCACCACCTCCGCCTCATAGGCCTTGGCCGACCCGAGCAACAGCCCGGCCAGCTTGGTCGCCTCGCCGAAGCACAGCGGCAGCAGCCCGGTGGCGAGCGGATCCAGGCTGCCGGTGTGGCCGCCCTTCTCGGCACGGAACAGCCGCCGCGCCGCCTGCAGCGCCGCGTTGGAACTCATGCCGATCGGCTTGTCGAGCAGCACGATGCCGTCGAGGCGACGGAAGACGATACGGGGCAGACGCGGGCCGAAGACGGGCATGGTGGGTCGGGATTGGGGATTGGAGAGTCGGAAATGGCGGATCCGGCCTCGGCATGGCGCAGGCGAACGGCACGGGCGGAAAGCGCAGGCACGCACGGGACAGCGGAAAACCGCACGAATCGAAGAACACCGTGATCGCGACTGCGAAACGGGCGCTCGCGTTCGGCGCCCGCACTCACACAATGCACGCCGACGCCGCGGCGTCGGCAGCGGACTCAGTCCTTGCGCGGCGCCGTTTCGTCGTCGGCGGCGGCATGACCGTCGTCGTCCCGATCCTGCTGCAGTTCCGGCATGTCGCGCAGCAGGTTGTCGATGCGCTCGCCGCGATCGACCGAATCGTCGTAATGGAAATGCAGTTCGGGGACGTGGCGCAGCTTCATCGCCCGCGCCAGTTCGCTGCGCAGCTGCGGCGCCAGTTCCTTCAGGCCCTTGACCGCCTCGGCCGAGCGTTCCTGCATCAGCGCGGTAACGAACACCTTGGCATGCGCCAGATCGCGGGTGACTTCGACGTCGGACACGCTGACCGAGGGCAAGCCGTGATCGCGCACGGCCGCATGCACGATCGTGCCGAGGTCGCGCCGGATCTGCGCGGACACGCGATCGGTACGGTGGAAAGATTTGGTGGGCATGACTGAAGCTCTCTCTTTTGGAAAGACGGGATCGGGAGAGACTCGCAGAAGCGATACGCACGTAGCGCACCGCTTTTACGAATCCCCAATCCCGATTCCCGAATCCCAGCTCTTACAGCGTACGCTGCACTTCGATGCGCTCGAAGCACTCGATCTGGTCGCCGGCCTTGACGTCGTTGTAGGCCTTCACGCCGATACCGCACTCGGTGCCGTTGCGCACTTCGTCGACGTTCTCCTTGAAGCGACGCAGCGATTCCAGCTCGCCCTCGAACACCACGGTGTTGTCGCGCAGCACGCGGATCGGCTTGTTGCGCTTGACCACGCCCTCCACGACCATGCAGCCGGCGACGGCGCCGAACTTGGAGCTGCGGAACACGTCGCGCACCTGGGCGATACCGATGATCTCTTCGCGGATCTCCACGCCCAGCAGGCCGGACGCCACCTGCTTCACCTGGTCGATCACGTCGTAGATGATCGAGAAGTAACGCAGGTCGATGCCGTTGGTCTCGATGATGCGCCGCGCCGAGGCGTCGGCACGCACGTTGAAGCCGATCACCGTGGCCTTGGAGGCCAGCGCCGAATTCGCATCGGATTCGGTGATGCCGCCCACGCCGGAGTGGATGACGTTGATGCGGATCTGCTCGTTGGACAGCGCGGTCAGCGACTGCTTCAGCGCTTCCACCGAACCCTGCACGTCGGCCTTGATCACCAGGTTCAGCGACAGCTGGCCCTCGCCCTTGCCGAGCTGCGACATGATGTCTTCCATGCGGCTGCCCGCGGTGGACACCAGGCGCGACTCACGGCGCTTGGTCTCGCGCTGCTGCGCCACGTCCTTGGCCAGGCGCTCGTCGTCGACGACCACGAAGTCGTCGCCGGCATCCGGCACGCCGGACAGGCCGAGCACCTGCACCGGGATGGACGGACCCGCCGAATCCGGCTGCTTGCCGGTCTCGTCGAACAGCGCACGCACGCGGCCGTACTGGATGCCGCACACCAGGTAGTCGCCCTTCTTCAGCGCGCCCTGCTGCACCAGCACCGTCGCCACCGGGCCGCGGCCCTTGTCCAGCGAGGACTCGATCACCACGCCGCTGGCGCGGCCTTCGGCCACCGCGCGCAGTTCCAGCACTTCGGCCTGCAGCGAGATCGCATCCAGCAGCGTGTCGATGCCCTGGCCGGTCTTGGCCGAGAGCTCGACGAACTGGGTGTCGCCGCCGAACTCTTCGGCGACCACGTCCTGCGCCAGCAGTTCGTTCTTGACCCGCAGCGGATCGGCGCCGGACTTGTCGATCTTGTTGACCGCCACGATCAGCGGCACGCCGGCCGCCTTGGCATGCTTGACCGCCTCGACCGTCTGCGGCATCACGCCGTCGTCGGCCGCGACCACCAGCACCACGATGTCGGTGAGCTTGGCGCCGCGGGCGCGCATCGAGGTGAACGCGGCGTGGCCCGGGGTATCCAGGAAGCTGATGACGCCGCGATCGGTTTCGACGTGGTACGCGCCGATGTGCTGGGTGATGCCACCGGCTTCGCCCGAGGCGACCTTGGTGCGGCGGATGTAGTCCAGCAGCGAGGTCTTGCCGTGGTCGACGTGGCCCATGATGGTGACCACCGGCGGCCGCGGCAGCTTCTCGCCCTGCGCGTCCTCGGTGTGCGCCAGCAGCGCGTCCTCGGCATCGGCACTGCCCGCACGCACCGGCTTGTGGCCGAGCTCTTCGGTGACCAGCGCCGCGGTGTCGTGGTCGATGGTCTGGGTGATGGTGGCCATCACGCCCATCTTGAACAGCGCCTTCACCACGTCGCCGCCCTTCAGCGCGAGCTTCTGCGCCAGGTCGGCCACGGTGATGGTGTCGCCGATCGCCACTTCGCGCACCACCGGCGCGGTGGGGCGCTCGAAGCCGTGCGCGCCGCCGCCGCTGCGCGACGGCTCGGCCTGGCGACGGCCGCCGCTATGGCTGCCGCCGCGCGGCTTGCCGCGCACGTTGGAACGGCGCGCGCGGTCGGCCGCGGACAGGTGCAGCTGGCCGGCGAAGCGGCTGGTGCTGTCGTCGTCCTCGACACCGGCGACCATCACGTGCGAGCCGCGGGTCTTGTGCTTGTTGTTGGCGTTGTTGCGGTCGTCGCTGCGCGGGGCCGCCGGCTTGGCCGGATGCGCCGCACCGGCCGGACGCGGTGCCACCGCCGGACGCGGCGCGCGCGGCGCAGCGGCGGCGTTGCGGTCGGCGGCAGGCGCGGCCGGCGCCGCAGCCGGCGGTGCCGACTCGGCTTCCAGCGCCGCCTGCGCGGCGCGCTGCTCGGCCTCGGCGCGCTCGCGCGCTTCCTGCTCGGCCTTGCGCTTGCGCTCGATTTCCTCGGCGCGCGCACGGTCCTGCTCGGCGAGCTTCTGCTGCTCGGCCAGGTTGCGCTGCTTGGATTCCTCCAGCTTGCGCAGGATCTCGGCGCGCTCATCGTCCACCCGTCCGCCCGCGGACGGCGCCGCACGCTCGGCGGCCAGGTCCTCGGCCGACTTCACGTAGGTGCGCTTCTGCCGGACCTCGACGTTGACCGTGGTCTTGCTGCGCCCGGCGCTGACCGTCACTTCCTGCAGCTTGCGCCGGTTCAGGGTGATCTTCTTCGGCGCCGCCTGGGCCTCTTCCTCGACCGGCTTGTCGGTCTTGCCGTGGGTACGGCGCAGGAAGCCCAGCAGCTTCATCTTTTCGGTGCTGGTGACGACCTGGTCGGGACCGCTGAACTTCATCCCGGCGTCGGCCAGTTGAACCAGCAGTTTCTCGACCGGCGTGTTCACCAGTTCGGCCAGCTTGCGGATGGTGGTTTGCTGCGACATTCGGATCCTATGATCTGGTTGGCGCCCCCTCGCCGCGTGCGAAGGTAGCGCGGATTCTAAGCCCTGATCGGGTCAGGGCGGCATTCATCGCTGACTCATTCGCCGCGCTCCAGGCGGGCGATCTCCTCGGCGCGGGCGGCCAGGATCAGGGCCGCGGCGCGGTCCTTGTCCAGGTCCTCGATGCCGAACTCGAGGATTTCGTCGGCAGCCAGATCCGACAGGTCCTCGCTGGTGCGTACGCCATGGCCGGCCAGCGCGTAGGCGGTGGCTTCGTCCATGCCCGGCAGCGACAGCAGGTCCGCCGCCGGCACGCCGTCGTCGTCGCTCTCCTCGGCGGCCAGCGCCTCGTTGAGCAGCGCGTCGCGGGCACGGGCGCGCAGTTCCTCGACGATGTCCTCGTCGAAGCCTTCCACCGCCAGCAGCTCGCCGACCGGCACGTAGGCGATTTCCTCGACCGAGTTGAAGCCCTCGGCGACCAGGATCGCGGCGATCTCCTCGTCCACTTCCAGCTTGTCCATGAACAGCTGGCGGGCCACGGCCTGCTCGGCCTCGGACTTGGCCGCGACCTGCTCGGCGGTCATCACGTTGAGCTGCCAGCCGGTCAGGCGGCTGGCCAGGCGCACGTTCTGGCCGCCCTTGCCGATCGCCTGGGCCAGGCGGTCTTCCGCCACCGCCAGGTCCATCGAGTGCTTTTCTTCGTCGACGATGATCGACTGCACCTCGGCCGGCGCCATCGCGTTGATGACGAAGTTGGCCGGGTTGTCGTTCCACAGCACGATGTCCACGCGCTCGCCGTTGAGCTCGTTGGACACCGCCTGCACGCGCGAACCGCGCATGCCGATGCAGGCGCCGATCGGATCGGTGCGGGTGTCGTGCGCCAGCACCGCGATCTTGGCGCGGTCGCCCGGATCGCGCGCGCAGGCCTTGATCTCGACCAGGCCCTGGCCCACTTCCGGCACTTCCAGCTTGAACAGCTCGATCATGAATTCCGGCGCGGCGCGGCTGATGAACAGCTGCGGGCCACGCGGCTCCGAACGCACTTCGGCCAGGTAGCCGCGCACGCGGTCGCCGGCGCGCAGCACGTCGCGCGGGATGCCCTTGTCCTTGGGAATGAAGGCCTCGGCGTTGCCGCCCAGGTCCACGTAGATGTTGCCGCGCTCGGCGCGCTTGACCACGCCGGTGACCAGCTCGCCGACGCGATCCTTCCACGCGTCCACCACCTGCTGGCGCTCGGCCTCGCGCACGCGCTGCACGATCACCTGCTTGGCGGCCTGCGCGGCGATGCGGCCGAAGTCCGGATTCTCGATCTGCTCTTCGATGTAGTCGCCGACGTCCACGCCTTCGGCCTCGTCGACCGCGTCCATCAGGCGGATCTGCCGGTCGGGCGATTCCATCACCACGTCGTCGGCCACCACTTCCCAACGCCGGAAGGTCTCGTAGGTGCCGTCCTTGTGGTCGATGGTGACGCGCGTCAGCACGTCCTGGTCGGGGTAGCGCTTCTTCGCCGCCGACGCCAATGCGGCCTCGATCGCGTCGAAGATCACTTCGCGCGGCACGCCCTTTTCGTTGGCCACCGCGTCGACTACCAGCAACAGTTCCTTGCTCATTCTTTCGCTCCGCGCGCAGCCTCGTCGGCCGCCGGTTCGTTGGATGGTTTCTTATTGGATTTTGCGTTCTTGCCGGCCGGCTTCGGCCCCTTGCCCGGCTTGGTCGGGGCCAGGCCCAGCGCCGCCCAGTCGGGCATGATCCGCGCCTTGTCGATGTTGTCGAAGTCCACCGCCAGTTCGGCGCCGTCGACCTCGAAGGTGATCCGGCCGGCATCGGCGTCGGCCTGCACGATGCGCCCCTGCAGGCGCCGCCGGCCCTGCTGCGGCAGCTTCAGCACCACCTTGGCCGATTCGCCCAGGTGGCGGGAAAACTGTTCGGCGCTGAACAGCGGCCGGTCCACGCCCGGCGAGGACACTTCCAGCGTGTAGTTGCCGCTGATCGGGTCTTCCACGTCCAGTTGCGCCGAGACCTCGCGGCTGACCCGCTCGCAATCGTCGATATTGACGATGCGCTCGGGCTGCTCGGCCAGCGGCACGTCGATATAAAGGCGCAGCGTGGCGCCGCCAGGGGCCGGCAGATATTCGGCGCCCAGCAGTTCCAGGCCCAACGCGTCCACGGTCGGGCCCAGCAGAGTCGCGATTTCGTTTGCCTTGTCGCTCACAGCCTGCCTTGCATCTGAAATGGTTGAAGAATCGGTTCGTGCATTTTCCGGACCCCGGAAACGACAAAGGGCCCTCTGGGCCCCTTGTCCGGTAAAACTCCGGTCACGCTGGATTCCGGTTGCGACGACGGGAACATGCGTCATCGCGAAGCCCAGATTTCCCTGCCGCAGACAACCGATGGACTGGTTGCCGCTGCAGACAAATATGGTAGCGGGGGCAGGATTTGAACCTGCGACCTTCGGGTTATGAGCCCGACGAGCTGCCAGACTGCTCCACCCCGCAGCAGAAGCGGAATTATGAAGAATCAGTGCGTCGATTGCAAGCCCTGATTTTCATCTCGACGCGGTAGCGAGGCTGCCGTGCGAAGGATGCCATGATAACCGCACACGATGGAAAACGAAACAGCAATCGCATCGCCGAATGCAAAAACGCCGACGCCGCCTTGCGGCGGCGTCGGCGGAAACAGCGGGAAAACCGCCCTTTCGCGATCAGGCCAGGTGCGCGAAGGCGCGCTGGCACCACGCCATCAGCGGGCTCCAGGCCAGGCCGAAGGCCAGCAGGCCCAGGGCGTTGACGCCCAATGCCACGCCCAGCACGCGATCGTCGTTGGCCGGCAGCGGCGAGCCGACCGGCTCGTCGAAATACATCACCTTGATCACGCGCAGGTAGTAGAAGGCGCCGATCACCGCGCACAGCACCGACAGCACCGCCAGGCCGGTCCACCACAGGTTCTGGTCGGGCACCGCGACCACCGCGCCCAGCACCGCCAGCTTGGCCCAGAAGCCCAGGAACGGCGGCACGCCGGCCAGCGAGGCCATGATGCACAGCACCAGCAGCGCCATCCACGGGTTGCGCGCGTTCAGGCCCTTGAAGTCGTCGATGTTCTCGGCCTCGAAGCCCTTGCGCGACAGCGCGATGATCGCGCCGAACGACGCGGTGGACATCACCGCGTAGCAGATCGCGTAGAACAGCGCCGCCGCATAGCCGCGCTCGCCGCCGCCGGCCACGCCCAGCAGCAGGAAGCCGATGTGCGAGACCGTGGAGTACGCCAGCATGCGCTTGAGGTTGCTCTGCGCCACCGCCATCAGGTTGCCGACCACCAGCGACAGGGCCGCCAGGCCGCCGATCACCCAGTGCCACTGCGCCGCCAGCGGGCCCACGCCCACTTCCAGCAGGCGGTAGGCCATGCCGAACGCGGCCAGCTTGGAGGCCGAGCTGATGAACAGCGCGATCGGCGCCGGGGCGCCCTGGTAGACGTCCGGCAGCCACATGTGGAACGGCGCGGCGCCGAGCTTGAAGGCGACGCCGGCGATCATGAACACGGTGCCGGTGAGCAGCAGCATGTGCTCGCGGCCGTTGCCGATCGCCTCGTGGATGCCGCTCAGGCTCAGCGTGCCGGTGGCGCCGTAGATCAGCGACATGCCGTACAGCAGCAGGCCGGAGGCCAGCGAACCGAGCACGATGTACTTCATCGCCGCTTCGGTGGCCATGCCGTTGTCGCGGTTGGAGGCGACCAGCGCGTAGGAGCACAGCGCCAGCAGTTCCAGGCCCAGGTACACCATCAGCAGGCTGCCGGCCGAGACCAGGATCATCATGCCGACCGTGGCGAACAGCACCAGCACCGGGATCTCGCCCTGGTACAGATTGCGCTCGCGCAGGTAGCTCCAGCCGTAGATCAGGGTCAGCGCGCTGAGGCCGACGATCACCGTCTTCATCACGTCGGCGGCGGCATCGCGCACGAACATGCCCTGGAACACCTCGCCCTGCCCGCCCACGCCGGCCAGCAGCATCGCGAACACTGCGACCAGGATCGCCACCGACACGATGTGGGTCCAGGCCTTGTTGCGCTCGCTGACGAACAGATCGAGCATCAGCAGGAAGAAGGCACCGGCGGTCAGCACCAGCTCGGGCAGCAGGGGCGGCAGGTCGACGGTGGTCAGAGGCAGCAGCGCAGGGGTGGTCATCATCAAATCTCTGGAATCAATACGCTCGACGGCCGCTTACAGCTTGCTGGTGGCGATCTGCGCCGCCAGCTTCGCGATCGAGGGCTCCATCAGGTCGGTCAACGGCTTCGGATACAGGCCCAGGGCCAGCACGCCGAGCGCGAACACGCCCAGCACCAGCGCCTCGCGGCCGTTGATGTCCTTCAGCTCGGCCACGTGCGCATTGGCGACCTCGCCGAAGAACACGCGCTTGTAAAGCCACAGGGTGTAGGCGGCGGTGATCACCAGGGTGGTCGCCGCGCCGAAGGCCAGCAGCGGATGCGCCTGGAAGCTGGCCATGATGACCATGAACTCGCCGACGAAGCCGCTGGTGCCCGGCAGGCCCGCGTTGGCCATGAAGAACAGCATCGCGAAGGTGGCGAACCACGGCATCACGTTGACCACGCCGCCGTAATCGGCGATGCGGCGGGTGTGCATGCGGTCGTACAGCACGCCCACGCAGGAGAACATGGCGCCGGACACGAAGCCGTGCGAGATCATCTGCACCATCGCGCCCTGCAGGCCCAGCCGCGCGGCGTCGACGCTGCCGAAGCCGACCAGGGCGAAGGCGACGAAGGTGCCGAGGGTGACGAAGCCCATGTGCGCGATCGACGAGTACGCGATCAGCTTCTTCATGTCGTCCTGGACCAGGGCGACCAGGCCGACGTAGATCACCGCGATCAGCGACAGCGCGATCACCAGCCACGCCCACTCGTTGCTGGCGTCGGGCAGGATCGGCAGGTTGAAGCGCAGGAAGCCGTAGCCGCCGATCTTCAGCGCGATCGCCGCCAGGATCACCGAACCGGCGGTCGGCGCTTCCACGTGCGCGTCCGGCAGCCAGGTGTGCACCGGGAACATCGGCACCTTGACCGCGAAGGCGATCAGGAAGGCGAAGAACAGCCAGGTCTGCTCCTTGGACGTGAGCGAGAGCTGGTACAGGTCGGCGAGCTGGAAGCTGCCGCCCTTCAGGTACAGGTAGATCAACCCGACCAGCATCAGCACCGAGCCGAGGAAGGTGTACAGGAAGAACTTGACCGCGGCATAGATGCGGCGCGGGCCGCCCCAGATGCCGATGATCAGGAACATCGGGATCAGCATCGCCTCGAAGAACACGTAGAACAGCATCGCGTCGGTGGCGGAGAAGATGCCGACGGTGACGCCTTCCAGGATCAGGAACGCGGCCACGTACTGGTTGACGCGCTTGTCGATCGAGGTCCACGCGCCGATCAGCGCCAGCACCGTGACCAGGGTGGTCAGCACGATCAGCGCGACCGCGATGCCGTCGGCGCCGAGGTTGTAGCCGATGTCGTACGCCGGGATCCAGGCGTGGGTCTCGACGAACTGCAGCGCGTCGCTGGCGTAGTCGAAACCGGTGAGCAGCGGCACGCTGAGCGCGAAGGTCAGCAACGCCACCAGCAGCGACGCCCAGCGTGCCGCACGCGCGTCGCGCACGGCGAGGACCAGGGCGCCGCCGATGATCGGCAGCCAGATCAGGATGGAGAGTAGAGGCCAGTTCGACACGTGTTCTTATTCCGTACAGGTCAACGCCAGAAATGCATCAGCACGCCCAGCAGGGCAATGAGACCGACGATCATCGCGAAGGCGTAGTGATAGAGGAAACCGGATTGCGTGCGACGCAGCAGGTTGGCCGCCAGGTCGATCACGCGTGCGGTGCCGTTGACCATGACGCCGTCCACGACATGCGTATCCACCGCGCGCGACACCTTGCCCAGGCGTACGCCGCCGCCGGCGAAACCGCCGATCCAGAGCTTGTCGAAACCGTACTTGTTCTCGAGGATCCACACCGGCACCGAGAAGGTCTTGCGCGCCTTCGCCGCCAGTTCCGGCTTCCACAGGTACAGGATCCAGGCCAGGGCGAAACCGGCCAGGGTCAGGAAGAACGGCGGCTGGGTCAGGCCGTGCAGGGCGAACGCGACCGGGCCATGGAACTCCTCGGCCAGCGCACCGACGGTGTCGCGCGCCGGGTCGTAGAAGTCGACGATGCCGGTGAAGAAGCTGACTGCCTGGCCCTTGATCGCCGCCGCGGCATGGTGCCCCGCCCAGTCGGTGCCGAACAGCATCGGGCCGATGGTGAAGAAGCCGATCGCGATCGACGGGATCGCCAGCAGGATCAGCGGCACCGTCACCACCCACGGCGACTCGTGCGGTTCGTGCGCGCCATGGTGGCCGTGGTGGTCATCATGCGCATGCGCGTCGTGCGCATGGGACTGCGCCTCGGCGTCGGTGTGGGCGCTGTCGTGATGGGCATGCACGTCGTGCGCGTGCGCATCGCGGAAGCGCTCCTGGCCGTGGAAGGTCAGGAACAGCAGGCGGAAGCTGTAGAAGCTGGTGATCAGCACGCCGCCGAGCACGGCCCAGTAGCCGTAGGTCGCGATCCAGCCATGCGAGGTATGCGCGTGGTGCTGCGCCGCCTCGATGATGGTGTCCTTGGAGTAGAAGCCGGCGAAGAACGGGGTACCGACCAGCGCCAGGGTGCCGATCACGCTGGTCCAGTAGGTGATCGGCATGTACTTGCGCAGGCCGCCCATCTTGCGCATGTCCTGCTCGTGGTGCATGCCGATGATCACCGAGCCCGCCGCCAGGAACAGCAGCGCCTTGAAGAAGGCGTGGGTCATCAGGTGGAACACCGCCGCCGAGTACGCCGACACGCCCAGCGCCACGGTCATGTAGCCCAACTGCGACAGCGTCGAGTAAGCGACCACGCGCTTGATGTCGTTCTGCACGATGCCGATCAGGCCGGTGAAGAACGCGGTGGTGGCGCCGACGACCAGCACGAAGTTCAGCGCGGTCTGCGACAGCTCGAACAGCGGCGACATGCGCGCCACCATGAAGATGCCGGCGGTGACCATGGTCGCGGCGTGGATCAGCGCCGAGATCGGGGTCGGGCCTTCCATCGAGTCCGGCAGCCACACGTGCAGCGGCACCTGCGCCGACTTGCCCATGGCGCCGATGAACAGGCACACGCAGATGATGGTGGACACGTTCCAGGCATGGCCCTGGAACAGCTGCACCTGGGCCAGGCCGCCGGCGGCCTCGTTGCCCAGCACCGCGGTGGCGTTGGCGAACACGCTGGCGTAGTCCAGCGTGCCGAACCACAACAGCACGCCGGCGATGCCAAGGATGAAGCCGAAGTCGCCCACGCGGTTGACCAGGAACGCCTTCATGTTGGCGAACACCGCGGTCGGGCGCTTGAACCAGAAGCCGATCAGCAGATACGACACCAGGCCCACCGCTTCCCAGCCGAAGAACAACTGCAGGAAGTTGTTGCTCATCACCAGGCTCAGCATCGAGAAGGTGAACAGCGAGATGTAGCTGAAGAAGCGCTGGTAGCCCGGGTCATCGGCCATATAGCCGATGGTGTAGATGTGCACCAGCAGCGACACGAAGGTCACCACCACCATCATCATCGCGGTCAGGCGGTCGACCATGAAGCCGACGTGGGCCGAATAGTGGCCGACCTCGAAGAAGGTGTAGAGGTTCTGGTTGAATGGCGAGGCGCCCTGCCCGACCAGCTGGTACAGGGTCCAGCACGACAGCGCGCAGCTGACCGCGACGCCGAGGATGGTGGCGAACTGCGCGCCCTTGCGGCCGACCTGACGGCCGAACAGGCCGGCGATGATGCTGCCGACCAGCGGGGCCAGCACCACCGCGATCAGCAGACTCTTGGAGAGCGTAATTTCCATCTGCAGGTCAGCCCTTCAGCGAATCGACTTCGGCCACGTTGATCGTGTGGCGGGTACGGAACAGCGTCACCAGGATCGCGAGGCCGATGGCGGCTTCGGCCGCGGCCACGGTCAGGATGAAGAACACGAACAACTGGCCGGCGGCGTCGCCAAGCTCGCGCGAGAAGGCGACGAAGTTGATGTTGACCGACAGCAGCATCAGCTCGATCGACATCAGCAGCACGATGACGTTCTTGCGGTTGAGGAAGATGCCGGCCAGGGCGATGCAGAACAGCACCGCGCCGAGCGCCAGCAGATGGCCTAGGGAAATCATGGCTGGCCCTCCTGCGATGCCGGCGGAGTGTGGAGCGTGGGCTTTTCGACGTCCATCTTGACGATGCGCAGACGGTCGCTGGCCTTGACCCGCGACTGGTCGCCCGGGTTCTGGGTCTTGATGCCGGTGCGCTTGCGCAGGGTCAGCATCACCGCGGCGACCACCGCCACGGTCAGGATGATCGCGGCGAACTCGAACGGCAGCAGGAACTGGGTGAACAGGGTCTTGGCCAGCCAGGTGATGTTGGAGGTGTCGGCGGCCTGGGCCGCGGCGTTGTCGGCCGGGAACGGCGCCGCGCTACGCGCCTTGACCCCGATCAGGGTGACCATCTGCACCAGCATCGCCACCGCTACCACCAGGCCGACCGGCAGGTAGCGCACCCAGCCTTCGCGCAGGCGGGCGGTGTCGATGTCCAGCATCATCACCACGAACAGGAACAGCACCATGACCGCGCCGACGTAGACCAGCACCAGGGTCACGCCGAGGAACTCGGCGCCCACCAGCAGCCACACGCAGGCGATGGAGAAGAAGGTCAGGATCAGGCACAGCACCGCGTACACGGGGTTGCGCACGCTGATCACCGCGCCGGCGGCGACCGCGGCGATGGTGGCGAAGATCCAGAAAGCGATATTTACCCAATCCATTTCGGAACCTCAGCGGAAGGGAGCGTCGGCAGCGCGGCGCTCGGCGATCTCGGCCTCGAGCCGGTCTCCGATCGCCAGCAACTGCGGCTTGGTGACGATGTTCTCGCCGCGCTTCTCGAAGTGGTACTCCAGCACCTGGGTCTCCACGATCGAATCCACCGGGCAGCTTTCCTCGCAGAAGCCGCAGTAGATGCACTTGAACAGGTCGATGTCGTAGCGGGTGGTACGACGGGTGCCGTCCTCGCGCTTGGTCGAGTCGATGGTGATCGCCAGCGCCGGGCACACCGCCTCGCACAGCTTGCAGGCGATGCAGCGCTCTTCGCCGTTGGGATACCGGCGCAGCGCGTGCAGGCCGCGGAAACGCGGCGACTGCGGAAACTTCTCCATCGGGTACAGCACGGTGTACTTGGGACGGAACGTGTACTTCAAGGTCAGCCACAGGCCGCCGAGCAGCTCGAGCAGCAGCAGGCTCTTGAAGTAATGGGTGATTTTATTCATCGCTTACACGCCCTTCTGGATCACGCCGTAGAACACCATCAATGCCGTCACCGCGATCCACACGATCGTCAGCGGGATGAACACCTTCCAGCCCAGGCGCATGATCTGGTCGTAGCGGTAGCGCGGGAAGCTGGCGCGGAACCAGATGTACGCGCTGGCGAAGAACAGCACCTTCATCAACAGCCACGGCCAGCCGCCGGTCCAGATCCAGTTGACCCACGGCGAGACGTCGGCGGTGACCCAACCCTGGATCGGGCTCAGCCAGCCGCCCAGGAAGAAGATCGAGACCAGGAAGCTGACCAGGATCATGTTGGCGTATTCGGCCAGGAAGAACAGCGCGAACGCACCGCCCGAGTACTCGACCATGTGGCCGGCGACGATTTCCGACTCGCCCTCGACCACGTCGAACGGCGCGCGGTTGGTCTCGGCCACGCCGGACACCCAGTACACGATGAACAGCGGGAACAGCGGGATCAGGAACCAGTCGAAGAACCCGGAGCTGCCGGCCTGCGCCTGCACGATCGTGCTCAGGTTCAGGCTGCCGGCGGCGATCATCACGCCGACCAGGGCGAAGCCCATCGCGATCTCGTAGCTGACCACCTGCGCCGCCGAACGCATCGCGCCGAGGAACGCGTACTTGGAGTTGGACGCCCAGCCGGCCAGGATGATGCCGTACACGCCCAGCGAGGTCATCGCCAGCAGGTACAGCAGGCCGGCGTTGGCGTTGGACAGCACCAGCTTGGCGTCGAACGGCACCACCGCCCAGGCGGCGAAGGCCGGCGCCAGGGTGATCAGCGGCGCGATCACGAACATCGCCTTGTGCGAGCTGCTCGGCTGGATGATTTCCTTGAACAGCAGCTTGAAGACGTCGGCAAAGGCCTGGAAGATGCCCATGCCCACGTACATCGGCCCGTGGCGCACGTGCATCCAGCCGATCAGCTTGCGCTCCCAGACCACGTAGAACGCCACCGCGATGATCACTGGCATGGCGATCACCAGGATCTTCAGCACGATCCACAGGACCACGCCGAGGGCGCCCAGGCCGAGGAACCACTGGTGCAGCGGGTCGACCACGTTCAACAGCATCTCGTTCATGCAGCCACCACCGTCACCCGACCGGCGCCCAGCGGCGCGGTCGCGCCGTGGCCCGTTTCGATCCAGGCCGCGCCCGGCGCGACCCGCTTGTCCGTCGCCAGCGGCAACGTGGCGCTACCCGCCGCGGTGCCGACCTTGACCATCTGCCCGTCGCGCAGGCCCAGCCGCGCCGCTTCGTCCGGATGCAGCGCCACGCCCGGCGCGCGGTTCAGCGGATGCTGCTGCAGCGCCTGCGCGCGGCGCACCACCGCATCGGTGCGGTAGATCGCCGGGCTGGCGGCCAGTTCCAGGCCCTCGTCCTGGCGTGCCGGCTGCGCCGAGCTCGCCGCGGCGACCTCGCGCGGCTGCAGGCCATCGCGCAGCCCGGCCAGGTCGATGAACTCGAAGCCCTGCAGGCCCAGTTCGCCACCGAGCGCACGCAGCACGCGCCAGCCCTCGCGGGCCTCGCCCGGCAGCTTGCCGCCGGCGCGGGTGCGCTGGTCGCTGCCGTTGAGGTTGGTCAGCGTCGCCTCGATTTCCGGCAGCGCGCCGATGGGCAGGATCACGTCGGCCACGTCGCGGGTGGAGGCGCAGGCGAAGTGGCTGAACGCCACCACCTTGGCACCGGCCAGCGCGCTGCGCGCGGCCGCGGCGTCGGCGAAGTCCAGGCCCGGCTCCAGGCCGTACAGCACGTAGGCGCTGCGCGGCTCGGCCAGCATCGCCGCGGCGTTGCGGCCGCGCGGCAGCACGCCGTAGCGCGACAGGCCCAGCGCGTTGGCGCCCTGCGGGATGCGGCACAGCGCAGCGCCGGTGGCGGCGGCGAAGTCGCGCGCGGCCGCACGCAGCGCCGCGGCCTGCGGATGGTTCTCGACCAGCGCACCGACGATCAGCACCGCACGGCCGGCGCCTTGCACCGCTTCGCGCAGCGCGCCGTCGGCCAGCGCCTCAGCGAACTTCGACGGCGCCACGATCTGGCGGCCAGCCTGGTCGAAGGCCACGTCGAAATCGACCGGGTTGATCGAATACACCTTGGTCTGGCGCTGCATCCGCGCCTTGCGCAGGCGTGCATGCAGCAGCGGCAGTTCGTGGCGCAGGTTGCTGCCCAGGATCACCACCACGTCGGCCTGCTCGATCTCCACCAGCGGCAGCGCGAACGGCTCGGCCAGCGCGGCATCGGAGAAGTCGCGGTTGTACACGCGGTGATCGAGGTTGCCGCTGTCCAGGCCCTCGGCCAGGCGCGCCAGCAGCGCGCCCTCCTCGTTGGAAGTGGACGGATGCGCGAGCACGCCCAGCGCGTCGCCACGGTTGGCCTTGAGGATCTCGCCGGCGGCGGACAGTGCTTCCGCCCACGACACCTCGCGCCACTGCCCGTCGATCTTGCGCATCGGCCGCAGTGCGCGGTCCTCGGCGTACAGGCCCTGGTGCGAATAGCGGTCGCGGTCGGACAGCCAGCACTCGTTGACCGCCTCGTTGTCGCGCGGCACCGTGCGCAGCACTTCGCCGCGACGCACGTGCAGGAACAGGTTGGAGCCCATCGCGTCGTGGTAGCCCAGCGACTCGCGCGCCACCAGTTCCCAGGGGCGCGCGCGGAACTGGAACACCTTGTTGGTCAGCGCACCGACCGGGCACACGTCGACCACGTTGCCGGACAGCTCGGTGGTCAGCGGCTTGCCGTCGTAGGTGCCGATCTGCAGGTTCTCGCCGCGGTACATGCCGCCCAGCTCGTAGGTGCCGGCGATGTCCGCGGTGAAGCGCACGCAGCGGGTGCACTGGATGCAGCGGGTCATCTCGGTGGCGACCAGCGGGCCGATGTCCTCGTCCGGCACCACGCGCTTGCGCTCGTTGAAGCGGCTGACCGAGCGGCCATAGCCCAGCGACACGTCCTGCAGTTCGCACTCGCCGCCCTGATCGCAGATCGGGCAGTCCAGCGGGTGGTTGATCAGCAGGAATTCCATGACGCTGCGCTGGTACTTCAGCGCCTTGTCGCTGCGGGTCTGCACCTTCATGCCGTCCATGACCGGCGTGGCGCAGGCCGGCGACGGCTTGGGCGACTTCTCGACGTCGACCAGACACATGCGGCAGTTGGCCGCGATCGGCAGCTTCTCGTGGTAGCAGAAGCGCGGGATCGGGATGCCGGCCTTGTCGGCGGCCTGGATGATCATCGAGCCCTTCGGCACGACCAGCGACTGACCGTCGATCTCGACGGTCACATGGCCTTCCGGCACGACCGCCGGGGTCGCGCCGGGATTGTTGGGTTGCGCGCTCATGCGGCGGCTGCCTCCAGCTTCTTGCCGTCAACCATCGAATGACCGTTGACGATGTAGTACTCGAATTCGTCCCAGAACTGGCGCAGGAAGCCCTGGATCGGCCAGGCCGCCGCTTCGCCGAAGGCGCAGATGGTGTGGCCTTCGATCTGCCCGGCGACGGTGCGCAACTGGTGCAGGTCTTCCATCGTGGCCTTGCCGGCGACGATGCGCTCCAGCACGCGGTGCATCCAGCCGGTGCCTTCGCGGCACGGGGTGCACTGGCCGCAGGATTCCTTGTGGAAGAACTGCGAGATGCGGCAGGCGAACTTCACGCAGCACACGCTGTCGTCCAGCACCACGATCGCGCCCGAGCCCAGGCCGGTGCCCAGCGCGCGCAGGGTGTCGTAGTCCATCTGCAGGCCCTTGAGCTGCTCGGCCTTCAGCACCGGCATCGACACGCCGCCCGGGATCGCGCCCTTGAGGGTGCGGCCCGGCTTCAGCCCGCCGGCCATCTCCAGCAGTTCGTCGAAGGTGGTGCCCAGCGGCACTTCGAAATTGCCGCCCTTCTGCACGCAGCCGGAGACCGAGAAGATCTTCGGACCGCCGTTCTTGGTCTTGCTCAGCCCAAGGAACCATTCCGGGCCGTTGCGGATGATCGCCGGCACCGAGGCGTAGGTCTCGGTGTTGTTGATCGTCGACGGCTTGCCGTACAGGCCGAAATTGGCCGGGAACGGCGGCTTGTAGCGCGGCTGGCCCTTCTTGCCTTCCAGCGACTCCATCAGCGCGGTCTCTTCGCCGCAGATGTAGGCGCCGGCGCCCAGCGCGCCGTAGATGTCGATGTCGATGCCGCTGCCGAGGATGTCCTTGCCCAGCCAGCCATTGGCGTACGCGTCGGCCAGGGCCTGTTCGAAATGTTCGAACGGCTCGTGGTGGAACTCGCCGCGCAGGTAGTTGTAGCCCACGGTGGAGCCGGTGGCGTAGCAGGCGATGGCCATGCCCTCCACCACCGAGTGCGGGTTGTAGCGCAGGATGTCGCGGTCCTTGCAGGTGCCGGGCTCGGACTCGTCCGAGTTGCACAGGATGTACTTCTGCGGTGCGCCCTTGGGCATGAACGACCACTTCAGGCCGGTCGGGAAGCCGGCGCCGCCACGGCCGCGCAGGTTCGACTGCTTGACCATCTCGATCACCTGCTCCGGCGGGATCTTCTCTTCGAGGATCTTGCGCAGCGCGGCGTAGCCACCGGTCTTCAGGTAGCTCTCGTAGGACCACGGGGTGTCGTAGTGCAGCGTGGTGTACACCACCTGGTGCGGCTGCGGCGCGGGGCCGACCGGACCGGTGGGGGCGTGGGGATGCTGTGCCATTGCCGTTACTCCAACCCGTCCAGCAATTCGTCGACCTTGTCCTTGGTCAGGTGCTCATGGTAGTGGCCGTTGATGACCATCATCGGTGCGCCGGCGCAACCGGCCAGGCACTCTTCCTCGCGCTTGAGGTAGACGCGGCCGTCGGCGGTGGACTGGCCCAGCTTGCAGCCGAGCTTCTTCTCGGCGTGCGCGACCAGGTCTTCGGCGCCGTTGAGCCAGCAGCTGATGTTGGTGCAGAACGCGACGTTGTTGCGGCCGACCTTCTCGGTCTCGAACATCGAGTAGAAGCTGGCGACCTCGTAGGCCCACACCGGCGGCAGTTCCAGGTACTTGGCCACGCCGGCGATCAGTTCGTCGGTCAGCCAGCCCTGGTTCTGCTCCTGCGCCGCGTGCAGGCCCTGCAGCACCGCCGAACGCTTGCGGTCCGGCGGGAACTTGGCCAGCCAGTGATCGATGTGCGCGCGCGTCTTGTCGCTCAGCACCACCATCGGATCGACGTCGCGCGCCGCTTCGAAATTACCTGTCGCCTTCATCGGTCGACCTCACCAAACACCAGATCATAGGTACCAATCATCGCCACCACGTCGGCCAGCATGTGGCCGCGCACGATCGCGTCCATCGACGACAGATGGGCGAAGCCCGGCGCGCGCAGGTGCACGCGGAACGGCTTGTTGGCGCCGTCGGACATCAGGTAGCAGCCGAACTCGCCCTTCGGCGCCTCGACCGCGCAGTAGGTCTCGCCGGCCGGCACGCAGTAGCCTTCGCTGAACAGCTTGAAGTGGTGGATCAGCGCTTCCATGTCGTCCTTCATGTCGGCGCGCTTGGGCGGCGCCACCTTGAAGTTCTCGACCATGACCGGGCCCGGGTTGGCCTTCAGCCACTTCACGCACTGCTTGATGATGCGGTTGGATTCGCGCATCTCGGCCACGCGCACCAGGTAACGGTCGTAGCAATCGCCGTTGGTGCCGAGCGGGATGTCGAAATCGACGCTGTCGTACTTGGCGTAGGGCTGCTTCTTGCGCAGGTCCCAGGCGATGCCCGAGCCGCGCAGCATCGCGCCGGTCATGCCCCAGGCATAGGCCTGCTCCGGGGTGACCACGCCGATGCCGACGGTGCGCTGCTTCCAGATGCGGTTGTCGGTGAGCAGGGTCTCATACTCGTCCACGCGCGCCGGGAAGGTGTCGGTGAACGCCTCCAGGAAGTCCAGCATCGAGCCTTCGCGCGCGGCGTTGAGCCGCTTCAGCGCGTTGCCCTTGTGCCAGCGCGATTCCTGGTACTTGGGCATGCGGTCCGGCAGGTCGCGGTAGACGCCACCCGGGCGATAGTAGGTCGCGTGCATGCGCGCGCCCGACACCGCCTCGTAGACGTCCATCAGCTCTTCGCGCTCGCGGAACGCGTACAGCATCACCGCCATCGCGCCCAGGTCGAGCGCGTTGGAGCCGACCCACATCAGGTGGTTCAGGATGCGGGTGATCTCGTCGAACATGGTGCGGATGTACTGCGCACGCTCCGGCGCCTCGATCCCCATCAGGGTTTCGATCGCGCGCACGTAGGCGTGCTCGTTGCACATCATCGACACGTAGTCCAGGCGATCCATGTAGCCGATCGACTGGTTGAACGGCTTGGACTCGGCCAGCTTCTCGGTGCCACGGTGCAGCAGGCCGATGTGCGGATCGGCGCGGACCACGGTCTCGCCGTCCATCTCCAGGATCAGGCGCAGCACGCCGTGCGCGGCCGGATGCTGCGGGCCGAAGTTCATCGTGTAGTTGCGGATTTCCTGCTTGGCTTCGGCAGGATTGCTGGCGAACCCGTCGTGCGCCTGGTGGTACTCGCTCACTTGGCGGACTCCTTCTGTGCTTCGCCCGCCGCAGTCTGGTAGCGTGCATCGTCGCGGATCACGCGCGGCACGCCCACGCGCGGTTCCACCGAGGTGACCGGCTCGTAGATCACGCGCTGCTTCTCTTCGTCGTAGCGCACTTCGACGTTGCCGATCAGCGGGAAATCCTTGCGGAACGGATGGCCGACGAAGCCGTAGTCGGTGAGGATGCGGCGCAGGTCCGGGTGCCCGGAGAACACCACGCCGAACAGGTCGAACGCCTCGCGCTCGAACCAGTTCGCGCCCGGCCAGATGTCGGTGACCGAGGCCACCACCGGCAGGTCTTCGTTCGGCGCGTAGCAACGCACGCGCAGGCGCTGGTTATGGCGGTAGGAGATCAGCTGCGCCAGCACCGCGTAGCGCTGCTGCGGGACCGGCATCGGCTGCACGCCGGCGGCGGTCTCGGCGCTGGGGAACTCGCCCCAGGCGAAGCGGCCCATGGCCTTGCCTTCGACGCCGCGGCTGAAGCCGTGCGAGGACACGTCCGAGGTGTCCCACTCGTCGCTGCCGTAGCCCAGGTAGTCCACACCGCACAGGTCGGACAGCTGTTCGAAACCGAACTCGTCGCGCAACGCCAGGCAGGTGGCGTGCCAGGCGTCGGCCGGCACTTCCAGGGTGACTTCGCCGCGCGGAAGGGCCACGAAGACCTGGCTGCCGGGGAAACGGGCGCCGAGTCGGTCGCTAAAGGAAGATGCTTGCTCTGCCATGGGGGCTTGGCGTGCTCTCTGAGGAAAGAGGAATCAGCGCGCGATGGTCTGGGTTCGCCAGATCTTCTTCTGCAACTGCAGGATGCCGTAGACCAGGGCCTCGGCGGTCGGCGGGCAGCCGGGGACGTAGACGTCCACCGGCACGATGCGGTCGCAACCGCGCACCACCGAATACGAGTAATGGTAGTAGCCGCCGCCATTGGCGCAGCTGCCCATCGAGATGACCCACTTCGGGTCCGGCATCTGGTCGTAGACCTTGCGCAGCGCCGGAGCCATCTTGTTGACCAGGGTGCCGGCGACGATCATCACGTCGGACTGGCGCGGCGACGGGCGGAACACCACGCCGTAGCGGTCCAGGTCCAGGCGCGCGGCGCCGGCGTGCATCATCTCGACCGCACAGCAGGCCAGGCCGAAGGTCATCGGCCACATCGAGCCGGTGCGCGCCCAGTTCAGCAGCGCATCGACGCTGGTGGTGACGTAGCCCTTCTCCAGCAGCGGGTTCTCGCCTTCGGGACGCAGGATGTCGTCCACCCGCCCTTCCGGGATCGGGTTGGTCATCAGGCGATCCAGGGTCTGAATCACTCCCATTCCAGCGCTCCCTTCTTCCACACGTAGACAAAACCGAGGAACAACATGCCGACGAACAGGCCCATGGTGACCAGGGAGCGAGCGCCCAGGTCCATGAACACCTGCGTCCACGGCACGATGAAGATGATTTCCAGATCGAAGACGATGAACTGGATGGCGATCAGGTAGTAGCGCACGTCGAACTTCATGCGCGCGTCCTCGAAGGCCTCGAAGCCGCACTCGTAAGGCGAGAGCTTCTTCAGGTCAGGACGCCGGGGACCGAGGAACCGCCCCACCAGCATCAGCGCGACGCCGATACCGGTGGCCACGATCAGAAACAGCAGGGTCGGCAAATATTCGGCCAGCACTCGCGATTCTCTCTTGCCTGTGCCCGCGCGCGTGCCGCGCAGGCATGGGATAGACGATTCTCCGGACAAGGGCGTGACGCCCCTGCGCAGAAACCGTAGCCAAACAATGGTGCCCAAGAGGGGACTCGAACCCCTACGACCTAAGTCGCTACCACCTCAAGGTAGTGCGTCTACCAATTCCGCCACCTGGGCTTGCGTAAAACCTGCGCGGCAATCCCGCCGCGCAGCATATTGTAACCGTCTTCAGTCTTTCTGCGACGGGGCAGGCGACTTTTCTTGTGCTTTTTCCGGCGCCTGCTGGGCGGCCGGGGCGGCGGCGGGCGCCTGCTGGGCCGCCGACGGCGCCTGCGGCACCTGCAGCTCGCCGGCCGGCGCGGCCGGCGCCGGGGTGGCGGACTGCGACATCACGCCCAGATTGGCGTCGGCCGGACGCGCGCTGTGGCCGGCGTACCAAGCCATGAACAGGCTGATGGCGAAGAACACCACGGCCAGCCACTTGGTCGACTTGGACAGGAAGTTGGACGCGCCACGCGATCCGAACACGGTGCCGGACGCGCCGGCGCCGAACCCGGAACCCGCCGCCGCACCGGCGCCGCGCTGCATCAGGATCAGCGCGATCATCGCGATCGCCACCAGCACGTAGACCACATTGAGGATGACCATCAGCATTTCGAAATCCGTCCGGACAGTACGATTTGGGGGACCAACGGCCGCCATCGGCGGCCGTTCGCTCAACAGGCGGCCGCCGCTCGCACGATGGCCAGGAATTCCGCGGCGACCAGCGAGGCGCCGCCCACCAGCCCGCCATCGACATCCGGCTGCGCGAACAGCTCGGCGGCGTTGTCGGGCTTGACGCTGCCGCCATACAGGATCGGCAACGAATCCGCGATTCTAGCATCGCGCGCCGCCACTTCGCCACGGATGAACGCATGCACGGCCTGCGCCTGCGCCGGGCTGGCGGTGCGGCCGGTGCCGATCGCCCAGACCGGCTCGTAGGCCACCACCGCCCGGGCGAAGCCCTCGGCGCCGACCAGGTCCAGCACCGGCGCCAACTGCGCGGCGATGACCGCCTCGGTGCGCCCGGCTTCGCGCTGTTCCAGGGTCTCGCCCACGCACAGGATCGGGACCAGCCCGGCATGCATGGCGGCGGCGAACTTGCGCGCGACCAGCTCACTGCTCTCCTGGTGGTACTGGCGGCGCTCCGAATGCCCGACCAGGCCGTAGTCGGCGCCCACGTCGACCAGCATCGCCGCCGACACCTCGCCGGTATAGGCGCCCTTCTCGTTGCTGCTGACGTCCTGCGCGCCGAAGCGCAGCATCCGGTCCTCGAAATTTTCGATCAGGTCGCCCAGGTACGGCAGCGGCGGCAGGATCACCACCTCCACGTCGTGACCGGCCTCGTGCAACCCGGCGACGATCTCCCGCACCAGCTCGGCGGCGAAGTGGCGGGTGCCATGCAATTTCCAGTTTCCGGCTACGATCTTGCGTCGCATCGGCGCATCTCCGGCGAAAAAGTGCCGAGAGGATAGCCGATGCGCCGCCAAGGGCAGGTATCGCCGCGCCCCGCCCGCCGCCCCGCCCTTCCCCGCCGCCCGCTCCACGCGCAGAGACCGCCATGACCCAGCTTCCCGGCTACGCCCTGATCACCGGCGCCTCCAGCGGCATCGGCCGCGAGATCGCCCGCGAATACGCCCGCCGCGGCGTCCCGCTGATCCTGACGGCGCGCCGCGAGGCACAACTGCAGGCGCTGGCCGCCGAGCTGCGGCCGCAGGTGCCAGTGGAGGTGCTGGTCGCCGACCTGGCCGACCCGGCGGCGCCGGCGGCGCTGGTGGCGGAGCTGGAACGGCGCGGGCTGGCGGTGCGGATCCTGGTCAACAACGCCGGCTACGGCGTGCCCGGCCGCTACATCGCCCAGGACTGGGCGGTGCACGCGGCGTTCCTGCAGGTGATGGTCGGCGCGGTGTGCGAACTGACCTGGCGGCTGCTGCCGTCGCTGCGCGCCAGCGGCCACGGCCGCATCCTCAACGTGGCCTCGTTCGCCGCCCTGGTGCCCGGTGCCGACGGCCACACCCTGTACGCGGCGGCGAAGAGCTTCATGCTGCGCTTCAGCGAGTCGCTGGCCCTGGAGAACGCCGACCGCGGGGTCGGCGTGTGCGCGCTGTGCCCCGGC
This sequence comes from Xanthomonas indica, assembly GCF_040529045.1. Taxonomy (NCBI): domain Bacteria; kingdom Pseudomonadati; phylum Pseudomonadota; class Gammaproteobacteria; order Lysobacterales; family Lysobacteraceae; genus Xanthomonas; species Xanthomonas indica. Next base: position 2,276,339 of record NZ_CP131914.1, on the reverse strand, counting down.
TTCACCTGGTCCGAGTTCCACGACGTCACCGGCACCCGCGACCAGATGAACGCCCTGCCGCGCTGGATCTGGCTGCAGACCGCGGCCGTGGCCCGCGCCGGCATCGACGGCGCCGAACGCGGCAAGGTGCGGGTGGTGCCGGGTGCGGTGTACCGCGCCCTGCTCGGCCTGACCGCGCTGTTGCCCAATGCCCTGCTGCTGCGCCTGATGGGGCGTGGCTCGCATCGGATCAGGTCGGTGGAATAGCCCGCGACCTGCCGGCCCGGCGAGCGCGGTCCGGTATCGCGCCGCGCAACGCCGGCAGCGCGCCCGCCAGACCCGACGCGGCCTACTCGGGAATGGGTGACACGCCCTAGGGCTGGTTGACGATATCGCCGTGCAGCGGCGCCAGCCTGGCCAGCAACCGGTTCTGCACGCGGCGCGGGATGCCGCGCTGGTCCATCGCCCACACCAGGTCCTCGACCAGCGCGTTGAAGTCCGCCTCGTGGATCGGCAGATGCTGGTGCGCCTGCTTCATCGGCTTGGCGGTATCGGCGCACGGCCCGTCGCTGAGGTGGCAGAACTTCTGCACCAGGCGCTGGTCCAGCATCACGATGTTGACCCGGGCGAAGTGCTGGACGATGCGCGGGTCATCGGCGATGCGCGACAGCAGCGTCTCCACCAGCGCCTCGATGCCGGGCTGGCCACCCAGGTCGGCGTACAGCGTGCGCGGCGGCCGCGGGGCGCTGGCGCAGCCGGCCAGCAGCGCGGCCGTCGCCAGCAGGATCAGGATCAGGACGCGCATCGGCCTGGCCATGTCAGAACGCCACCTGCAGGGAGAGATAGGGCCCACGCTGGTCGCGCAGGGTGGCGACGTCCCCGAGGTCGGCCCAGGCGCCGACCACGGACACGCGCTTGTTCGGGAACCATGCCACGAACGCATCCGCCCAGGCATCCTCGCGGGCGAACCCGAGGTTGTCCGGCTTCTGCCGGTATTCCAGGCCCAGCACCCACGACGGGTCGAGTACCACCGCGACGCTGGCCTCGACCACCAGCCGGTAGGCATTGCCGCGATCGCCGCCGAACCCGAGCAGTCCGGCCTGGTTGGCGCGGGTGGCGCGCAGGGTGCCGTTGACCAGCAACTGGTAGCCGCCGGCCGCGTCCAGCCACAGCTTGGCGGCGCTGAGATAGACGTCGGTGCCATGGTCGGCGCGCGCGCCGACCGCCAACGGCAAGCTGCCGTCGCGCAGCCGCTTGTACTGCACCCCCAGCGCCACCTGCGGCGCGGCGCCGTAGACCAGGTCGCCGCCCAGCCGCAGCTTGGCGCCAATCACGTCCTGGCCGAGCGCATGCCACGGCAGCGCCAGGCGCCGCTGCAACGTGCCCAGGTCCAGGCGCTGCCGCGCCAGCGACAGCTCCAGGCGGTTGCCCAGGGTCAGCGCCGCCCCCTGCACGTCCAGCCGGTAATCGCCGCTGTCCACGTGCGTGGCGAACAGCACCGCGCCGTCCTGATCGCGCGTGCCGTAGCCGGACAAGGTCGCCCACGGCACGATGCCGCCACCGCCGCTGCCTTCCACGCTGGAGGCGCCGCCGGTGGCCAGCAGCCGCCCCTGCCCGGCCCACGCCAGCCCCGGCAGCAAGGCCGCGACCGCCAGCAGCGCGCATCGTGGAGATCGGGGTCGGGTCATCGGGACGTCTCCTCGATCGGGGCCGGCGTGGTCGCACCGTCCTCCGCGCGCCGCGCACACCAGGCCAGCAGCGCCGGCGCATCCAGCGGCGGCGCGTACAGATAGCCCTGCGCCATGTCGCAGCCGTAGCTGCGCAGCAAGGCCTCCGCGGCGGCGTGCTCGACGCCCTCGGCCACCACCTGCAAGCCCATGTGGTGGCCCAGGTCGATGGTACTGCGCACGATCACCGCGTCGTCGCTGCCCGCGGCCAATTGCAACACGAAGCTCTTGTCGATCTTCAGTTCGTGCACCGGCATGCGCTTGAGCTGCGCCAGCGACGAATAGCCGGTACCGAAGTCGTCGATGGACAGGCGCACGCCGCAGCGGCGCAGCTGCTGCAGCATGTGCAGGGCGTGCTCGACGTCGCGCATCAGCGCGCTTTCGGTCAGTTCCAGGGTCAGCCGCGGCGCGGCCAGGCCGTGCCGCGCCAGGCAGCCGCTGACGAAGGCCGGCAGGCCAGGATCGTTGAGGTCCAGCGCCGACAGGTTCACCGCCAGGCCCAGATCCAGGCCCTGGCCGCGCCACTGCGCCTGCAGGCGCATCGCCTCGTCGAGCACGAACTGGGTGAGTTGCTGGATCGCGCCGGAGTGCTCGGCCAGCGCAATGAACTCGTCCGGCCCGATCGGGCCGAGCAGCGGATGCTGCCAACGCAGCAACACCTCCACGTGTTCGACCACGCCGCGCGCCAGGCAGATCTTCGGCTGGAAACGCAGCGACATCTCGCCGCGCGCGATCGCCTGGCGCAGGTCGCCGGTCAGGCGCAGGCGGCGCAGGTGCTGCTCGTCCTGGCCGTCGCGGTACACCGATGCGCCGCCGCCGTGTTGTCGCGCCTGCTGGCGAGCGATGTCGGCGCGGCGCAGCAGGGTGTCGGCATCGGCGCCATGCGCGGGAATCAGCGCGATGCCGATGCTGGCGTCGGCCAGGATCCGCGCCTGCGGCAGGCTCAACGGGTGCCGCAATTGCGCCAGCAGTTCGGCGGCATAGGCCTCCACCGCGGCGGCATCGGTGTGCGCCAGCACTACCATGAATTCGTCGCTGCCAAGCCGGCCGACCCGGTCCGGCGCGCGCACCGCCTGTTCCAGCCGACGCCCGGTATGGACCAGCACCTGATCGGCGAAATCGTGGCCGAAGCTGTCGTTGAGTTCCTTGAAGCGCTCCAGGTCCAGCACCAGCACTGCGGCGGTGCTGGCATCGGCCTGGCAGGCCTCGACCACGGCCTGCAGGTGCTGCAGCAGCGCCGTGCGGTTGGGCAGCCCGGTCAGCGCATCGTGCCGCGCCTGGTGCAGGATGTCCTGCTCGCGGCGGGCGATGCGGCGCTGCATGGCGCCGAAGCTGCTGGCCAGTTCGGTCAGTTCGGCGCCGGCGTGCAGCGGCAGCAGCGCCTGATAGTCGCCGTGCTGGATGCGCCGCGTCGCTGCGACCAGTTGCGCGACCGGGCGGCTGACCCCGCGCGCCAGGAAGATCGCCGCCACCAGCGCGGCCAGCGTGGCCACGCCGGCCAGGATCAGGATGCGCAGCTTCAGCAGGCGGTACGGCGCATCGGCGCGGTCCAGCGAGGCCTGCAGCGCGACCATGACCCGGCCGTCGTCGGACGCCGGCCGCACCCGCAACAGGTAGCGTGCCTGCCCCAGCTGCAGCGGCTGCGCGGCCGCCGGCGCCAGCGGCGTGCGCCGCAGTTGCTGCTGGAACTGCGCGGCGCGCAGCGGATCCAGGGTCGAGGCCAGCACCTGCGGCGCGCCCTGGGTGGTGAAGAAGGTCGCGTCCAGCCCGGTGGTCCCGACGAAGTCCTGGCCGAGCTCGTCGCCGGATTCCCCGCCGATCGCGACCCAGCCGACCCGTTGCGGCGCCAGCACCTGCACCAGCGCCAGACGCATGAGGCGCCGGTCCAGCAGCACGATGCCGACCGCGCTGCCGTTGCGCTGCGCCTGCCGCAGCAGCGGCTGCACCGCACGCAGTTGCTGCGCCTGCGGCAGCGCCGACAGCCCGGCCAGGAACTGGCCGTCGGCCGACAGCAGCAGAGCGCTGGGCGCGCGCACCCGCGCGGCGTGGTTGCGCAGCGCCGATTGCATGGTCGGCACGTCGCCGCTGGTCACCGCGGCGCGGAAGCCGAAGTCGTCGGCGAGCACCGAGGCGGCCTGCAGCAACTGCTCGTCGCGGCGCTGGTCGATGCGCTGCCACACGCGCTCGCCCGTGCGCAATTCGTCGTCCAGTTGCGCGGCGACGCTGCGCTGGGTCGCCACGTGCACCGCCAGGAACGTCAGCGCCTGGGCCGCCAGCACCACCAGCACCAGCAGCGCGGCGATGCGGGTGTGCAACCGCCACGGCTTCATCGGGTCGGCGCCGTCTGGCTGCCGCGGAACTTGTCCTGCAGCGCGCGGATGCGCGGATCTTCCGGGACGACCGGCGCCGGTCCGTGCGTGGCCAACTGCACCGCCTGGCGCAGCGGCGCGCGCGCCACCTGCAGGGGCTGCGCGTAGCCGGCGCCGCTCAGGCGCGGATGCCACACCCGCAGTTCGTAGGCGCCGGGCGGCACCTCCAGCCGCACCTGCGCGTCGGCGCCGGTCACCGCGAAGTACGGGGTGTCCAGCACCACCACGTAGCCGACCATCCAGTCGTGGATGTTGCAGCCCACCGTGACCAGGCCCGCCTGCTCGAAGCGCACCGGCTTGGCGGTACTGCCCTGGTACAGCGGCAGTTCGAAGCGCTTGGCCGGCGAGAAGGAATAGACCTGGTGGCGGATCTGGTCGCTGTTGGGAAAGCGCACCCAGCTGCCGGCCTGCACCGCCAGCACCGCAGGCACGAACTGCGAGTTGACCTGGTCCATCGTCGCCGTCGCCGAGGCCGGCGCGGGCGGGCGCGCCGGCGCGGTCGGTTGCAGGCTGACCACGGCATCGGCCAGCGGACCGGCGGCGTCGGCCACCAGCACCGTGACCGGGGTGGCCGCGGCCGGCAACGCCGCCATGCCCAGTACCACTGCAAGCCAGCGGCGGCGGCCCTGCCGCCAGAACGATCCCGTCCGCCTTGTCATCGCACCCTCGCTACGGGCCCGGCTGGCAGCGCCCGGACCTCCCGGACGGCGCGTCGAGGGCGACCTGCAAGCGATATCGGCCGTGAACGGACCCGGCTTGAGGCCGGCCCTGCCGCCGGACGTCCCGGCGGCGGCACGCAGCGTTGCGGGCGCGGCTTACTTCAGCTTGATCTCGCGCAAGCGCTCTTCCAGATAGCCCTGCGCGGTGATCGGCTCGGGATAGCGGCTGGGGTTGTCGGCGCTGACGCAGGACGGCAGCACGTCGATCACGAAATCCGGGTTCGGGTGCAGGAAGAACGGCACCGAGTAGCGCGGCTGGCGCGCCTGCTCGCCCGGCGGGTTGACCACGCGGTGGGTGGTCGAGGGATACACGTGGTTGGTCAGGCGCTGCAGCATGTCGCCGATGTTGACCACGATGGTGTCGGCGTCGGAGGTGAACGGCACCCACTCGCCCTGCTTGGACTTCACTTCCAGGCCGGCGGCGCTGGCGCCGACCAGCAGGGTGATCAGGTTGATGTCCTCGTGGGCGCCGGCGCGCACGTTGGGGATGTCGTCGGCGGTGATCGGCGGGTAGTGGATCGGGCGCAGGATCGAATTGCCCGAATCGGTCTTGTCGACGAAGTAGTGCTCGGGCAGGCCGATGTGCAGGGCCAGCGCCGACAGCACGCGCGCGCCGAGCTGGTCCAGCGCCTGGTACAGGCCGTAGCCATGTGCGCGGAAGCCGGGCACTTCGCTCGGCCACAGGTTCGGCGGCATCACGGCGCGGTACGGGGAGTCGTCGGCGATCTCGCGGCCGATGTGCCAGAACTCCTTCAGGTCGAAGTGCTTGGAGTCCTTGGCGGTCTCCACGCCGAAGGCGGTATAGCCGCGCGCACCGCCGCTGCCCGGCAGGTGGTAGGTGCGCTTGGTCTCCTCGGGCAGGGCGAAGAACGCCTTGAACACGTCGTAGGCGGCGTCGATCTGCGCCTGGGCGATGCCGTGGTTGCGGATGCCGGCGAAGCCCCACTCGCGGTAGGCCGCGCCCAGCTCGGCGACGAACGCCTCGCGGTCGGTGTCGAAACGGGTGATGTCGAGGGTGGGAATGCGCGCAGTCATGGCAGGAACCGTCATCTCGTAAGAGGGAACAAACGCCGCGCTCAGCGCAGCAGGCGGTACAGCAGGTAGAACGTGATCGCCTTGGCGACGATCACGAAGAGGGCAATGGCGATCGACTCACGCCGCGTCACGGACCGCCTCGGCCAGCGCGTCCAGGGTCTGCCGCATCAGCGCGGCATCGTCGGCCTCGACCGTGACCCGCACCACCGGTTCGGTGCCGGAGGCGCGCAGGAAGGCGCGCCCGCGCCCCTGCACCGCCGCCTGCGCCGCGGCCAGCGCGGTCTTCACGGCGTCGGCCTCGAGTGGGCGCACGCCCGGCTGCAGGCGCACGTTGATCGTCTGCTGCGGCACCGTCTGCAGGCCGGCCAGCGCCTGGCGCAGGGTCTGCCGCGAACGCTTGAGCACTTCCAGCACCTGCAGCGCGCTGACGATGGCATCGCCGGTGGTGGCGCGGTCCAGGCACAGCATGTGCCCGGAGGCCTCGCCGCCGAGCACGCCGCCGTGTTCGACCAGCGCCTGGTGCACGTAGCGGTCGCCGACCTTGGCGCGCAGGAACGGCACCTGCAACGCGGCCAGCGCCCGCTCCAGGCCATAGTTGGTCATCAGCGTGCCGACCACCGGCCCATGCAGGCGGCCGCTGGCCTGCCAGCCGCAGGCCAGCACGTACAGCAGGCCGTCGCCGTCGACCGGGTTGCCCTGGTCGTCGGCCATCAGCACGCGGTCGCCGTCGCCGTCGAAGGCGATGCCCAGGTGCGCGCCGTGCTCGCGCACGTTGGCGGCGAGGTTGTCGATGTGCATCGAGCCGACGCCGGCATTGATGTTGAGCCCGTCCGGCGCCGCGCCGATCGCGATCACCTCCGCGCCCAGCTCGCGGAACAGCAGCGGTGCGATGTGGTAGGTCGCGCCGTGCGCGCAGTCCAGCACCAATTTGAGTCCACGCAGGTCGAAGCCGCGCGGCACGCTGGCCTTGCAGAACTCGATGTAGCGGCCGATCGCCTCGCGCGCGCGCATCGCCTTGCCCAGCCGCTCGGATTCGACGGTGGCGAACGGCGCGTCCAGCGCGGCCTCGATCGCCTGCTCGGTGGCGTCGTCGAGCTTCTCGCCGTGGGCGGAAAAGAACTTGATGCCGTTGTCGTAGTGCGGGTTGTGCGAGGCGCTGATGACGATGCCGGCGTCGGCGCCGAGGGTGCGCGTGAGGAACGCCACCGCCGGGGTCGGCATCGGCCCGAGCAACTGCACGTTGGCGCCGGCCGCCACCAGCCCGGCCTCCAGCGCCGACTCGAACATGTAGCCGGAGATGCGCGTGTCCTTGCCGATCACCACGGTGGGCCGCGCGGTGCCGCCGGCGACCAGCACGCGGCCCAGCGCATTGCCCAGGCGCATCACGAAATCGGCGGAAATCGCCCCCTGCCCGACCCGGCCACGGATGCCGTCGGTGCCGAAGTATTTGCGTTGGCTCATGCGCTGGGGAATCGGGACTGGGGAATCGGGAATCGGGAACAGCCGGAGACGTCAAGGAATCGCGACAAACGCGGGCTTGCCGCGCGACGCAACGCACGCGCGACACCACGATTCCCCATTCCCGATTCCCGATTCCCGGCCCTCATGCCGCCTCGCTCTTCGCCGGGGCCGGCTGGCGCATCATCATCGCCAGTAGGTCGGACAGGCGGTCGCGCAGTTCGCGGCGGTCGCAGATCTGGTCGATGGCGCCGTGCTCGAGCAGGAACTCCGAGCGCTGGAAGCCTTCCGGCAAGGTCTCGCGCACGGTCTGCTCGATCACGCGCGGGCCGGCGAAGCCGATCAGCGCGTATGGCTCGGCGATGTTGATGTCGCCGAGCATGGCGAAGCTGGCCGAGACGCCGCCGGTGGTGGGATGGGTCAGCACCGACACGTACGGCAGGCCGGCCTCGCGCAGGCGGCCGAGCGCGGCCGAGGTCTTGGCCATCTGCATCAGCGAGAACAGGCCCTCCTGCATGCGCGCGCCGCCGCTGGCGGAGAAGCACACGAACGGCGCGCCGATCTTCAGCGCGGTCTCGGCGGCCAGGGCGAAACGCTCACCGACCACCGAGCCCATCGAGCCGCCCATGAAGGCGAAATCGAACGAGGCCGCGACCAGCGGCTGGCCCTTGAGCAGGCCGTGCATCGCCACCAGCGCGTCGTATTCGCCGGTGCTCTTCTGCGAGGCCTTGATGCGCTCGCCGTACTTCTTCTGGTCCTTGAACTTCAGCGCGTCGGTCGGGCCCAGGCGCGCACCGATCTCGGTCGGCGCGGTGTCGGCGTCGAACAGCGCGGCCAGGCGCGCGCGCGCGCGGATCGCCATGTGGTGGCCGCACTTCGGGCACACCTCCAGGTTCTCCTCCAGCTCCGGCCGGTACAGCACGGCGCTGCAATTGGGGCACTTCTCCCACAAGCCTTCGGGAACGCTGCGCTTCTTGCTGGGCGTGCTGTCGGTGCGAATGCCCGAAGGCATCAATTTGCTGAGCCAACTCATGCGATGTGACGATCCATTGGGCGGCCGCGAGAGCCGCAGAGGGGCGACAGTCTAACTCGGTCCCCCGCTGGCCTGCAGACGGTGGCGCATGGAGCGGCCAGGCCGGCCGGCACCGGCACGGCTGCTGCCAGGGCACCTGTCGGGGCTCGCCCATTGCCAGACCTGCGGCGCCGCCTCCGCCCTCCCGGGCAGCCAACAACGTTCCATCCCAACGGCCTGCACGCGCCACCGGCCGGCGAGGCGTGGGCCGCACGCACCCGCGCGCCGCGAATGCGGCATCGCCGCAAACGCGAACGCCCGCGCATGGCGGGCGTTCGGTTATGTACCGGGCGTCGCTCAGCCGGCGTCCAGCGCCTGCCGCAGCGGCACCAGGAACGCCAGGGCCGCCTCGCGCGCGGCCTGCGGGCTGGCGGCCTCGGCCAGCGCCGCGACCAGCGCGCTGCCCACCACCACGCCGTCGGCATCGGTGGCCATGGCCTTGGCGCTGGCCGCATCCTTGATGCCGAAGCCGGCCACCACCGGCACCGGGCAGCACGCGCGCAACTGGCGCAGGCGATCGCCAGCGGCGCGGGTATCCAGCCGGTCGGCACCGGTCACGCCGGCGAAGCTGACGTAGTACAGGTAGCCACGCGCCGCATCGCACAACAGGGCGATGCGCGCATCGCTGGTGGTCGGCGAAGCCAGCACGATCAGGTCCAATCCCGCGTCGGCGAAGATCGCCAGGGTCTCGGCCGATTCCTCCGGCGGCAGGTCGACCAGCAGCACGCCATCCACGCCGGCCGCCACCGCTTCTTCGGCAAAGCGCGCCGTGCCGTGGATCTCCACCGGGTTGAGGTAGCCCATCAGCACCACCGGCGTGGTCGCGTCGTCGCGGCGGAACGCACTGACCGTCTCCAGCACGTAGCGCAGGCCGGCGCCGCGCGCCAGCGCGCGCTCGGAACTGCGCTGGATGGTCGGGCCGTCGGCCATCGGGTCGGAGAACGGCACGCCCAGTTCGATCACGTCGGCGCCGGCCTCGACCAGCGCATGCATCGCCGGCACGGTCGCCTCCAGCGACGGATCGCCGGCGGTGAGGAAGGGAATCAGGGCCTTGCGGCGTTGGGAATCGAGTCGGGCAAAGGTATCGGCGAGGCGGTTCATGGGGGACCTATGCACCCCTCTCCCGCCGGGAGAGGGGTGGGGTGAAAGTTAAGAGGCGAAGCGGTGCGGAGTTTGGGGACGGGGCTGCGCCCGCACCCGCATCCGGCGCTCCGCGCCACCTTCTCCCGAAGGAGAAAGGTCAAGCGTTACAGCGTCAGCCCTTCACGCGCGGCGATGGTGTGCACGTCCTTGTCGCCGCGGCCGGACAGGTTGCACAGCACCAGCGCGTCCTTGGGCAGTTCGCGCGCCAGCTTGATCGACTGCGCCACGGCGTGGCTGGACTCCAGCGCGGCGAGGATGCCCTCGGTATGCGCCAGCAGGTGGAACGCGGCCAGCGCCTCGTCGTCGGTGATGCCCTGGTAGACGGCGCGGCCGCTGTCGGCCAGGAACGCGTGCTCCGGCCCCACGCCCGGGTAGTCCAGGCCGGCGGACACCGAATGGGTTTCGATGATCTGCCCGTCGTCGTCGCAGATCACATAGGTGCGGTTGCCGTGCAGCACGCCGGGACGGCCGGCGGCGATCGAGGCGGCGTGGCGGCCGCTGCCGATGCCGTCGCCGGCGGCCTCGGCGCCGTAGATCTTCACCGAGGCGTCGTTGAGGAAGGCATGGAACAGGCCGATGGCGTTGCTGCCGCCGCCGACGCAGGCGCTGATCGCATCCGGCAGGCGGCCGTAGTCGCGCAGCATCTGCTCGCGCGCCTCGCGGCCGACGATGGCGTTGAAGTCGCGCACCATGCGCGGATACGGATCGGGGCCGGCGACGGTGCCGATGATGTAGAAGGTGTCCTGCACGTTGGTCACCCAGTCGCGCATGGCCTCGTTGAGCGCGTCCTTGAGCGTGGCCGAGCCGGAGTGCACCGGCACCACCGTGGCGCCGAGCAGCTTCATCCGGTAGACGTTGATCTTCTGCCGCTCGATGTCGGTGGCGCCCATGTACACCACGCACTCCAGGCCCAGCCGCGCGGCCACGGTGGCGCTGGCCACGCCGTGCTGGCCGGCGCCGGTCTCGGCGATGATGCGGGTCTTGCCCATGCGGCTGGCCAGCAGCGCCTGGCCGATGGTGTTGTTGATCTTGTGCGCGCCAGTGTGGTTCAGGTCCTCGCGCTTGAGCAGGATCTGCGCGCCGCCGACTTCGCGGCTGAGCCGCTCGGCGTGGTAGATCGGGCTGGGCCGGCCGACGTAGTGGGTCAGGTCCTTGTCGTAGGCGGCGATGAAGGCCGGATCCTGGCGCGCGGCGTCGTAGGCGGCGGCCAGTTCCTGCAACGGGCCGATCAGGGTCTCGGCGACGAAGCGGCCGCCGTAGCGGCCGAAATGGCCGGCGGCGTCGGGATAGGCATGGAAGTCGCTGACGGGAACAGAGGACATGGCGCAAACCGGAGGGCAACAGGACAGGCCTGCACTTTAGCGCACACGTCGGCGCACAAAAACCGATAAAGTCTGACGCAAATCGTCAGGAAAACTCACATGACCAGCACACGCCGCCTGCCCTCGCTCAACGCCGTGCGCGCGTTCGAGGCCGCCGCGCGGCTGCGCAGCGTCGGCGCCGCGGCGGCGGAACTGCATGTCACCCATGGCGCGGTCAGCCGCCAGGTGCGGCTGCTGGAACAGGAACTGGGGCTGCCGCTGCTGCAGCGCGACGGCCGCGGCATCCGCCCGACCGCCGCCGGCACGCGCCTGTGCGAGGCCGCCGGCACCGCCTTCGCGCAGTTGCACGAGGCGGTGGCGGAGTTGCGCCGTCCCGCGCGCCCGGCCGCGCTGGTGCTGGGCTGCCCCGGCAGCATCCTCGCCCGCTGGATGATCCCGCGGCTGCAGGCGCTGCAGCGCGACCTGCCGGCGCTGACCCTGCACCTGTCCGCGCACGAAGGCGACTTCGCCGTCGACCTGGACGGCCTGGACGCGGCGCTGCTGCTGGGCCAGGCGCCGTGGCCGGCGGACTGGCAGGTCCGCGTGCTGGCGCCGGAGCGGATCGGCCCGGTGCTCAGCCCCACCCTGCCGCAGGCGCCAGCCCTGGCCACGGCCGCGCCGGCGGCGCTGCAGGACCTGCCGCTGCTGCATACGGTGTCGCGCCCGCAGGCGTGGCCGGCCTGGGCCGAGGCACAGGGACTGGCGCCGGCGCAGTTGCGCTACGGCACCGGTTTCGAACACCTGTACTACCTGCTGGAGGCGGCGCTGGCCGGGATCGGCGTGGCGATCGCGCCACAGCCGCTGGTCGCCGACGACCTGGCCAGTGGCCGCCTGCTGGCGCCGTGGGGCTTCGTCGCCACCGGCGGGCAGTGGGCGCTGTGCACGCGCCGCGAGGTGCAGGACCCGCGGGTCGACGCGCTGGCCCAGTGGCTGACGCAGGAGCTGCAGCGCTGAGGTCAACGGGACGCCGATGACGCCGCGACCGCCTGCCTGCCCTGCTGCCGCGACGTGTGACCGCGCTCAGCAGTTCGTATTCAACTCGTGGCAGTCGGCGCGGCGCACTTCCTCGACGAACTTGCGCATCTTGTGGCCGTCCTTGATGCCGGGCTGGCTCTCGATGCCGCTGGACACGTCCACGCCCCACGGCAGCGTGGCGATGATCGCGTCGAACACGTTGTCGCCATTGATGCCGCCGGCGAGCAGGAACGGCCGGTGCAGGCCGGTGGGCAGCCGCGACCAGTCGAAGGTCTTGCCCGAGCCGCCGCTTTCGCCGGGGGCGTGGCTATCGAACAGGAAGCCGGCGGCGTTGGGGTACTGCAACTGCAGGGTGCGCGCGTTGACCTCGCCGCCGCCCATCGGCACCGCCTTCAGGTACGGCAGGTTGAAGCTGCGGCAAAAGCCGTCGTCCTCGTCGCCGTGGAACTGCAGCAGGGTCGGACGCACGGTGCGCAGCACCTCGCGCACCTCGTCCTTGGGGTTGTCGCGGAACAGCGCCACCACGTCGACCATGGGCGCGGCGGCCTGGCGCATCGCCCGTGCCTCGGCCGGCGCCACCCGCCGCGGGCTGCCATGGGCGAATACGAACCCGATCGAGTCCACGCCCAACTCGCCTGCCAGGCGGATGTCGCCGGCGCGGGTCATGCCGCAGAACTTGATGCGGGTGCGATACAACGTGCGATTCATAGCGTGACCTCGTCCGGAAGCGTCCAGTGGGCGGGATAAAGGGGACCGACGAACACCAGGCCCTGCGGCGGTGCCGTCGGGCCGGCGACGCGGCGGTCGCGTCCCGCGAGCAGTTCGCCAATCCAGGACACCGGCTTTTCGCCCGTTCCCACCATGACAAGGGAACCAACGATATTGCGCACCATGTGATGAAGGAATGCATTGGCCTGGACCTGGATCTCGATCAGGTCGCCGCTGCGGCTCACCGTGATCGACTGCAGCTCGCGGCGCGCGTGCAGCGCCTGGCACTGCACGCTGCGGAAGGCGCTGAAGTCCTGCTCGCCCAGCAACGCCTGCGCTGCAGCGTGCATGGCCGCGGCCTGCAGCGGCCGCCGCTCCCAGCTCAGGGTCTGCCGGTACAGCGCCGGGCGCACCTGGCGGTTGAGCAGGCGGTAGCGGTAGCGGCGCGCGCGGGCCGAGAAGCGCGCATGGAAGTCGTCGGCCACCGGCACGCACCAGCGCACGCACACCGAGGGCGGCAGTCGCGCGGTGGCGCCCAGCATCCAGCCGCGCGCCGGGCGCGGCGCATCGCAATCGAAATGCACCACCTGGCATTCGCCGTGGACGCCGGCATCGGTGCGGCCGGCGCAGATCACGCTCACCGGCGCGTCGGCCACCGACGACAACGCCGCCTGCAGCGTGGCCTGCACGCTGGGACCGCCGCTCTCGCCGAGCTGCTGCCAGCCCTGGAACTCGCTGCCGTCGTACTCCACGCCTAGCGCGTAACGCATGGCGACCTCCGCTGCAGTGCGCCATCGGCGTCGACGCATTGTGCGGTCGCCTCGCGCAAGGACGAGCGCAGGGTACTCGCGACGACGACGCGACGGCAGTCCCCCGGCCACGCCGAGAGCACGCGCACGAGTGCGCTCGTCCGCCGCTGACGGGCGTGTTGCCGCAGGGCCGTCCCGCTCCAGGCCGGACGGCCGCGGCGAGCGCGCCGCGCGCCGCCTGCCACCATCAGTCCAGCCGTCCCAACAATTGCAACGCCTCGGCGCGCGCGGCCGGGTCGCCGCTGGCCGCGACCTCGGTCAGCAAGGTACGTGCGGTCTCGTTGTCGCCCAGGTCCATGTACGCCACCGCCAGTTCCAGCCGCTCGCGGCCCACCGGCGGATACGGCGACGGCGCTTCGGCCGGCGCCGGTGCGGCAGGCTCCAGTGCGGCAGGCTGGTGCCAGGTCGGCTCCTGCCGGCCGGCGCCGGCGTCGCTGTCGACAGGAAGGTCGCTGCTCGGCACCGCGGCCAGCGGCGGCGGTTGCCGCCAGGCCGTCTCGGCCGCGGACTCGACGGCCGGGACGGATTCCGGATGGGCCTCGGCCGGGTCGACGGAATGCAGGTCGTCATTGCCGGCGGACAGCGGCGCATCGGCCGACGCATGGCGCATCGACTGCTGCGCCAGCACGCGTTCGAAGGCGTCGTCGTCGAGCGTGGCGTGGTGGTCGGCGTGATCGTCGGCAACGTGGTCGACGTGGTCGGCGCGCTCCCACGCCTCCAGCGCCTCCTCGTCGCGGGTGGCCGCAGCCTCCTCGGCCAACGGCTCGGGTTCCAGCGGCGGCAGTTCCGGCGCATCGACATCGCGGTGCGCGACCACCGGCACCGCGGCGCTCGCCGCCAGGGCCGCGTCGTCGTCGCGCGGCAACGGCGGCAGCGGCGACGGCTTGCGCCGGCGCGACAGCAACCAGGCACCGAGACCCAGCACCAGCAGGCTCAGCCCGCCCCACAGCCACAGCGGGAATCCCGCATTGGCCGGCGCCGGCGCGGCCGCGGCGGCCGGCGCCGCCTGCCCGGCCTGGGCCAGGCGCTTCTGCGCCGCGGCCAGGTCGCTGTCCTTCAGCGCGATCAGTTGCTGCTGCTGGGCCTTGAGCTTTTCGAGCTGCTCCACCCGCGAGCGCAGTTCCTGGACCTCGGCATCGCGTGCCGCGAGGTCTTCGCGCGCCTGCTGCAATTGTTGGGTCGCCACCATGTCTCCTTCGTCGCCGGCACCGGTGCCGGACTTGGTTCCCGCCTCGCGGCGCGTCGCCGGCACCGCCGGCGCGATTTCCAGGCGCGCGCCGGACGCGGCCGCCGGCGCCGCGGCGGCCGGCTTGGGTGCGGCCTGCGCCGTCGCCGCGTCCTGCTGCGCCTGTGCCGGCTGCGGCACCGGCGCGCGCGCCTGGCGCCATTGCGCGGCCTGCTCGCGCACCACGGCCTCGGCCGCGGCGGCATCCAGGCTGGCCAGGTCCTCCTCGCGCGGCGTGCGCAACACCGCGCCCTGCTTGAGCAGGTTGAGATTGCCGCGGATGAAGGCGTCCGGATTGGCGCGCAGCAGCGCGACCATGGTCTGGTCCAGCGAATGGCCGTTGCCGCGCGCGAGCTGGCCGGCGATCTGCGACAAGGTCTGCCCGGCGCGCACCGGCGCCAGCGCATCGCCGGGCGCTGCCGCCGGGGCCGGCGCCGGACGCGGCGTGGCAGCCGGCCTCGCACTCGGCGTCGCTGGCGTCGTGGCGGCCGCCGGCGCTGGGGCGGCCGTGGATGCCTCACGGGTGATGCGGTCGGACGGCTGCGCCGCGGCCGGTGCATCGATCGCCGGCGCGTCGATCGCCGCAGCGGTGTTGGGTGCGTCGATCAGTGCCGAATACTCGCGGATCAGCCGCCCCTGGCCCCAATCGACCTCGATCAGGAAGCTCAACGACGGCACGTCGACCGGCATGCGGCTGCTGACCTGGATCACCGCGCGGCCCTTGCGGGTCTGGGTGAAGCGGAACTGCAGATCGCTGACCAGGCCCTGCGGGCGCTCCAGCCCGACCCGCGCGAAGGTCGCCGGCGAGGCCAGCGCCACCCGCGCCCGCTCCAGTTCGCCCGGCTCGTTGGAGATCACCGGGATCTCGGCCAGGAACGGCTCGCCCGGCTTGGACAGCACGCGGATATCGCCCAGGCCCAATGCCAGGGCCGCCTGGCTGCAGGCCAGCAACAGCAGCGCCGCGGCCGCGCGACCGACATGGCGCAGCCCGCGCGCGGCAGAGACCGCATCGCCGCTGCAGCGACGGAACAAACGTGGTTGTAGGCGCATCCCGCCCCTGCCCCTTGGAGTCATGTCCATCAATATATATGAAGCGGGGAGTGGGGATTTGGGATTGGGGATTGGTTGCGGGCACTGCAGCGGCGACGGGGGCGAATCGCATGGGTTTGGCGAGCGCCATGCCAACGGAGCGTTGGCATTGTCGTGGGCGCGGTTTGGAAGAGGCTTCAGCCCCGGCACTGGGTCGGTAAGGCCCGTCGGGACTGAAGTCCCTCCCACACGGGCGCTGCCTGGGCCATGCCTGCGTGGTCGCCCCGCCGATGCGCTGGCGGCATGACCCGCCAGATGTGGATCGGCCTGCGCCATCGGCACGACGCGCATGCCCGACACGACAACGGCCAGGGCTTGCGCCACTGGCCGTTGCGTACCTGCCGGGAATTGGGCGCTACGCAGCCCAGGATCAGTCGGCGCTGCGCAGCGCGTTACGAATCCCCAATCCCGACTCCCGAATCACGCCTCCTGAGCGACCAGCTCGGCCAACTGCACCGCGTTGAGCGCGGCGCCCTTGCGGATGTTGTCGGCCACCACCCACAGGTTGAGGCCGCGCGGGTGCGAGAAATCCTCGCGGATGCGGCCGACGAACACCGGGTCCTTGCCGGAGGCATGGGTCACCGGGGTCGGATAGCCGCCGGCCTTGTGCTCGTCGACCACTTCCACGCCGGGCGCCTGACCCAGCAGGGCGCGCGCCTGCTCGACGGTAATCTTGCGCTTGGTCTCGATGTTGACCGCCTCCGAATGGCCGAAGAACACCGGCACGCGCACCGCGGTGGGGTTCACCAGGATGCTGCTGTCCTCGAGGATCTTCTGCGTCTCCCACACCAGCTTCATCTCTTCCTTGGTGTAGCCGTTGGGCTGGAAGTCGTCGATGTGCGGGATCAGGTTGAAGGCGATCTGCGCCTGGAACTTCTGCGGCTCGATGTCCTGGAACGCCAGCAGCTGCGCGGTCTGCTTGCCCAGTTCCTCCATGCCCGAACGGCCGGCGCCAGACACCGACTGGTAGGTGGCCACGTTGATGCGCTCGATGCCGTATTCCTTGTGGATCGGCGCCAGCACCGGCATCAGCTGCATGGTCGAGCAGTTGGGATTGGCGACGATGCCGCGCGGACGGTGCTTCAGCGCGTGCGGATTGACTTCCGACACCACCAGCGGCACGTCGTCGTCGTAGCGGAAGGTCGAGGAGTTGTCGATCACCACCGCGCCGGCCGCGGCGAACTTCGGCGCGTATTCCTTGGAAATGCCGCCGCCGGCGGAGAACAGCGCGATGTCCACGCCGGTCGGGTCGAAGGTGGCCAGGTCGAGCACGGTGACCTTCTGGCCGTTGAACTCGACCTGGCCGCCGGCCGAGCGCTCGGAGGCCAGCGGGTACAGCGTGGCGATGGGGAAACCGCGCTCGGCGAGGATGCTCAGCATGGTTTCGCCGACGGCACCGGTGGCGCCGACGACGGCGACGTTGAAACGACGGGTTGCATTGCTCATGGAAGGATTCGATCCGCAGGAAGAAAAAAGGGGAAAAACAGCCGCACTGCCGCGTGGATTCGGGGAACCTGCCGTGCGCGCCGCGCACAGGGCCGCAGGCTCCCTATCGTTTTTTGTCCGCCATCGCCCGCGCGCCGCCGGCCGCGGCGATCGCGTCCAGGTTCAGCGCGTTGGGCGGGCGCCCGGCGTCGGCGCCGATGCCCAGCGCGGCAAGCAGGTTGTCGACCGCCAGCGCCACCATCGCGCGGCGCGTGGCCACGCTGGCGCTGCCGATGTGCGGGGTCAGCACCACATTGCGCAGCGCCAGCAGTTCCGGACGGATTGCCGGCTCGCCTTCGAACACGTCCAGCCCGGCCGCGGCCAGGCGTCCGTGCGCGAGCGCGTCGGCCAGCGCGATTTCGTCGACCAGCCCGCCACGGGCGATGTTCACCAGCGTCGCGGTCGGCTGCATCTTCGCCAGCGCGGCGGCATCGATGACGTGGTGCGACTGCGCGCTGTACGGCAGCACCAGCAACAAGTGGTCGGCGCGCGCCAGCAGCGCGTCGAAACCGACGTATTCGGCGCGATGCGCACGCTCCACCTCGGCCGGCAGACGGCTGCGGTTGTGGTACAGCACGCGCATCGAGAAGCCGGCGGCGCGGCGCGCGATGGCCTGGCCGATCCGGCCCATACCGAGGATGCCCAGCGTACTGCCGTGGACATCGGCGCCGAGCATGGTCTGGAACGACCACTGCTGCCACTGCCCCGCGCGCAGCCAGCGCTCGGCCTCGCCGACGCGGCGCGCGGCGGCCATCAGCAGGGCGAAGCCGAGATCGGCGGTGGTCTCGGTGAGCACGTCGGGGGTGTTGGTGGCGACGATGCCGGCCGCGCTGAGCGCGTCCAGGTCCAGATTGTTGTAGCCGACGCCGACGTTGGCGATGGCGCGCAGCCGCGGCGCGCCAGCGATCTCGGCGGCGCCGATGCGTTCGTTGAGGGTGACCAGGGCGCCGTCCAGCGGCGCCAGCGCCTGCGCCAGGTCCTGCGGCGAATACTTGGTCACGTCCGCGGTGGTGGTCAGCGCGCAATGCGCCCCCAGCCGTGCGACGACATCGTCGAACAGCGGCTGGCTGACCCACACCCGCGGCCGCGACTCAGCCATCGCCACCGCCGGGGATGCGCGGCGTCACCGTACCGACGTCGCCGCATTGCGCGCGGTGGCGCAGCGCCTGGTCCATCAGCACCAGCGCCATCATCGCCTCGGCGATCGGGGTGGCGCGGATGCCGACGCAGGGGTCGTGGCGGCCGGTGGTGATCACGTCCACTGCCTGCCCGTCCACGTCCACCGTGGCGCCGGGCAGGCGCAGGCTGGAGGTGGGCTTGAACGCCACCGAGACGACGACGGGCTGCCCAGTGGCGATGCCGCCGAGCACGCCGCCGGCGTGGTTGGACTGGAACCCGTCCGGCGCGATCAGGTCGCGATGGTGGGTGCCCTTCTGGGTCACCGCGGCGAAGCCGTCGCCGATCTCCACGCCCTTGACCGCATTGATGCTCATCATCGCCGCGGCCAGCTCGCCGTCGAGCTTGCCGTAGATCGGCTCGCCCCACCCAGCGGGCACGCCGTCGGCGACCACGGTCACGCGCGCACCGATCGAATCGCCGGACTTGCGCAGCGCATCCATGTACGCCTCCAGCTCCGGCACCTGCGGCGCGTGCGGCCAGAAGAACGCGTTGTCTTCCACCGCGTCCCAGGCGAAGCCCTGCGGCAGCAGCGGCCCGAGCTGGGACAGGTAGCCGCGCACGCGCACGCCGTAGCGCTGCGCCAGCCACTTCTTGGCGATCACGCCGGCGGCCACGCGCATGGTGGTCTCGCGCGCGGACGAGCGTCCGCCGCCGCGCGGATCGCGGATGCCGTACTTCTGCCAGTAGCTGTAGTCGGCATGGCCGGGGCGGAACTGCCGGGCGATGTCGGTGTAGTCCTTGCTGCGCTGGTCGGTGTTGCGGATCAGCAGGCCGATCGGGGTGCCGGTGGTGCGGCCTTCGTAGACCCCGGACAGGATCTCGATGGCGTCGGCCTCGCGCCGCGCCGAGGTGTGCCGGCTCTTGCCGGTGGCGCGGCGCTGCAGGTCGTGGGCGAATTCGCTGGCGTCCAGCTCCAGCCCCGGCGGGCAGCCGTCCACCACGCAGCCGATCGCCGGCCCGTGCGATTCGCCGAAGGTGGTGACGGTCAGCAGCGTGCCGAAACTGTTCGCGCTCATGGCCGTCGCATCACCGGTCCGCGGCCAGCGCGGCGATGCGCGCGTGGTGCGTCAGCAGTTCGCTGCGCTCCACCGCGAAGATGCCCATCTGCCCGACCTTGAACTCGACCCAGGCGAAATCCACTTCCGGCAGCAGCTGCGCCAGCGCGCGCTCGGACTCGCCGACCTCGCAGATCAGCAGCCCGTCCTCGCTCAGGTGCGCCGGTGCGTCGCGCAGGATCTTCAGCGCCAGGTCCAGCCCGTCGTCGCCCGCGCGCAGGCCCAGTTCCGGCTCGTGCGCGTATTCCGGCGGCAGCGCATCGGTCTCGGCGTGGGTGACGTAGGGCGGATTGGTCACGATCAGCTCATAGCGGCGCCCGCCCAGCCCGGCGAACAGGTCGGACTTGACCAGTTCGACGTTGTCGGCCAGCAGCCGCTCCTTGTTCTCGGCGGCCAGGCTCAGCGCATCGTCGCTGATGTCGACCGCGTCCACCTGCCAGTTCGGGTTGTAGTGGGCCATGGCGATGGCGATGCAGCCCGAGCCGGTGCACAGGTCCAGCGCGCGCTCGACCGGGCGGCCGGCCAGCCACGGCTCGAAGCCGGCCTCGATCAGTTCGGCGATCGGCGAACGCGGCACCAATGCGCGCGCATCGCTCTTGAAGCTGAGCCCGGCGAACCAGGCCTCGCCGGTGAGGTAGGCGGCGGGGATGCGCTCGGCGATGCGGCGCTCGAACAGCGCCAGCACCTGCGCCTTCTCCGGCGTGGTGACCCGCGCGCTGCCGTAGGCCGGGCCCAGGTCGTGCGGCAGGTGCAGCGCGTGCAGCACCAGTTGCGTGGCCTCGTCCAGGGCGTTGTCGTAGCTGTGGCCGAAGCTCAGCCCGGCGGCGTTGAAACGGCTGGTGCCGTAGCGGATCAGGTCGATGATCGTGTGGAGTTCGGCGGCCGCGTCGGCAGTCATGGCAACAGGCAAGGCAATTCGGCCCCCGATTATAGAGGCCCGGCCGCTATGATGAGCGTTCGTTGCATGGGAAATCAGTATGTTCAACCGCACCTTCGGCATCGTCCTGGTGGTTGCCCTGGCCGCCGGCCTGGGGCTGCTGCTGGCCCAGAAGTACTTCGGCGGCAGCGCCGGCCCGGCCTGGCCGGAGACCCGCACGGTGCGCATGTACCCGCAGCCGCGGCCCCTGCCCGACTTCCACCTGCGCCAGACCGACGGCACGCCGCTGGTGCCGGGCGAGCTCAAGGGCCACTGGACCCTGGTGTTCCTGGGCTTCACCGCCTGCCCGGACGTGTGCCCGACCACCCTGGCCGACCTGGCGCGCGCGCAGAAGCAATGGGAGACGCTGCCGGACACGCTGCGCCCGCGCGTGCTGTTCGTCTCGGTCGACCCGCAGCGCGACACCCTGCCACGGCTGGGCGAGTACGCCCATGCCTTCCACAAGGACACCATCGCCGCCACCGCCGACGTGCCCGAGCTGGAGCGCTTCGCCACCGCGCTGGGCTTCGTGTTCCAGAAGGTGCCGGGCAAGCACTACGCCGAGAACCCGAACGACTACAGCATGGACCACTCCGCCGCGATCGCGGTGCTCGACCCGCAGGGCCGCCAGGCCGGGCTGATCCGCCCGCCGTTCGATGCCGCGGCGATCGCCGCCGACCTGCAGACCCTGACCAAGGCCACCGCCCCATGAGCCTGACCACCCGCCTGACCTACGTGCTGCCGCACCGGCTGCTGTCCTCGCTGGCGCGGCGCCTGGCCTATTCGTCGCGGCCCGGACTGAAGCAGTGGCTGATCGACACGGTGGTGCGCCGCTTCGGCGTGGACCTGAGCGAGGCCGCGCAACCGGATGCGCGCGCCTACCCGACCTTCAATGCCTTCTTCACCCGTGCGCTGAAGCCGGGTGCGCGTGTCGCCGATCCCGATCCGCAGGCGCTGCTGATGCCGGCCGACGGCCGCATCAGCCAGCTCGGCCGGATCGAGGACGGGCGCATCTTCCAGGCCAAGGGGCAGTCGTTCACCGCCGCCGAACTGCTCGGCGACGACGCCGCGGCGGCGCCGTTCGCCAACGGCCTGTATGCCACCGTGTACCTGTCGCCGCGCGACTACCACCGCGTGCACATGCCGTGGACCGGCACCCTGCGCGAAACCATGCACGTGCCGGGGCGGCTGTTCAGCGTCGGCACCGACGCGGTGCGCACCGTGCCGCGCCTGTTCGCGCGCAACGAGCGCCTGGTCTGTCATTTCGACACCGACTTCGGCCCGATGGTCTCGGTGATGGTCGGCGCGCTGCTGGTGTCCGGCGTGGAAACCGTGTGGAGCGGCGTGGAGATCCCGCGCTACGCCGACCGCATCACCCGCAAGGATTGGCGCGGCAAGGGCATCACCCTGCAGCGGTTCGAGGAAATGGCGCGCTTCAACTACGGCTCCACGGTGATCGTGCTGCTGCCGCCGGGCGTGGCCGCGTTCGACCCGGCACTGAAGGCGGAATCGCCGGTGCGGCTGGGGCAGGCACTGGCGCGGTTGGTGCGCTGAGGCGTGAGAGGGCCGCGCTGCGGCCCTTTCGCTTGAGGAGCGCCTTTGTGGGAGGGCCTTCAGTCCCGACGCATGGACGGTGAAAGACCGCCAGCATGTGCTGGATGGTGGTGTCGACGCCTCGCCTGAGACTGCGGCGGCCGTACCCTCATCCGGCGCTACGCGCCACCTTCTCCCGAAGGGAGAAGGGAGTGGATTGCGCTTTTGTCTCGCAACGCGTGTGCAGCGCCCGCCCCTGTGGGAGGGCCTTCAGTCCCGACGCATGGACGGTGGAAGGACCGCATTTCCCTGCAATGGATGACGGCAAGCCACACGCCCGAGACTGCGCATGGCCCGCCCCTCATCCGGCGCTGCGCGCCACCTTCTCCCGGAGGGAGAAGGGATTGGATTGCGCTTTGTCTCGCAACTGGTGTGCAGCGACAGCGCCACTGTGGGAGGGACTTCAGTCCCGACGCCTGGACGGTGGAAGGACCGCCTTTCCCTGCAATGGATGACGGTAAAGCCACACGCCCGAGACTGCGCATGCGCCACCCCTCATCCGGCGCTACGCGCCACCTTCTCCCGGAGGGAGACGGGATCCTTACTTCTCGCAGCCCACCAGCTTCAGCGACTGGCCCGGCTTCAGGGCATAGCCCGGGGCGCGCAGGCCGTTGGCCTTGGCCAGTTCCTTCAGGTCGCAGTCGTGGCGGTCGGAAATCCGCCCCAACGTGTCGCCCTTGGCCACGCGGTAGCTGCGCACCTGCTTCTGCTTGGGCTTGGCCGGCGCGGGTCGGCCGGTGGCCACCGTGGTCGGCACGCCGGCGACCGGGCTGACGTCGCCCACCGCCACGTTGCCGGTCAGGTCGGCGGCCGGCGCCGGGCTGCCGCTGCGCACCGCGGCGGTGACGTCGGCGGTGATCAGTGCGCGCGCCAGGTCGGCGCGCGGGCCACTGACGCAGTAGCGGTTGTACAGGCCGACGATCTTGGTGGTGGCGTTGATGGTCACCCCGGCCGGGATCCAGCCGTCCGGCTCGTAGCGCGGGTTGAGGTTGCGCAGGGCGCGCATGTAGCCGTCGCGGGTGCCGTCGCTGCCCAGGCAGATGGTCAGTTCGTAGATGGTGGTGGACTTGGCCAGGCGCAGCGTGGCCGGCTGCGCATTGATCTTGGGGAAGGCCACGCCGTACTGCTGCGGGTGCAGGAAGATCCACGCCGCGGCGATCACCATCGGCACGTAGTCCTTGGTCTCGGCCGGGAACTGGTTGTACACCGAGGCGTCCCAGAAGCTGCGGCCGGGCATCTGGTTGAACACGCGCGCCGCACGGCCTTCGCCGCCGTTGTAGCCGGCCAGGGCCAGTTCGACGCTGCGGTTGAGCTCGGCCATGCGCTCGTTGATGTAGACCGCGCTGGCCTCGGCGGCGCTGCGCGCGTCGTAGCGGGTATCGAAGCCGGTGCCGTCCGGGCCCAGGCCGAAACGGCGCCCGGTGGCCGGCATGAACTGCATCAGCCCGGCGGCGCCCACCCGCGAATTGGCATGCACGCGGCCGTTGGACTCCTTGGCGATGATGCCGAACAGCAACGCCTCCGGCAGGCCGCGCTTCTCCCACTCCGGCCACATGATCGCGCGCAGGTTCTGGTAGTTCTCGTAGCTGCTCATCAGCGCCGGGCGCATGTCGGTCAGCCAGCGGCGGATGCCGGCCTGCACCGCCGGGTTGTACTCCACCATCGAATCGAAGGCGTGGCGCTTGTCGTTGAGCAGGCGTGCCGCGCGCGCGGCTTCCGGCACGTCGGCGGCCAGCGGGCTGATGTGGTCGGGGTCGGCCTGCAGCGGCGCCGCGTCTTCGTCGTCGGCGGCATCGGTATCGCTGGCCTGGCCCTGCGCGTCGGTCTTGGCCTTGAGCAGGCGCTTGTACGCGCCCAGGTAGGTGCCGACCTCGCAGCCACGCTGCTTGATGCAGGCCTGGATCACGTCCTCGATGTCTTCCAGCGCGGCGTCGCTTTCCTGGGTACCCTTGGGGTCGCTGTTGCCGACCAGCACCATGGCGTCGTTGTAGCGCTTCTCGGCAGCGGCCAGGCGCTGGTCGAGGACGGCGATGGCGGCCTGGTCGCGGGCGGACACGCGGGCATGGGCGGCAGGAGCGGCGCAGGTCAGCGCCACGGCAGCCGCGACGGGCCACGCGTGGGTGAAGCGGAACGGAAGGGGCATGGTGGGACGCGGCGACGGAAAGGCCGCAGGGTAGCCCCCGCCGTCGCATCGCGGCAAGGTCGCCGCGGCCACGGTCCGGCCCGCGGCGGGCCGACGTTCATGGCTGGCGGGCGTCCCGCGCTGCAACACGGACACTGCGCGCACCGCGCCCACGACCCGCGAAGCAGTCGCACTCCCGTGCCGCAGCATCGAACGGCCACACCAGGCAAAGACCCCATTTCGCGGGGTGCGCCGGCATCTGCATGGTGGCGCGAAGCCCCCAACGCACCCGCGCGCGTTCGGCCATCCCGCAGACGCTCTAGAATCCAGGCACCTCATTGCGGACCCCGATATGGACCCGATCCTGCTAGGCAAAGGCGTGACCGACGACATCGCGGTGCTGCTGCAACCGCGCCTGGGCAACCGCCACGGCCTGGTCGCCGGCGCCACCGGCACCGGCAAGACCGTGACCCTGATGACCCTGGCCGAAGGCTTCTCGCGGATCGGCGTGCCGGTGTTCCTGGCCGACGTGAAGGGCGACGTGGCCGGCCTGGCGATGCCCGGCGACGGCAGCGAGAAGGTGCTGCAGCGCGCGGCGCAGATCGGCGTGCGCGACTACGCCCCGGCCGCCAACCCGGTGGTGTTCTGGGATCTGTACGGCAAGCTCGGTCATCCGGTGCGCACCACCGTCAGCGAGATGGGCCCCACCCTGCTGGCACGCGTGCTGGAACTCAACGACACCCAGGCCGGCGTGCTCGACATCGTGTTCAAGCTGGCCGACGACCGCGGCCTGCTGCTGCTCGACCTGGACGACCTGCGCGCGCTGCTGGCGCTGGTGGTGGAAGAGCGCAAGGACATCTCCACCGAATACGGCCTGGTCAGCGCGCAATCGGTGGCGGCGATCCAGCGCGCGCTGCTGCGCCTGGCCCAGGACGGCGGCGAAGGTTTCTTCGGCGAGCCGGCACTGGACCTGGCCGAGCTGATGCGGGTCGACCACGACGGCCGCGGCGTGATCGGCATCCTCGCCGCCGCGCAACTGGTGCTCAAGCCGCGGCTGTACTCGACCTTCCTGCTGTGGCTGCTGTCGGAACTGTTCGAGCAACTGCCGGAAGTGGGGGACCTGGACAAGCCCAAGCTGGTGTTCGTGTTCGACGAGGCGCACCTGCTGTTCGACGACGCGCCACCGGCGCTGGTGCAGCGCATCGAGCAGGTGGTGCGGCTGATCCGCTCCAAGGGCGTGGGCGTGTACTTCTGCTCGCAGTTCCCCGACGACGTGCCCGACAGCATCCTCGGCCAGCTCGGCAACCGCGTGCAGCACGCGCTGCGCGCCTACACGCCGCGCGACCAGAAGGCGGTGCGCACCGCCGCCGAAACCTTCGTCGCCAATCCCAAGCTGGACGTGGCCAAGGCCATCTCCCAGCTCGGCACCGGCGAGGCGCTGGTGTCCACGTTGCAGGACAAGGGCGTGCCATCGCCGGTGCAGCAGACCCTGATCGCGCCGCCGCGCTGCCGCATGGGCGCGATCACCGAGGCCGAGCGCGCGCAGGTGCGCGCCGGCAGCCCGGTCGGCGCGTGCTACGACACGCCTGTCAACCGCGAATCGGCGGCGGAGCTGCTGGCACGCCGCGTCGAGCAGAGCGCCGACCGCAGCGCCGCGCCGCCGGCACGCACCCGCGAACAGGACGAGGCCCAGGACAGCGGCTTCGGCCAGGCGGTCAAGGACGCGGTGTTCGGCACCAAGCGCCGCCAGGGCATGCTGGAGGCGATGGCCAAGCAGACCTCGCGCACCATCGGCAACCGCATCGGCCAGCAGATCGTGCGCGGCATCTTCGGCAGCATCTTCGGTGGCAAGCGCTGAGCGCAGCCGGCGCCAAAGCAAGCTCCAGCATGGACAGGAACGCGATGAGCGCCTTTCAATGATGTCGCGGGCAGGCAAGCCGACAACGCTCCAGGGAAGCTGCCACTGCGGCGGCCTGACCGTCGTGTTCTCGACGGATCAATCGGCAGAGGACATCCGTCCGCGCGCCTGCGACTGCAGCTTCTGCCAGAAGCATGGTGCGGCATACGTTTCCGATCCCGCCGGCACACTGCGACTGACGGCCACGCATGCCGAGGCCGTGCATCGTTATCGCCAAGGCGCAGAAGCCGCCCAGTTCCAGTTGTGCCGCCAGTGCGGGGTGCTGGTCGCGGTCACGTTCGAGCATCAGGGGCGGCTTTACGGTGCCGTCAATGCCGGCTGTCTGGACAAGACGCCGGCGCTCGGGGCCGCAGCGCCGGTTTCTCCGCAATGGCTGGACGCCGAAGCAAAAATGGCCCGATGGCGGCAGGCGTGGGTGCCGGACGTGCAATGGGTCATCGCTGGCACCTGAGCATGCCTGCCGCACACCGTCGCCACCAGCGATCGACAGGCCCAGCGTGCAGAACGCTGGATTCGCGGACACGGGCGGCCTTCGTCCAGGCGCTGCCACGCGCAGGTACAAAAACCGACAAAGCTACGCTAGCAGCCCGTGCAGCTTGGCGTACTGCAGCAGCATGATGGTCTTGGCGTCGGCGATCTCGCCGGTGTCGATCATCGCCAGCGCGGCATCGAGCGCCAGTTCCAGCACCTCGATCTCCTCGCCCTCAGCGGCCACGCCGCCGCCGGCGCCGACCTTGTCGCGGTCCACGTATTCGCCCACGAAGAAATACAGCCGCTCGGTCACCGAGCCCGGGCTCATGAACGCCTCGAACACCTTGCGCACGTTCTCGATCCGGTAGCCGGTCTCCTCCTCGGTTTCCTTGCGGATGCAGGTCTCCGGATCGTGGCGATCGAGCAGCCCGGCACAGGCCTCGATCAGCATGCCGTCGGGATTGCCGTTGAGCAGGGTCGGCAAGCGGAACTGGCGGGTCAGCATCACCGTGCCCTTGGCGCGGCTGTACAGCAGGATGGTCGCGCCATTGCCACGGTCGTAGGCCTCGCGGGTGAGCGCCTGCCAACTGCCGTCGTGACGCTGAAAATCGAAGCTGACCTTGCGCAGCACGTACCAGTTGTCCGACAGCACCTCGATGTTGGTGACGCGCACGCGCGGATTGCCGGAAACGAAGGAAGGGTCCAAGCGAGACTCCTGGGAGGGAACGGCGAAACGGCGGGCTCGACGCGAGACGCACGCATCCGCCGCCGGGCGTGCAGTGTAGCCAGCGCACGCGCAGCCGCTGCGGCACGGGTGGCGCTTAGCGCAGCAGCACACGCCGCCCGTGCCAGCGTCGGCCGTCCGCTGCCGCACGCCCGCCACGGCCAACGCCCGATTGCACCGGCCGCGGCCGACCCGCACAATCGTCTCACTTCGTAGACAGGGGGAGTCATGGAAGATCGTCGTCGCGCGGGCGCAAGCCGCGCCCATCGCAGCACACCCGAACCGTTCTGGGCGCGCACCCGCGCCATCGCGCTGTATCCGCTGCGCGGCGGCGCGCTGTACGCGCTGATCGCGCTGACCCTGTGCAGCCTGCTGGGACTGCTGCCCGGCATCGGCTGGATCCTGGGCATCGTCACCACCCTGGCGATCTACAAATACGCCTTCGAGATCCTGCGCCACACCGCCGACGGCTACCTGGACGCGCCGGAACGCGGCTTCGATGTCGGCGACGGCGTGGTGCTGCGGCTGCTGGCGATGATGATCCTGCTCGGCGTGGCGGTGTTCGCCGCGCTGCTGCTGGCCGGGCCGGTCGGCGGCCTGCTGATGCTGCTGGCGGTGGTGCTGCTGCAGCCGGGCATCCTGATTTCCCTGGCGATGGACGGCAGCCTGCGCCGCGCGCTGAACCCGGCCGTGTCGATCGGCCTGGCGCTGCGCATCGGCTGGCCGTACCTGGCCGCGTTCGGCCTGCTGTTCGTGATCCAGGCCAGCGCGCTGAGCGCCGCCGCCTGGCTGCAGCGCGCCCTGCCGCCGCTGGTCGCCGACCTGGCGGTCACCGTGGTGACGATCTGGGGCCTGTTTGCCGCCTTCCACCTGCTGGGCTATCTGGTCTACCAGTATCACGCCGTGCTGGGCTACGAACCGGCCGCCGAGGCGGCCAACGCCTTCGCCCGCCACGACCCGGACCAGCGCGTGCTCGACGAGGCCGAACAGCTGGTGCGCGACGGCCACACCGACGACGCGCTGCAGGTGCTGCGCAGCGAAGTGCGCACGCGCGCAGTGAGCCTGGGCGTGCACGAGCTGTACCAGCGCCTGCTGCGCAGCAGCGCGCGCCACGACGAACACCGCGACCACACCCGCCAGTACATCCACCGGCTGCTGCAGGAAAAGCAGGAACGGCGCGCGCTGGCCTTGCAGCGCGAGGCGCTGGATGCCGATCCCGACTTCGTGCCGCTGCTGCCGGAGCAGGCCACGCTGCTGGCCGAACGTGCGCAGCTGGCGGGCCAGTTCCGGCTCGCCGCCGATGGCCTGCAGGCCGCTGTGCGCGGCTGGCCGAATGCGCCGGAACGCAGCGCCTGGTCGCTGCAGGCCGCGTTGCTGCTGGCCGAGCGCTTCGGCGAGGACGCGCAGGCGCGCAGCCTGCTGGAGGACGCGCTGAGCCGCTGCGACGATGACGTGCAGCGCGGCAAGCTGCAGGCGGCGTTGCGCGCGGTGACGATCGCGCCGGTCTAGGGCGTGCGCGGAGCGGGACACGCTGACGTGCCCCACTGCCGCGCCGGGCAGCGCCCTCAGGCGTTGGCGAGCAGGAACCGCGCCTTGTCCGCCGGCGGCAAATCCGGGTAGCGCACGATCAGCGCCTCCAGCACGCGCCGCCACTCCGCCGTGGCCTGGCGTTCGCCGTGGCCCAGCGCGAGCCGGAACCAGGCCTGCGCCTGCTGCTCGCGTGGCGAGACCGCATCCTGCGCCAGCAGCGCCTCGGCCTCGGCCAGCAAGCCCAGCGCCATCCAGCGTGCGAACAGGGCCGCGCGCGTCGGCGCATCCAGGTCGCCGGCCGCCTGCAGCACCCCGGCCTGCTGCCGCGCCTCCTGCACGGACGGCGCCACCAGGCGCATCACCTCCATCGCCCTGGCCCGCGCCGACGCGGCCTGGCCGGCATTGGCGGCCAGGCGGTAGCGCGCCAGCGCCACATCGAAGCGCTGCGGCGCTTCCGCGGCCAGCGCATCCAGCAGCACGCCAGCCTGGTGGTGTTCCATTCGCCCCAGGTGCGCCTGCGCACGCGCCCAGCGGTCGTCGAGGGGCGCATCGGCCTCGTCGCGCAGGAACGCCTCGCGGGTCTGTCCGGCCGCCACCAGCACCGCGCCGAGCAGCGCGCCGACCACCAGGCCGCCGGCATGCGCATCGAAGCCGATGCCGGCATCGCCATTGAACAGCAGGTTGTACAGTTCCCAGCCCAGCCACAGCGGCAGCAGCGCGATGGCCGGGGCGCGCACGTAGTCGAACAGCACCGCCGCCCAGTAGAAGAAGCGCACCGGGCGCCGCCCCCACACCACGCAGAACGCGCCCATCAATGCGGCAATGGCCCCGGAGGCGCCGAGCCCCGCCCCGGCTTCGCCCCAACGCCACCACAGGCTCGCCGCGCTGGCACCGAACGCACCGAGCAGGTACACCGCCAGGAACCGCCAGCCGCCGATCGCGCCTTCCAGCAAGGTGCCCAGCGCCAGCAGGAACAACATGTTGCCGACCAGGTGCAGGGCGTCGGCATGCAGGAAGGCCGACGTGAGCATGCGTGCCGGCGCCCATTCGGAGCTGCGCTGCACATGGCGCAGGGTGAACACACGCTGCAGCAGCGTGTCGTAGCGCGCGCGCAGCGGCGCCCAGGCCTGTTGCGCATCGGCGTCCGCGAATGCGCTGCCGTCGCGCATGGCCTGCACGAAGCGCACATCGTGCAGTGTGGTGGCGCCGACGAAGGCCGGCCGCTCCGCCGCCGGCACCTGCTGCAGCCGTGCCAGCGCCTCGCGCTCGCCACTGCGCTCCAGGTAGCGCGCATAGGCCGACGCTTCCAGCGCGCCGAGTCCGGAGTCCAGGTAGACGCGCAGCGCCTGCCGCAGCGGCGCCCCGTCGTGGCGCTGCCAGCCGACGTAGACCGCGACGTTGAGCAGGATCAGCAGCAGCGTGACCAGCGGGAAGTTGTCCCGCGACAGCGGCTTGTGCAGCGGCAGGATCAGCATCGGGCGACGTTCGTGTGCGGGGCGGCGCCAGCTTCGGCCATCGCCTGCGGGTGCGCAAGCCGCAGGCACGCGCTAGCATCGCCACCCCGCTCCACCGCAGTCGCACCGATGAGCCGCTGGCGTCCCCCTGCCGAGAAAAGCACCGCCCTGATCACCCCGGAAGGCCATGCCCGGCTCAAGGCCGAGCTGGAGGAGCTGTGGCGGGTGCGCCGCCCCGAGGTGGTCAAGGCGCTGGCCGCGGCCGCGGCCGAGGGCGACCGCTCGGAGAACGCCGAGTACACCTACCGCAAGAAGCAACTGGGCGAGATCGACCGCCGCGTGCGCTACCTGAGCAAGCGCCTGGAAGCGCTGCGCGTGGTCGCCGAGGCGCCGTCCGACCCGCAGGCGGTGTTCTTCGGCGCGCACATCGAACTGGAGGATGCCGACAGCGGCGAGCTGCGCCGCTACCGCATCGTCGGGCCGGACGAGACCGACGCGGCGCGCGGCTGGATCAGCATCGATTCGCCGCTGGCGCGGGCGCTGCTGAAAAAGCGCATCGACGACGAAGTGGAAGCGCAGTTGCCCGGCGGCCGCCATAGCTTCGTGGTGGTCGCGGTGGACTACGCCACGCCCTGAGCGCGCGGCGCCGTGGCGCCGTGGCGCCCTGCATGCGGCCGCCTGCGACCTCAGAGCACCCGCAGGTCCAGCGGTTTTGCCGGCGACGCTTGCACCGGCAGCGCATCGCCGAACAGGTCGTGCTCGTCGCTGTCGGTGATCTCCACCTGTACCAGGTCGCCCGGCTTCAGCCCCAGCTCGCCGCCGTTCTGGATATGCACCAGGCCATCGATCTCCGGCGCATCGGCCTTGGAGCGCGCCACCGCGATGCCATCCTCCAGCAGGTCGACCAGGCACTCCTGCACGCTGCCGATCTTGGCCTCCAGGCGCGCGGCGGAAATCGCCGCCTGCCGTTCCATGAAGCGCGCCAGCCGCTCCTGCTTGAGTGCTTCCGGCACCGGATCCGGCAGCGCGTTGGCGCTGGCGCCTTCCACCGGCGAATAGGCGAACGCGCCGACGCGGTCCAGCTGCGCGGCGTCCAGGAACTCCAGCAACTGCTCGAACTCGGCGTCGGTCTCGCCGGGGAAGCCGACGATGAAGGTCGAACGCAGGGTGATCTCCGGGCACAGCGCGCGCCAGCGCTGCACGCGCTCCAGGGTGCGCTCCACCGCGCCCGGCCGCTTCATCAGCTTGAGGATGCGCGGGCTGGCATGCTGGAACGGAATGTCCAGGTACGGCAGCAGCTTGCCCTCGGCCATCAGCGGAATCACGTCGTCCACGTGCGGATACGGGTACACGTAGTGCAGGCGCGCCCACGCTCCCACTTCCGACAGGCCCTCGCACAGCGCCTTCATCCGCGTCTGGTAGGCGCGGCCGCGCCACTCGCGCTCGGCGTACTTCAGGTCCACGCCGTAGGCCGAGGTGTCCTGCGACACCACCAGCAACTCGCGCACCCCGCCCTTCACCAACCGCTCGGCCTCGCGCAGCACCTCGTCGACCGGGCGCGACACGAGGTCGCCGCGCATCGACGGAATGATGCAGAAGCTGCAGCGGTGATTGCAGCCCTCGGAAATCTTCAGATAGGCGTAATGCCGCGGCGTCAGCTTGACCCCGATGTCGTCCTCGGCGCCCCGCGCGCGCGGCAGCAGGTCCACGAACGGGTCGTGGCGCGGCGGCAGCGCCGCGTGCACCGCTTCCATCACGCTCTGGTAGTCCTGCGGGCCGGACACCGCCAGCACGTCCGGATAGGCCGCGCGGATCTGCTCCGAACGCTTGCCCAGGCAGCCGGTGACGATGACCTTGCCGTTCTCGGCCATGGCCTCGCCGATCGCCTCCATCGACTCGGCCACCGCCGAATCGATGAAGCCGCAGGTGTTGACCACCACCACGTCGGCCGCGTCGTAGCTGGGCACGACCGCGTAACCCTCCACGCGCAGCTGGGTGAGGATGCGTTCGGAATCGACAAGGGCCTTCGGGCAGCCAAGGCTGACGAAGCCGACTTTGGGGGTCGCGAGAGACATTGGGGCCGGGGTCCGGGGGCCTGGGAGAAAAACAGCGCGCGAAGTATACCGGGCCGCGGCCGGGGCCGCCGGCGCGGCCGCAGCCGCGCGTGAGGCCACTCACCCCGACTTAGCCTGGGCCATGGATAATCCGCCGCTTCCCCCACGCCACAGGAATGCCGTATGGGCCACTGGACCACGCTCGACACCGCTCACGGCCAGGTTTCCGCCTGGCACGCCCTGCCCGAGGGCACGCCGCGCGGCGGCCTGGTGGTCATCCAGGAGATCTTCGGGGTGACCGACTACATCCGCCAGGTCGCCGACCGCTACGCCGCGCACGGCTACGAAGTGCTGGCGCCGGCGCTGTTCGATCCGGTGGAAAAGGACGCGCAGCTGGCCTACGACCAGGAGGGCGTGCGCAAGGGCCTGGAACTGGTCGGCGCGCTCGGCTTCGACCGCGCCCTGGACATCGTGCAGGCGGCCGCGCAGGCGCTGGCGCCGGCCGGCAAGGTCGGCACCCTGGGCTACTGCTGGGGCGGCAGCGTCGCGCTGCTGTCGGCGCTGCGCCTGGGCCTGCCCTCGGTGAGCTACTACGGCGGCCGCAACACCCAGTTCCTGGACGAGACGCCGAAGGCGCCGGTGCTGTTCCACTTCGGCGCGCAGGACGGCAGCATCCCGGCCGACTCGATCCAGCAGCACCGCGAGAAGCTGCCGCAGATGCAGACCTTCGTGTACCCGGCCGGGCATGGCTTCGACCGCCACGTGGATCCGAACCACTACGACGCCGACAGCGCCGAGCTCGCCCGCGAACGCAGCCTGGCGTTCCTCGCCGAGCACCTGGGCTGAGCCGCGGCATGGCCGACTTCGTCCTGGACCCGCGGCTGCAGGCCGACAGCGCGTTCGTCGCCGACGGGCCGCTGTCGCAGGTGCGGCTGATGGACGACGCCCGCTTCCCGTGGCTGCTGCTGGTGCCGCGGGTGGCCGAGGCCAGCGAGTGGATCGACCTGGACGGCGGCCAGCAGCGCCTGCTGCTGGCCGAGATCAACCAGCTCTCGCAGTTGCTGCGGCAGGAGCCGGGCGTGCACAAGCTCAACATCGGCGCACTGGGCAACGTGGTGCGGCAACTGCACGTCCACGTGCTGGGGCGGCATCCGGGCGATGCCGCCTGGCCCGGCCCGGTGTGGGGCAGCGGCGCGGCGCAGCGGCTGCCGGCCGAGGAACTGCAGGCGCGTGTTGCGGCGTGGCGCCAGCGGCTACGATAGGCGCCCTTTTTGCGGAAGCCGCGCCTCCATGAAATCCAATGTGATCGCCGCCATCGTGCTGATCGTGATCGGCCTGGTGTTCCTGGCCAACAACCTGGGCTGGACCAACCTGAGCCTGGGCCGGCTGATCGCCACCTGGTGGCCGGCGATCCTGGTCGCGGTCGGCGTCGGCATGCTGTTCGGCCGCGGCAAGTAGGTGGGGCGAGGATTGAGGATTCGGGAGTGGGGATTCGCGAAAGCGTTTCCCCCACTCTTAGCTGCTGCGTCGCGCTAGCGGCTTTCGGGGCGGCCCCTCCAAACGCAGGGGCGCCGTGTCGCGACCGCGGGCTCAGCGGCGGACGTTGACCACGCGGGTGCCGGCGATCAGGTCGTGCAGGCAGCGCTTGTCCTGGCGGAAGATGAACAGCGCGTCGACCAGGGCGTAGATGCCGCCGACGATCGGCAGCAGCGAGATCGCCTGGGTCGGCAGATAGCGCAACGCGATCAGGCGCCAGAACGGCGGCTGCCCGCCGTCCAGGTCGGCGATGCGGATCCACAGCAGCTTCTTGCCCCAGGTCTGGCCGCTCTTGGCCAGCGGGTAGCCCTGCACCAGCAGGAAGATCACCATGCCCAGCACGCCGTAGCCCAGCGTGGCCAGAAACGACACCTGCACGCCGCTGCGTGCGGCCTCCATGACCTTGCCGAAGTAGCCGGTCAGCGCCGCCACCGGCAGGAACGTCGCCAACGAAATCACGCCGTCGATCAGCGCGGCGCCGAGGCGCTCGCCACGGCCGGCGAGGACCTCGCCGCCGGCGGTGTCCGGCAGCGCGGGCGGCAGCGCCGCGTCGGGGGCCTGGTAGGGATTGGGGTCGTTCATTGCGCGCTCCTTGTGCTGTGGGAAAGACCGGGTGGGCTCAGGTCTTGGGCAGGGTCACGCCGGTCTGGCCCTGGTACTTGCCGCCGCGGTCCTTGTAGCTGGTCTCGCAGACGTCGTCGGCATCGGACTGGAAGAACAGCATCTGCGCCACGCCCTCGTTGGCGTAGATGCGCGCCGGCAGCGGCGTGGTGTTGCTGAATTCCAGGGTCACGTGCCCTTCCCACTCCGGCTCCAGCGGGGTGACGTTGACGATGATGCCGCAGCGCGCATAGGTGCTCTTGCCCAGGCACACCACCAGGGTGTCGCGCGGGATGCGGAAGAACTCCACGGTGCGCGCCAGCGCGAAGCTGTTGGGCGGGATGATGCACTCGTCGGCCTCGATGTCGACGAAACTCTTGGGGTCGAAGTGCTTGGGGTCGACGATGGTCGAGTTGATGTTGGTGAACACCTTGAACTCGCGCGAGCAGCGCACGTCGTAACCGTAGCTGGAGGTGCCGTAGCTGACGATGCGCTGGCCGTCGACCTGCTTGACCTGGCCCGGTTCGTAGGGCGCGATCATGCCGTGCTGTTCGGACATGCGGCGGATCCAGCGGTCGCTCTTGATGCTCATGGGGGTTCCTGATGCGGTGGCGGCGGCCGCAGCCTGCACGCCGGGAACGCGGCCGGCGAAGGGGGCCGGCCGCAATAGCCGGCGATTCTAGCCGGTGCAGGGCATTCGCGGCAGGCGCCGCGTGCCGCTCAGCGCAAGGCCGCGGAGATCGGGATGGCCGCGCGCGGGCGCTTGCGCAACTCTTCGGTCAAGCGCTGCGCGGTGGCCAGGTAGGCCTGCGCCGCGGCCGACGCCGGCGCGGCGGCCACCACCGGGGTGCCGGCGTCGCCCTGCTCGCGGATCGCGATCGCCAGCGGCAGCGACCCCAGCAGCGGCACGCCGTACTGCTGCGCCATGCGCTGGCCGCCGCCCTCGCCGAACAGGTGCTCGACATGGCCGCACTGGCTGCAGGTGTGCACCGCCATGTTCTCGACGATGCCCAGCACCGGCACCTCGACCTTCTCGAACATCTTCAGCGCCTTCTTCGCGTCCAGCGTGGCGATGTCCTGCGGGGTGGTGACGATCACCGCCCCGGCCACCGGGATCTTCTGCGCCAGGGTCAACTGGATGTCGCCGGTGCCCGGCGGCAGGTCGATCAGCAGGTAGTCCAGGTCGTCCCACAAGGTGTCGGCGAACAACTGGGTAAGCGCCGAGGTCGCCATCGGGCCACGCCAGATCATCGGCGTGTCCTGGTCCACCAGCAGCCCGATCGACATCGCTTCGATGCCGAACGCACGCATCGGCTCGATGCTCTTGTCGTCCGGGCTGTCCGGACGCCCGCTCAGGCCGAGCATGGCCGGCACGCTGGGGCCGTAGACATCGGCGTCCAGCACGCCGACACGCGCGCCCTGGCGCTGCAGGGCCAGGGCCAGGTTCACGGCAGTGGTGGACTTGCCCACCCCGCCCTTGCCGGAGCCGACGGCAATGACGTTGCGGATGCGCGGGTGCGGAGCGAGCTTGGGCTGGACGGCGTGGGCGGGGAGACGCGGGCGTTCGGTCATCGGGAACTCAATCAGGAAGCGTCCGGCAGCGCACGCAGCGGTGCACGGGACGAAGAGGACACATGGCCCACGAACGGGCCGCGGGCAGCGGCAGCGTCGCGGGTCGCACAGACACATGACTATACAAGTGTCCCCGTGCAGGGTCCCGCAGCGATGCGACCGCTGGCGAATTTGCGCAAATGGCACCCGGTAGCCGCAGCGGCGCGCCATTCGCCCGGGTCTGCCATCGGGGCGGACATCGACCCGCACAGGAGCCCGATGCAGGGATGCCAGGCGATCGACGGCACGGCCCACGCCGCCACGCCCCACGATGGCAAATCTCACTCACCGAAATGGTGCGCCGACAACCTGACCAAGCCGCAGGCGATGTCGATACCAGCTAATGGGGGCGGGCCCTCCCGGGCGCGTATCGCACCGACGCAACGAAGTTCAGAAACCTGTACCCGCAATGCCCCGCAATGGTGCAAAGCAGCGTGGAATTTGTCTACACATACGCCGAAGCCCGCTGTTTACCGACGTTTCCGGCGTGTTCACGGCACTTTTCGCTTGTAGACGAAAAAAGTGACACCCATGTACAAACGGCGTTAAGTCCGTGTTACGTTTGGGTTGGTCGCAGGATGCGACCCCACTTTCAAGGCACATGTCGCGGCACGAGGCCCCTCGCCTTATCGATTGATTTTCGGGGATAGAGAAAGATGACTGCTCGTCATACTCGTAGTTTCAAGCACAGCCACCTGAGTGCCGCGCTGGCCTCCGCCATGCTTGTCCCGGCCGCGTTCGCCGCCTTCGCGCAGGACGCCACGACCGACGGCAAGACCGACAAGGCGACGGACCTGGAGAAGATCACCGTCACCGGCTCGCTGATTCCGCAGACCGAGATCGAGACCGCCACCCCGGTCACCACGATCAATGCCGAAGAGATCAAGGCGCGCGGCTTCAGCACCGTCGCCGACGTGCTGCAGAAGAGCTCGTTCGCCACCGGCGGCGTGCAGGGCGGGCAGACCTCGGGCACCTTCACCCAGGGCGCGAAGACGGTGAGCCTGTTCGGCCTGCCGCCGGGCTACGTGAAGTACCTGATCGACGGCCGCCCGATGTCGAACTATCCGGCGCTGTACAACGGCAGCGACACCTTCAACAACATCAGCGGCATTCCGATCGACCTGGTCGACCGCATCGAGATCCTGCCGGGCGGCCAGTCGTCGCTGTACGGCTCCGACGCGATCGCCGGCGTCATCAACGTCATCCTCAAGAAGAAGATGGACGGCGCGGTGTTCAGCATCCGCGGCGGCGGCTACTCCGAGGGCGGCGGCAGCAACTTCCGCGCCACCTTCGCCGACGGCTGGACCTCGGCCGACGGCCGCACCAGCGTGCTGGGCGGCCTGCAGTACGAAGAGAAGGATCCGATCTGGGGCTACCAGCGCGACATGACCAAGCAGTTCAACACGCAGGGCTATACCGCCCAGCTGCCGAGCCGCGACTTCCTGGTCTACAGCCCGTTCACCAGCTACAAGTTCCTGGACCCGAACAACTGCAGCAACCTGAGCGGCCTGTTCGGCGGCACCATCGCCAAGCAGCAGCGCCCGGGCTTCGGCGACACCTACTACTGCGGCTCCAAGTACACCCCGGGATACCGCACCCTGGACAGCGGCAACAAGTCGCTGCAGGCCTACGTGCACGCCACCCACGACCTCAACGACAACGTGCAACTGTATGGCGACGTGCTCTACAGCCACGACGAGGTCAAGTACCACTCCGGTTCCAACTACCTGTGGTGGGGCACCAGCGCCGACTTCGGCTACTACTACGATCCGAACGTGGGCGACCTGCTGAACCTGCAGCGCTCGTTCGCGCCGGAAGAAATGGGCATCAACGGCATCAAGGACACGATGAGCCGCGACAAGAGCGACTCGGTGCGTGTGACCTTCGGTGCCCAGGGCCAGCTCGGCCAGTCGAGCTGGGACTACGACGCCGGCGTCACCTATACCCAGTACAAGCTGCAGGAGCGCAGTTTCGTCCGCTACAAGAACGCGGTGGACCAGTTCTTCATCAACAAGGTGCTGGGCCCGCAGCTCGGCCTGGATCCGCTGTACGACACCTATCCGGTGTATGCGCCGAACTACGCGGCGTTCTACTCGCCGATCACCCAGGCGGAGTTCGCCAGCTTCACCGGCCATGCGACCAACAAGAGCAAGACCTCCGACGGCATGATTCGCGTGCAGGCCACCAACGGCAAGCTGTTCAGCCTGCCCGGCGGCGACGCGGGGCTGGCCGTGGTCGGCGAATACGGCAAGCAGAAGTGGGACTACGATCCGGACCCGGCGATCCTCAACGGCGAAGTCTGGGGCCTGACCTCGGTGGCCGGCGGCGGCCAGCGCGACCGCTACGCGCTGACCTCGGAACTGCGCATGCCGGTGTTCGACCCGCTGACCATCACCCTGGCCGGCCGCTACGATGCGTTCAAGGCCAGCGGCCGCACCATCGACAAGCCGACCTACAGCATCTCGCTGGAGTACCGTCCGTTCGAGACCCTGCTGCTGCGCGGCAAGTACGGCACCGCGTTCCGCGCGCCGACCCTGTCCGATCTGTACCAGGGCCAGAGCGGCTACTACAGCAGCGTCATCGACTACTACCAGTGCGCGCGGCGCGGCTATCTGCCGGGCAACACCGACAACTGCCCGGCCGCGTACTCCAACCGCCAGTTCCGTGGCACGCAGTCCGGTAGCCTGGACCTGAAGCCGATCAACGCCGATGTGTGGAGCGCCGGCTTCGTGTGGTCGCCGGTGGACCGCATGGCGCTGACCGTCGACTACCTCAACTGGGACATCAGCGATGAGGTCACCCAGCAGAGCGCCAATGGTCTGAGCCTGCAGGACTACCGCTGCCGCGCCGGCATCGACGATGCCGCCTCGGCGCTGTGCCAGGCCACGTTCTCGCAGGTCACGCGCAACGCGGCCGGCCAGATCACCAACATCTACACGCCGAAGGTCAACGTCTCCAACCAGAAGCTGGAAGCGGTCACCGCCTCGTTCCGCTATGGCTACGACTTCGGCCGCTGGGGTGACCTGAGCACCATCGCCAGCTACAGCGAGAACCTGCGCCACAAGTACGTGCGCTATGCGGGCGACCAGCCGGTGGACCTGCTGAACGATCCGTACTGGAGCACCGATCCGAAGCGCAAGGCCGACGCGTCGCTGACCTGGGACATCGGCAAGTTCTCGACCACCTGGTACGCGAGCTGGTTCGACAAGACCCCGAACTACGCCGCCACGATCAGCGCCGACGGCTACGCCGCTCCGCGCGCCGGCAAGCTGCCGTCGCACATCACCCACAACGCCAGCGTGACCTACAAGGCGTTCGAGGGCATGGAGCTGTCGCTGATGGTGACCAACGTGTTCAACAAGATGCCGCCGTTCGACGCCTCCTACCCGGGCAGCGCGCAGTGGGCGTACAACGAATACAACTTCGATGTGTACGGCCGTGCGTACTACCTGGAAATGCGTTACTCGTTCGGCAAGTAAGAACGCGTGCAGGAAATGAAGAAACCCACCCGCAAGGGTGGGTTTTTTTATGCGCGGCAGATCGTGGAACGGCGGCCCTGCCTCACCCGCTGCAAGCGGCAGGCGGCGCGATCGCCGCGATCACGCCGCGGCATCCGCTTCGGCGCGTCGGCGCCATGTACTGGACGCGGCCTCGCTCTCACCCAAGCGCATGCGCGACGGACCATTTGCGCGCGCCGTGCCGCGCGCCAGCGCCATTGCGCGACAAGGCACGCGCAAGCATCGCGACGCGCGGTGAGCACCGCGGCAAGCAGCCGCAAGCAAGCCAGGCCGCCGAGGCGCTAGGGATAGAACGCCGACAACAGCGCTTTGAGCTCGTCCAGATCCTCGCCGTAGCGCTGCCAGCGGCCCATGTAGGAACGCGTCATCGACGTGCGCACCTGCACCACGCTGGCGGTGGCCACCGGCGCCTGGTTCTGCTCGAAATGCAGGCAAGCCGCGTCCCAGGGCAGGCCGCAGAAGTCCAGCAACCGGCGCGTGGTCGGCTCCTGCGCGGTCACCAGGTCCTCGTAGTCGACCTGCAGGATGCGCTGCGGCAGCACCGCGTTCCAGTGCGCCATCAGCCGGTCGAACATCAGGAAGTAGCGGCCGACATCCATCAGGTCGAAGGAATAGTCGTAGTACGGCGAGGACAGCGCGAACAGCTGGCGGAAGTTGCTCAGGCAGGTGTCCATCGGATCGCGCCGCAGGCACACGATCTTCGCCTTCGGCAAGGCGCGCGCGATGTGGCCGGCGTAAAGGAAATTGTGCGGCAGCTTGTCCACGAAGCGCGGCTTCAGCGCGGTGCCGGGGCGCGTGGATTCGACATAGCCGCGGCCGAGCGCACGCCAGTCCAGTCCCTGCACCTGGCTGAGCGTGGCGACGTCGAGGATCTCCGGCGATGGCGTGCCGGTCAAGCGCTTGAGCACCACCGAGAAGTTCTGCAGCTCCCCCGCCGAGTGCACCTGCGGATGGCTGGACAGGATCCGGTCGACCAGGGTGGTGCCGCTGCGCGGCATGCCGATCACGAAGATCGGCTCCTCGCTGTCGAAGCCCGCCACCGGCGCGTCGTCGGTGCGGAAGCTGCGCTGCAGGGCATCGAACAGGCGCGCATCGCGCTCGGAGGTATAGCTGCGCGCCCGCTTGTGTATCGACTTGCCCTGCACATAGCCGCGGAACGCCGCGCGGTAATCGCCGAGGTCTTCGTGCTCCTTGGCCAGCGCCAGGTTCAGGTACAGCACCGCGTCCGGAGTGTCGCCGGCCGACGCTAGAGCGGCGTCGAGCAAGGCCAGATTGTTTTCTTCCGGCGTCCACTTGCGCAGCTGCGACAGCGACAGATACACCTTCCAGTAGCGCGGCTCCAGCGCCAGGCAGGCGCGGTATTCGGCCTCGGCCTCCTGCAGCCGCCCGGAGAACAGCAGCGAGGTGCCCAAGTTGTAGCGGAAGCTGGCCTGCTGCGGCGCCGCCTGCACCGCCAGCGTGAACGCCCGCAGCGACGCAGCATGTTCGTTGACCTGACTATAGACCACGCCCAGCGTGTCCAGGGTATGCGCATCGGTGGGCTGCAAGGCCATCGCATGATCGGCGAAACGCTGCGCATCCTGCAGGAATCGCCCCATCGCCAGCACCCGCGCCAGTTGCGCCGCGTAGTCGGCGCGCTCGGGGTTCAGGGTCGCCGCCTGATGCAGGTGCATGGCCGCAACCTGCATCTGCTGCAGCTCCAGCGCCGCCACGCCGGCGACGAAATGCACGCCCGGATGCTGCGGCAAGGCCTGCAGCAGA
Source organism: Xanthomonas indica (assembly GCF_040529045.1). Lineage (NCBI taxonomy): Bacteria > Pseudomonadati > Pseudomonadota > Gammaproteobacteria > Lysobacterales > Lysobacteraceae > Xanthomonas > Xanthomonas indica. Next base: position 2,235,143 of record NZ_CP131914.1, on the reverse strand, counting down.
TGTTGCGCGATGCGCTGCGCCTGCGGCCAGTCGCTGCGGTTGAGCGCGGCGATGGCCTGGTTGTAGAGCTGAACCTGTTCGCTCATGGATGCGCCCGATCTCCCCTGGAAGGCTGGCCGCGGTGGCATGCAGGCCCGCGACGGTCTCCGATTATGACTGCAGCGCAGCATGCGCGTGCACGCCGAGGGTGTCTGCTGCCCGTGGCTGACGCATGCGCCACGTTGGGCGAACGCGGTGCGAAACACCGCTCGCCTGGATGGAAGCGCCGCCGCGACAAGCAGTTGCGTCAGCCCTGACCCCAGCGCGCAGCCGTCGAGGCGGCCCCTACAGCAGGCCCGCTTCAAAACCATGTCATGTAACGAAAATTTTTCGTTACTTTTCCGATTCGTTCATGCTACGGTCACGAAACGTGAAACGGACCTCACACTCTCTACACGTACCTGTCCAGGAAGGGACCCGGGTACTGCACATGCATCTAGGGGAAATTTGTCAATGTCAGTCAAAGCACCGACTCCCAAGCGGAGTCTTCTGGTCGTTGCTGTGTCCGCCATTCTGGCCCTGCCCGCCGCATCGGCGCTGGCGCAAAGCCAGCCCGCGAACGAGGAATCGGAAACGGAACAACTGACCGAGGCCACCGGCGCCAAGGCGCGCACCCTCGAGAAGGTGACCGTGACCGGATCGCGCATCCAGCGCACCGAAGTCGAGGGCCCCTCGCCCGTCACCATCATCTCCGCCACCCAGATCGAGCGCGAAGGCTTCAACACCGTCTTCGATGCGCTGAGCACGCTCACCCAGGCCTCCGGCTCGACCCAGAACGAGCTGTTCCAGGGCGGCTTCACCCCCAACGCCAGCGTGATCAACCTGCGCGGCCTCGGCCCCGGCCGCACCCTGCTGCTGATCAACGGCCGCCGCGCCGCGGACTACCCGCTGCCCTACAACGGCCAGAGCAACTTCGCCAACTTCGGCAACATCCCGGCCGCGGCGGTCGACCGCATCGAGATCCTCGCCGGCGGCGCCTCGGCCATCTACGGCTCCGACGCGGTCGCCGGCGTGGTCAACGTCATCCTCAAGACCAACTACGAGGGCGACCTGGTCAAGCTGCGCGGCAGCACCCTGACCCGCGGCGGCGGCGACACCGGCGACTTCCAGTGGATCGGCGGCAAGACCGGCGACCGCTGGAGCCTGACCTATGCCTTCGAATACACCGCCGGCGAACCGCTGTACGGCTACCAGCGCGACTTCATGGATTCGTCGCAGGACAATCCCTTCCCGCCGGCCTTCGTCGGCATCCAGCCGACCGGCACCATGCGCGTGCGCCGCCGCACCGGCTCGACCACCAACTCCTACTTCGCACCGCCGGCCGGCGCGTGCGAACAGCTGGGCGACGAGTGGGTGCGCTGGAACTACCGCACTGCCAGCGCCAGCGGTGCCATCACCAACCTCGGCCAGGCCTGCGGCACGTTCAAGGACCCGGCCTACCAGACCATCCGCAACGAGAACAACGACCTGTCCGGCTACGCCTACGGCACCTTCGATTTCGACGGCGGCATGCAGGGCTGGGCCAGCCTGCAGGCGTGGTCCTCCGAGTCCAAGTACACCGCCGGCACCCAGTTCTGGTCCGGCCGCACCAATGGCGCGCTGTGGTTCGACCCCGGCTTCAACGCGCTGGTCGACGCGCAGCGGGTGTTCGCCCCGCAGGAAGCCGGCGGCGTCGAGCACCTGATGGCACGCAACAAGGAGAAGTCCTACGACTTCGCCGCCGGCCTGCGCGGCAAGTGGGGCGACCGCTTCGACTGGGACCTGACCCTGTCGCGCGCCGAGTACAAGGTGAAGGTCGACCGGCCGCGCTTGGTGGCGTCGGCGGTCAACGACTACTTCCTGGGCCAGCAGCTGGGTACCCGCGTGGTCGGCGGCGCCACCTATCCGGTGTACCGCCTGAACCAGCAGCGCTACTACAGCGCGCTGACCCCGGACCAGTTCGCGGCGCTGAGCACCACGGTCAAGACCGACGCCAACTCGCACGTCAACCAGGGCAGCTTCGTCCTCTCCGGCGACCTGTTCGAGTTGCCGGCGGGCGCACTGGGCTTCGCCGGCATCGTCGAAGCCTCGCAGCAGGAGTACAAGCTCAATGCCGACCCGCGCATCCTGCCCGACTACACCGGCGCCGACCGTCCGTACAACCTCACCGGCACCGGCGGCGGCGGCAAGCGCGACCGCTACGCGCTGGGCGTGGAGCTGTCGATCCCGATCCTCAGTTCGCTGAAGGCGCACCTGGCCGGACGCCTGGACAAGTACGACGACGTCACCGCGGTGGACGACGCCAAGACCTGGAACGCCGGCCTGGAATGGCGTCCGCTGGACAGCCTGCTGCTGCGCGGCTCCTACTCCACCAGCTTCCGCGCGCCCGACCTGCACTACGTGTTCGCCGATCGCAGCGGCTCGTTCTCCAGCATCTTTGACACCCGTCGCTGCCTGGAAAGCGGCCGCGCCGCGGCGCAGTGCCCGACCTCGGACACCACGGTGAACTACACCGCGTACGGCGTGCGCCAGGGCACCACCGACCTGTCCGAGGAAACCGGCACGTCGTGGACCGCCGGTTTCGTGTGGGACGTGCTCGAGGGCCTGTCGGTCACCGCCGACTACTACGACATCCGCCTGAAGAACGTGGTGGCCGACATCACCTCCACCTACATCCTCGACGGCGAAGCCGGCTGCGTGACCGGGCTGACCCGCAACCGCAACCCGTTCACCCTGGGTGCGCCGGGTTCGGCGTTCTGCGCCGACATGCTGTCGCGGGTGACCCGCCTCAGCGCGCCGGGGACGCCGAACGACGGCCAGATCACCGAGATCCGTCGCGGCCCGATCAACCGCGCCTTCCTCGGCACCAAGGGCATCGACGCGTCGCTGGACTACCGCCTGGACACCGACCGGCTGGGCGATTTCCGCTTCCAGGTGGGCTACTCGCACACCCTCGAGCAGAAGTCGGCCGAGTTCAAGGGCGACCCGATCCTCGACTACCGCGACGACCTGAGCAACTTCGACTTCCGCAGCCGCATCCGCACCACCGCAACCTGGCAGCGGAACGACTGGCAGGCGGCCGTGTTCATGCTCCGCTACGGCAGCCTGCCGAACTGGCAGGAAACCGGCCGCATCGCGCCGTACTTCATCTGGAACGCCAACGTGGGCAAGAAGCTGACCGACAAGCTGACGGTCAACTTCTACGTCAACAACGTGTTCGACAAGACCCACCCGAAGGACAGCGGCTACAACACGTATCCGTACTTCTGGCGTGCCTACAGCCCGTACGGCCGTGAAGTGGCGGCGGAGTTCCAGTACCGCTTCCGCTGAGCCGCGGCACGCGCACTGGAGGTCAGCGAGAGCCCGGCATCGGGCTCTCGCTGTGTGCAATCACGCAAAAAGGATGCTCGTGAAACGACTCGTTGCTTTCTGCGCGCTGGGGCTGTGCCTGCACGGCAGTGCCGCCGCGGCCGCGCCCCCGCCCATTTCGGATTTCGTCAAGCGCCCCACCTACAGTGCGGTCAAGATCTCGCCGGACGGTGAGTATCTCGCGCTCACCGTGGACCGCGGCGAACAGGACGTGCTGACCGTGCTCGGCACGCGCGACCTCAAACCGATCAAGGTCAATGTACTGCCCGACGGCAAGAGCGTCGGCGCGTTCTACTGGACCGGCCGCAAGCGGCTGCTGTTCACCGCCGTCAAGAAGGTCGGTGCGTTCGAGCGGCCGATGGGCACCGGCGAATGGTTCGCGGTCGACGCCGATGGCAGCCAGCCGCGTACCCTGATCGAATACGGCACGCAAGGCGTCACCCAGCGCGGCAAGAGCGTGGGCCGCGAAGCCTTCTCATTACTCGACACGCTGCGCGACGACGAGCAGAACGTGGTCATGCAGGTGCGCTACCCGCGCTCCTCGGAGGGCGCCGGCACCGAGGTGGTGCTGATCGACACCCTCAGCGGGCGGCGCAAGTCGCTGGGCCGCGCGCCCAAGGCGAACTGCTCCATCGCCCTGGACGCCGCCAAGCAGCCCGCCTTCGCCACCTGCCAGAGCGACAAGGACGACGACACCGGCTACGACAGCCACAGCGAGGTGTACGCGCTGAAGGACGGCAAGTGGGAGCTGATCAACGCCAGCAAGGCCGACGGCGCGCGTCTGGACATCGCCTGGTCCACCGCCGACGGCCGCGTCTACGCCACCCGCGACGACGGCAAGGCGCCCGGTGCGTTCGGCTACCTGGATCCGCAGAGCGGACGTTTCGTTTCGCTGTTCCAGGACGCCACCAGCGAGGTCGCGCGCACCATCACCGCCACCGACGGCTCGGACACCGCACTGGCCGTCGTCACCGAGGCCGGCGCGCCGCAGGTCAAGCTGATCGACGAGGCGCATCCGGACGCGACCCTGTACGCCAGCCTGGCCGCGGCCTTTCCCGGCCAATACGTCGATTTCGCCAGCGCCACCCGCACCGGCGACACCATCGTGGTCAGCGTGCGCAGCGACCAGAACCCGGGCGAGCTGTACCTGTACGAGCGCGCCACCGGCAAGGCGCGTTTCCTGATGAAGAGCCGGCCGTGGATCGATGCGGCGAAGATGGCCACGGTCACGCCGATCCAGTTCACCGCCCGCGACGGCCTGCGCATCCACGGCTACCTCACCGTGCCGGCCGGGGCACAGGCCAAGAATCTGCCGCTGATCGTCAACGTGCACGGCGGGCCGATGGGGCCGCGCGACAGCTGGGGCTTCCATTCCGAGGCGCAACTGTTCGCCAGCCGCGGCTACGCCACGTTGCAACTCAACTACCGCGGCTCCGGCGGCTTCGGCAAGGCGTTCATGGACCGTGCCTACGGGCAGTGGGACGGCGGCATCATGAACGACATCGTCGACGGCACGCAGTACGCGATCCAGCAGGGCCTGGTCGACAAATCGCGCATCTGCATCTACGGCGGCAGCTTCGGCGGCTACGCGGCGATGATGGCGCCGGTGCGCGCGCCGGGCCTGTTCCAGTGCGCGTTCGGCTATGTCGGCATGTACGACGCCAAGCTCCAGCTGCGGCTCAGCGACACCAGCAAGAGCGAGAGCGGCAGGCGCTACCTGCTGCGCGCCTTCGGCAGCAGCAGTGCCGAGCAGGAGCGGATGTCGCCGATCCATCACGTACAGGCGCTGACCCTGCCGATCTACCTCGCCGCCGGTGCCCGCGACGACCGCTGCCCGCCGGAGCACACCGAAGCGCTGGCCAAGGCATTGCAGGACGCCGGGCATCCGCCCGAAGGCGTGATCGTGCAATCCGGCGAAGGCCACGGCTTCTACAAGGAGGAGCACAACCTCAACCTCTACACCAGGATGCTGGCGTTCTTCGACGCGCATCTGGGCGGTCGCGCGCAGGCCGGCACGCCCTGACCCCGCGCGCAGACAACGCCACGGCGCGCCGCCGTGGCCCGCGCGGCGCGCTGCACGCGCCGCGCCTTTCCTCGCCCTGGCCGCCATGCCAGGGTTTTTTTTGCCCTGCCGCGGGACCGCCGCTCAGCCGCGCAGCAGCGCCATCGCCGCGTTGTGGCCGGGCGCGCCGGTCACGCCGCCGCCGGGATGGGTGCCCGAGCCGCACAGGAACAGACCGGAAATCGCACCGCGGTAGGCCGCCTGGCCGAGCATCGGCCGCGCACTGAACAACTGGTTGAGGCTCAGCGCGCCATGGAAGATGTCGCCGCCGATCAGCCCGAAGGTGCGCTCCAGGTCCAGTGGGCTCAGCACCTGCCGGCCCAGCACCGAGGCGGCGAAGCCCGGCGCGTAGCGCTCGACGGTGGCGATCATCAGCTCGGCGACCTCGTCGCGGTGCGCGTCCCAGCTGCGCCCGTCCGGCAACTGCGGCGCCACGTGCTGGCAGAACAGGCTGGCCACGTGCTGGCCCGGTGGCGCCAGGCTGTCGTCCAGGGTGCTGGGAATCAGCAACTCGACGATCGGCTCGCGCGACCAGCCATGCCGGCGCGCGTCGTGATAGGCGCGGTCCATGTAGTCCAGGCTCGGCGCCAGCACGATGCCGGCGGTGAGGTGGTCGCCCGGCCCCGGCAGCGCGCTGAAACTGGGCAGGCGCGACAGCGCCACGTTCATGCGGAAGGTGCCCGACCCGCAGCGCCAGTGCGCCATGCGCGCGCGGGTCGCGGCCGGCACGTGTGCCGGGTCGAGCAGGCGTTCGTACAGCAGCTTGGGATTGACGTTGGCGACCACGCGCCGCGCCCGCAACCGCTCGCCCTGCTCGGTGACCACGCCGACCGCGCGCCCGTCCTCGACCAGGATCTCGCGCACGCCCGCATCGGTGCGGATCTGCGCGCCGGCGGCGGTCGCGGCGCGCGCCATCGCCTGGGTGATCGCGCCCATGCCGCCCAGCGCATGGCCCCAGGCGCCCTTGACCCCATTGCTCTCGCCGAACACGTGGTGCAGCAGCACGTAGGCCGAGCCCGGCGTGTACGGGCTGGCGTAGTTGCCGACGATGCCGTCGAAGCCGAACAGCGCCTGCGCCGCGTCGCTCTCGAACCAGCGCTGCAGATACTCGGCGGCGGAGATGGTGAACAGGTCCAGCAGGTCCTGGCGCAGTTCCGCGTCCAGCGCGTGCAGGCGGCGGCCGAGGCGGCCGGCGCGCAGCAGTTCGGGCAAGGCCTGCAGCCAGCCGCCGTCGGTGACGTTGGGCGGCGGCTGCAGCGCCAACGCGCGCAGCACGTCGGCGATGCCCTCCAGCCGCGCCTCGTAGGCCGGCAGGCGCGCGGCGTCGCGCGCGGAGAACTTGGCCAGTTCGGCCTGGGTGTGGCCGGCGCCGGTCAGCAGGTAGCGACCGTCCGGCAACGGCAGGAAGTTGTTGCGCCGGCGCGGCACGATGCGCAGGCCGTGCCCGGCCAGGTCGAGATCGGCGATCACCTTGGGCTGCAGCAGCGACACCGTGTAGGACGCCACCGAGTTGCGGAACCCGGGGTGGAATTCCTCGGTCACCGCGGCGCCGCCGACCACGCCGCGCCGCTCCAGCACCGTCACCTTCCAGCCGGCCCGCGCCAGGTAGGCGGCGCAGACCAGGCCGTTGTGGCCGGCGCCCACGATCAGGGCATCGCATGGCGATTCACGGGTCATGGCCGCATGGTAAGCCAGCGCCGGCGGGCCTGCCGACCGGCAGGCGACGCGGCCGTCCCAGGGCCCAACGCGCGCGGCCGCCCATGACCTTCGACACCCCTGAAACCTCCCGTGGCGGCGTAGAGTCTCGCCACGGCCCGTGCGGGCCATTCCTTTATCCACGTCGGCCTGGAGCCTGCCTGTGACCCTTCGCAATCCCAAGATGCTGCTGTTGACCCTGGCCGTGAGCGCCGCGCTGACCGGCTGCAACAAGCCCGAGAGCGCCGCGCCCGCCGCCGACGCCGCCAAGCCCGCCCCCGCGGCCGCCCCCGCCGCGGCACCGGCCGAGCTCAAGCTCGACACCAGCAAGCTGCCGGCCTACAACGCGTTCAACGTCGACGACCTGGACGCCAGCAAGAACGCCTGCGACGACTTCAATGGCTACGTCAACGGCAAGTGGCTGGCCGCCAACGAGATTCCGAAGGACCGCAGCAGCTGGGGCGCGTTCTCGATCCTGGACGAGCGCTCGGTGGCCGTGCAGCACCAGCTGGCCGAACAGGCCGCCTCTGCCGCCAACCCGCAGGGCGTGGAAAAGATCGTCGGCGACTTCTGGTCCTCGGGCATGGACGAAGCCAAGATCAACGCCCAGGGCATCGAGCCGCTGAAGGCCGACCTGGCCGCGATCGACGGCCTCAAGGATGGCCCGGCGATCGCCGAGTACCTGCGCCAGAGCGCGGCCAAGGGCGAGAACGGCCTGTTCGGCTTCGGTGCCGAGGCCGACTTCAAGAACTCGACGATGAACATGGCCTACGCCATGCAGGGCGGCCTGGGCCTGCCCGACCGCAGCTACTACGTCGACGCCGACAAGCAGGACAAGCTCAAGGCCTACCAGGCGCACGTGGCCAAGGTGCTGGAACTGGCCGGCGTGCCGGCCGCCGATGCGGCCAAGCAGGCGCAGGACGTGGTGGCGCTGGAAACCCGCCTGGCCAAGGTGTCCAAGTCCAGCGAGCAGCTCTCGCGCGACGCCGAACTGGCCTACAACCCGGTCACCCCGGCCGAGGCCGACAAGCTGACCCCGAACTTCCCCTGGACCAAGTTCTTCGAGTCGCAGGGCGTGGCCGTGCCGGAGAAGTTCTCGCTGGCGATCCCGGCGTTCCATCAGGAAGTGAGCAAGGCGCTGGGCGACACCGACCCGTCGGTGTGGCGTGCCTACCTGCGCTTCCACACCGTGGACAGCGCCTCGCCTTACCTGAGCGATGCCTTCGCGCAGGAGAACTTCGCCTTCTACGGCAAGGAGCTCAACGGCCAGGCCGAGATGAAGCCGCGCTGGAAGCGCGTGCTCGGCAGCATCGAGAACGGCGCCGGCGAGGCGATGGGCCAGATGTACGTCAAGGTCGCCTTCTCGGCCGACGACAAGGCCAAGATGCAGCAGTTGGTGCAGAACCTGAGCCAGGCGCTGAAGGCGCGCCTGGAGAAGCTGACCTGGATGAGCGACGAGACCAAGGCCAAGGCCCTGGAGAAGTGGAAGACCTTCACCCCGAAGATCGGCTACCCGGACAAGTGGCGCGACTACAGCAGCCTGACCACCAAGCGCGACAGCTACCTGGACAACGTGCGCGCCGCCACCGCGTTCAACTACAAGTACAACCTGAGCAAGATCGGCAAGCCGGTGGACAAGACCGAGTGGGGCATGACCCCGCAGACGGTCAACGCCTACTACAACCCGCTGCAGAACGAGATCGTGTTCCCGGCGGCGATCCTGCAGCCGCCGTTCTTCGACCCCAAGGCCGACGACGCGTTCAACTACGGCGGCATCGGCGCGGTGATCGGCCACGAGATGACCCACGGCTACGACGACCAGGGCGCGCGCTTCGGGCCGACCGGCAACTTCGAGAACTGGTGGACCCCGGCCGACGCCAAGAAGTTCTCCGCGCTCACCGGCAAGCTGGTCCAGCAGTTCGACGGCTACGAAGTCGATGGCAAGCACGTCAACGGCAAGCTGACCCTGGGCGAGAACATCGCCGACCTGGGCGGCATCACCACCGCCTACGACGCCATGAAGAAGGCCACCGAGGGCAAGGACGACCCGAAGGTCGGCGGCATGAGCCGCGACCAGAACTTCTTCATCAACTGGGCCACGGTGTGGCGCACCAAGTACACCCCGCAGAACGCGATGGTGCGCCTGACCACCGACCCGCACGCCCCGGCGCAGTTCCGCGCGATCGGCGCGCCGTCGAACCTGGAGGCCTTCGCCACCGCGTTCCAGTGCAAGCCGGGCGCGCCGATGGTGCGCAGCGGCGACAAGCGCGTGGTGATCTGGTAAGCGGCAGCGTCACCGCCGTCTCGCGAAAAGGCCCGGCATGTCCGGGCCTTTTCTTTGCGTGAACACCGATCTGCGGCAGCGGCGGCGATGCCGGCCGCCCTGCGCGGCCACAGGCGTCCGTGGTTGCCCAAGCCGCTCGCTGAATCCGGTTGGGCGATGGACGCGCGTCATCGCCACAGTTGCACACCGCGGCTTGTTAAACTCCGCCGACTTTAATCCTGACCGGATGCGTTCCCGATGCCCAATGCCCGTCCGCTTGCCCTCGCCGTCGCCCTCGGCCTGATCGCCCTCGCCTCGGCCGCCGATGCCGCGCCCAAGAAGAAGCGCGCCGCCGCGCCCAAGGCCCCGCCGATCAGCGCCGCCTGCAGCGACTTCTACGACGATGCCAACGCCGACTGGCTGAAGCAGAATCCGGTGCCGCAGACCGGCGCGGTCACCGCGCTGGGCCAGCTCGCCGAGCGTGCGCAGCAACAGCAGCGCGACCTGCTCGACGCCTCCATGCAGTCGCCGCAGAACGCGGTGCAGAAGGCGCTGGGCGATTTCTGGGCCAGCGGCCTGGACGAGGCCGCGGTGGAGAAGGACGGGTCCAATCCGATCGCGCCGCTGCTCGGCCGCATCGACGCGATCAAGAAGGCCAAGGACGTGCCGGCCTCGATCGCCGCGCTGCACCAGATCGGCATCCCAGTCGCGTTCAACTTCGGTGCCGACGTCGACCTGAAGGCGCTGGACCGCCACATCGGCTACTTCATGCAGGGCGGCATGGGCCTGCCCGACCCGGCCTTCTACACCCGCACCGACGCCGACACCCTGGCGCTGATGGGCCGCTACCGCACCTACATCAAGCAGATCCTGACCCTGACCGGTACCCCAGCCGACCGGCTCGAGGCCGACACCCAGTCGGTGCTGCAGATCGAGACCGCGCTGGCGCGCAGCGCCAAGTCGCTGGCAGGCATCAACAACCCGTTCAACAACTACGCGCCGATCTCGACCAAGGAGTTGAACAAGCAGTACCGCAACCTGCAGCTCGACGCCTTCCTCAAGGCGCAGGGCGTCAACGACGACCTGGTGTCGATGGCCGACCCGGACATGTTCAAGCAGCTCGACGGCATGATCGTCAGCATCAAGCCTGAGCAGTGGAAGGCCTACCTGCGCTGGCGCGTGGGCGATGCGATGGCGCCGTACCTGTCCAAGAGCTTCCGCGACGCCAGCTTCGAGTTCCGCGGCCGCGTGCTGCAGGGCCAGGTCGCGCCGCCGCCGCGCTGGGCGCAGGTGCTGGACGCGATCAACGTCGCCGCCGGCCCCATGCTCGGCCGCGAGTACGTGGCCCGCTACCTGTCGGCCGACACCCGCCGCCAGGCCGAGACCATCGCCGACCAGGTGCGCGACGCGCAGATCGCCGCGGTCAAGCGCAGCACCTGGCTGAGCGAGCCGGCGCGCACCGAGGCGCAGGCCAAGCTGGCCGCGCTGAAGATCGAAGTCGGCGCGCCGCGCCGTGACCTCGACTACACCCTGCAGCCGATGGGCCGCGGCAGCTTCGGCGGCAACATGCTGATCGCCTCCACCTGGCGTCACCGCGAGGAGATGAAGCGCATCGGCAAGGGCAACGCCGACCGCCGCTGGGACGTGCTGCCGCAGCAGCCGGCGCTAACCTACGACATCGCCCAGAACCGCCTGATCGTCACCGCCGCGGTGCTGCAGCCGCCGGTGTACGCGGCCGGCGGCGACGCCGCGGCGCTGTACGGCGCCTACGGCGCGATGGTCGCGCACGAACTGATCGGCGCCATCGACAACAAGGGCAGCCAGGTCGACGCGCAGGGCCAGTTGCGCAACTGGTGGACCCCGGAGGACAAGAGCGCCTGGAACGCGCTGGCCGCCCGCACCGCCGCGCAGTACGGCGCCTACGACTTCCCCGGCGTGAAGGGGGCCAAGGTCAACGGCCCGCTGACCCAGGACGAGGACCTGACCGACATCGGCAGCGTCGAACTGGCCTGGCAGGCCTACGGCGCCGCGCAGCCGAGCGCCAGCGAGGCCGGCAAGCAGGCGTTCTACAAGGCCTGGGCCGGCCTGTGGGCGCAGCAGCTGTCGCCGAACGAAGCCGTGCAGCGGGTCACCGCCGACGTGCACGCGCCTGGCCGCTGGCGCACCAACGGCGCGCTGGCCAACCTGCCCGCCTTCGCCGCGACCTTCACCTGCAAGCCGGGCCAGCCGATGGTCCGCAGCGAGGCCGAGCAGATCCACCTGTGGCCGTGAGCCGCTGCCGGCGCTAGCCGCCGGCCAGGCACGCACAGCAAGACGGCGCGGGCAACCGCGCCGTCTTGCGTTCAGGGATGGGAAAACGTGTCGTCGGCGCCTGCGCTGCGCAGGCGGCTGTCAACGCGAGGGCGCTGCGCGCGCGGCGATGCCTGCGCGCGGAGGCCGGCGTGCGCTCAGCGCACGATGCGCGGACGCGGCGGCTTGCGCTTGCCGAACGGCGGCTGGCCGCGCCAGTAGCGGATCATCAGCCAGCCGAACAGCATGCCGCCCAGATGCGCGAAATGCGCCACGCCCGGCTGCCAGCCGGTGAAGCCCATCAGCAGTTCCAGCGCGCCGAACACGATGACGAAGGTCCGCGCCTTCATCGGGATCGGCGGGAACAGCAGCACCACCCGCTGGTTCGGGAACAGCATGCCGAAGGCCAGCAGCAGGCCGAAGATGCCGCCGGAGGCGCCCAGGGTCGGATACGGCTCGTTGCCGTTGCTGAGCATCCACCAGCCGACCAGCAACTGGCACAGGCCGGCACCGACCACGCACACCAGGTAGTAGGTCAGGAAGCGCTTGTTGCCCCAGGTCTGTTCCAGCGGCCCGCCGAACATGTACAGCGCCAGCATGTTGAACAGCAGATGCGAGAAGCTGCCGTGCAGGAAGCCATAGGTCAGCAACTGCCAGAGCTGGAAATTCTGCCCGGGCGAAAACGCATCGAAGGCGCCGATCGGCCACAGCATGAAGGGCGAGAACGTGTCCGTGCCGAGCAACATCTGCAGCAGGAACACCACGACGTTGCCGATCAGCAGCGCTTGGGTGACGGGCGGAAGTCTGGGGAACATGGTCGGGTCCGTGGCAACTGCCCCCATCATAGCCGCTCGCCGGAGACTGCACTCCAACCGACGCGGCGGCATTCCGGCGCCTCGACCGCGATCGCCCCCGAGGGAACCGCCGCACCCTTCTCGCTGCCTCCTGCAGGAGCGACTTCAGTCGCGACGAACGACACCGGCCAACCCGCAGGCTGCGCAAACAGCGTCGGGACTGAAGTCCCTCCCACAAGGACCAAGCCCTCTCTTCCAAGCACCATCACCAGTGGGTGCGCCGAAGGGCGGATGGTGTTCGGGGCGCAGCCTCGTGCAGTTGAAGCACCGCATGCGCTTCGCGCCCCGACCCTCACCCCAACCCCTCTCCCGGAGGGAGAGGGGCTTGCCCCCCCTTCTCCCTGCGGGAGAAGGTGCCCCGAAGGGGCGGATGAGGGTACGGGCGCAGCCGCGCGCAGTTGAAACACCGCGTGCGCTTCGCGCCCTGCCCTCACCCCAACCCCTCTCCCGGACGGAGAGGGGCCTGCACCCCCTTCTCCCCCCGGGACCATGGCCCCCTTTTTGGGGGAAGGTGCCCCGAAGGGGCGGATGAGGGTACGGGCGCAGCCTCGTGCAGTTGAAACACCGCATGCGCTTCCCGCCCTGCCCTCACCACCCAACCCCCGCTCCGCGCCCCGGCCCGCGCTTGCGGCGCGGGCGCTCCAGGGCACGCGCGCCAGTGGCGCGCACGCCGTGCCCTGTCGCCCCCAAGGGAGAGGGGGTAAGCCAATCACAGCCGGCCTCTTCTGCGCGTTGAGGCACCGGCCGCCGCAGTTCTCGTGGGCCTCGCTACCGCGGCCCCCACACCTCGGCATCGAGATCGCGCGCCGGTGACGCTCGGCGCTTCACGCGTCCACCCTGTACAACCACGCCTTCGGCGCGCAGGCGCTGGCATTGTTCGCGATAACCACGCGAGCCTTCGGGGAACGCGATGCGGCCGTCGCTGCGCAGCACCCGGTGCCAGGGCAGCGCGGCATCGCTGTTGCTGCCGAGCAGGCGTGCCACCAGGCGTGCGCGTCCCGGCAAGCCGGCCAGCATCGCCACCTCGCCATAGCCGCGCACCTGGCCCGGCGGGATCGCCTGGATCGTCGCCAGGATCCGCGCGTGCGCCTCGGCCGTCGTCGTGGCCGACGCCGTTGCCGTCGCTGCGGGCGGCCGTCGTGGACTCATGCCGCCGGCCGCGTCCGCACCGGCCGCGACACCAGCAGCACGCCGCCCAGCACCAGCACGGTGCCGGCGATCTGCCACGGCCCCATCGCCTCGCCCAGCAGCAGCACGCTGAGCACGATAGTGGAGACCGGGCCGAGCATGCCGATCTGCGACGCCAGCGCCGAGCCGATCCGCTGCACCGCCAGCATCGTCGCCAGCACCGGCACCGCGGTGCACAGCGTGCCGTTGAGCAGCGACAGCGCGTACACGGGTGCCGGCAAGGCCAGCGCCTGCAGCGGCCGCAGCAGCAGGAACTGGGCAATGCACAGCGCGCAGGCGACCAGGCTGGCGTAGGCGGTCAGCCGTACCGCGCCGACCCGCGCCACCAGTTGGCCGCTGCCGACCAGATAGGCCGCATAGGCCAGCGCGCTGCCGAACACCAGCAGGCTGCCCCAGGCGGTGCGCGCGCCGCCGATGCGCAGGTCGTGGCCGAACGCCAGCAACACGCCCAGGTAGCTCAACGCCAGCGCCCACAGCTGGCGCCGCTGCGGACGTCGCCGCCACAGCAGCACGCCGATCAGCAGCACCAGGGTCGGGGTGAGATAGAGGATCAGCCGCTCCAGGGTCGCGGTGATGTAGGCCAGGCCGAGGAAATCCAGGAAGCTGGCCAGGTAGTAGCCGAGCACGCCCAGCGCGACGATCCGCCAGCGGTCGCCGGGCTGCAGCGGCGGCGCGCGCCGGGCCGCCCACAGCGCCATCGCCGCGAAGCACGGCAGCGCCACCAGCATGCGCAAGGCCAGCAGGGTCACCGCATCGACACCATAGCGGTAGCCGAGCTTGACGATGATGGCCTTGCCGGAGAACGCGATCGCACCGCCCGCGGCGAGCAGCACACCGCCGAGGCTGGCCTGTGTGGCGGCGGGAGCGACGCTGGCGGAGGTACCGGGCGCGCTCATCGCGCAGCGCCGCGGCAAGGAGGAGAGAACACATGCATGCCGCCATTTTACGGCGCGACGGCCGGCCAGCCGTCGGATCGCCGCTTTCTCTCAGCGCATCAGCACCACTTCCTCGGCCGAGGTCGGATGGATCGCCACGGTGTCCTCCAGTTGCTGCTTGGTCACGCCCAGCTTCAACGCCACCGCGAAGCCCTGCAGGATCTCGTCGGCGCCATCGCCCAGCAGATGGACGCCGACCACGCGCTCGTCGGCACCGACGCACACCAGCTTGAACAGGCTGCGCTGCGGCGAGTCGGCCAGTGCCTGCAGCATCGGCCGGAAGTTGCTGCGGTACACGGTCACCGCGTCGGCGCCATAGCGCTCGCGCGCCTGCTCCTCGCCCAGCCCCACCTGGCCCAGCGGCGGGTGCGAGAACACCACGCTGGGCACGTTCTCGTAGTCCAGCCGCGCCTGCGGCCGGCCGCCGAACACGCGGTCCATCAGCTTGCGCCCGGCGGCGATCGCCACCGGAGTCAGGCCGACCTTGCCGGCCACGTCGCCGATCGCATACAGCCCCGGCACGTCGGTGTTCTGGTAATCGTCCACCACGATCTCGTGCTTGTCGCCCAGGCGCACGCCCAGCGCTTCCAGGCCCAGGTCGCGGGTATTGGGACGGCGCCCGATCGCGAAGAACACCTTGTCGACGCTGTCGCCCGGCCGTCCCTGCGCATCGACCACGCACAGGCCCTCGCCGCTGCGGCGCAGGGCGCTGGCGCGATAGCCGAAATGCAGGCGCACGCCCTGGTGGTGCAGGTTGTCGGCGAGCTGCCGCGCCAGTTCCGCGTCGAACCGCTCCAGCAGGCGCTCGCCCTGCACGTACAGCTCCACCCGGCTGCCCAGCGCCTGCAGCAGCCCGGCCAGTTCCACCGCGATGTAGCCACCGCCGACGATCCCCACCCGCGGCGGCGCCTCGCACAGGTTGAAGAAGTCGTCCGAGACCAGGCCCAGGTCGGCGCCTTCGATCTGCGGCCGCAACGGATGCGCGCCGGTGGCGATCACCACGTGGTTGGCGCTGACCCGCACGCCGTCGTCGCATTCGACGGTGTGCGCATCGACCAGCCGGCCGCGCCGCGGGATCAGCACCACGCCATCGGCATCCAGGCGCCGCCGGTAGCTGGCGTGGATGTTGCCGATGTAGCCCTGGCGATGCGCCACCAGTTCCGCCCACGACAGCGTGGCCTCGGGAATGGCGAAACCGACCGCACGCGCCAGGTCGATGCGCTCGACCAGGTCCGCCGCCAGCCACATCGCTTTCTTCGGCACGCAACCGACATTGACGCAGGTGCCACCGAGCGCGTTCGGCTCCAGGATCGCCACGCGCGCGCCGTGGCTGGCGGCGCGGAACGCAGTGGCCAGGCCACCGGACCCGCCGCCCAGTACCAGCAGGTCGTAATCGCGGATCGGCCCGCTCACGACGCACGCTCGGCGCGCAGGGGGGCGGTATCGCTGGCGGGCGTGTTGCCGCCTCTCACGTCATCCATCGGCTGTCCTGTCGCATGTCTCGGTCGCCGCGGAGCATGCCATGGGCGGCCGCGCGGCAGATGTGAGGACGCCGCGGCAGCGCCTGCGCTCAGGCCGCGCCGCGGCGCATCGGCTGCCAGCGCAGATAGCTGGCCGAGCGCCACAGCCACTCCACCGGGCCGAAGCGGAACCGCTGCAACCACCAGTGCGACACCACCACCTGCAGCGCGAACAGCGCGACCGCGAACGGGATCTGCCAGGCGCGCGGCAAGCGCTCGAAGTAGCCGAAGCCGTAGCCATAGAACAGCGTGGTGCACACCAGCGACTGCAGCAGGTAGTTGCTCAGCGCCATGCGCCCGGCCGGCGCCAGCCACTGCAGCGCGGGCGCGGCGCGCACCAGCCAGGCCGCATAGCCCAGCGCCATCAGACCGCTGGCGATGCTGGCCAGCGCATAGGCACCGGTCAGGCGCAGATCCAGCCGCGCCGGGTCCATCCACGGCTCCAGCCGGAAGCTCAGCAACATCAGCGCCAGGCCCAGCGGCAACACGCCCCAGCGCAGCGCGGCGAGCAGCCGCGGGAAGCGCTGCGGGTGCGCGGCCAGACCGCTGCGTACGCACCAGGCGCCGAGCAGGAACATGCCGAAGATGCTCGGCGCATTGAACAGCAGCCCGCTCAGCGATTCGACCAGGTCGCGCGCGCGTTGCGCGGTGGCCTGGACATAGCTGCCGTGGCCGAATACCTCGCGCTGCTGCGCCAGCGCCGCGGCGCTGTGCTGCGCCTGCTCGGCCATGTCGCGCTGCCACTGCGCCGCAGCGTGCGGATCGGCCTGCGCCGCCGACGCCACCGCGCCGATCAGCAGCCACAGCGCCGGCGCGAACAGATACACCACCAGCGCCATCCCCGGCAGCCAGCGCGTGGGCGCCTCGCGGAACGCCAGCAGCATGAACGCCAGCAGCGCATAACTGACCAGGATGTCGCCGGACCACAGCAGCAGCGCGTGCAGCAGGCCGATCAGCAACAGCCCCGCGCTGCGGCGCAGGAAGAACCCGCCGAACGGCCGCCGCGCGGTCTCGGCGCGCTGCGCCATCACCGCAAAGCCCATGCCGAACAGCAGCGAGAACAAGGTGTAGAACTTGCCCTGCACCAGGATGTAGACCAGGGCGTCGGCGATGCGGTCGGCGCCGCGCAGCGCCGGATCCAGGCCGGTCAGCGCCGCGTCCAGCGGACCGACGAAGCCCTCGATGTTCATCAGCAGGATGCCCAGCAGGGCGAAGCCGCGCAGCACGTCCAGCGTGGCGATGCGCTCGGCGGGCGCGACGGGCTGCAACAGGGGGGCGGAGGAAGCCAAGACGGGCACCGGGCGGAAGGCCGGCGAATGTCCCCTCGCCGCGATCAGGAGGGCCGCCGGCGTCCGCGGCGGCGCGACGGCGCCGCTGCGCGCGGCGCCAGGGCCGGCGGCACCGGCGCGACCGGCACCGCCGCCAACGCAATCAGTGGTGGTGGCCGCCGTCGCCGTGCACGTGGCCGTGCTCGATCTCTTCGGCGCTGGCCTCGCGCACGTCGACGATCTCCACGTCGAAGTGCAGGTCCTTGCCGGCCATCGGGTGGTTGAGGTCGACGTCGACCACGCTCATGCCGACCTTCTGCACGGTCACCGCGCGCGGGCCGAAGTTGGTCTGCAGCACCACCTGGCTGCCCGGCTGCAGCTTGGCCGCGCCGAAATGCTTCTTCGGCACGCGCTGGCTCAGGCCCTCGCGGTATTCGCCGTAGGCGTCCTTGGCGGCCACGTCGACGCCGAAGCTGTCGCCGGCGGCCTTGTCCAGCATCGCGTTCTCCAGGCCCGGGATGATGTTGCCGTGGCCGACCAGGATCACCAGCGGATCGCGGTCCTTGGAGCTTTCGATCGGTTCTTGACCGACTTCCGAAACGGTGTAGTGGAAACGGACGACGCGGTCTTTTTCGATCTTCATGTGCACTCTGCGCTGTGGCTGCCGGGGGCAGACGGGATGGGCGGCTTGTCGGCCGCCGGGAGCGCCGCCATCATGGCGGCCTTCTGAGGTCGCGCATTATCCCGGCTCCATGCACAACACGCCAGTTTCGCCGCGCGGCCGCCGCGCGTTCCCGTGGTGGCTTCCGCTGCTGTGCACCGCCGCGCTGGCGGCCTGCGGACGCCACGAGGTCCGCCACACCCGGCCGGCACCGGTGACGGTGCGCGAGTGGCCGCAGGTGGCGCCTGCCGACCCGGTCGCGGCCAATGCGGTGCTGATGCGCGCGCTGGGCCTGGTCGGCACGCCCTACCGCTACGGCGGCAACACCCCCGAGTCCGGGTTCGACTGCAGCGGCCTGGTCGCCTACGTCTATCGCGACATGCTCGACCTGCGGCTGCCGCGCACCTCGCGCGAGCTGGCCGCGGTGCAGGGGCCGCGGATCGACCCGCAGCGCCTGAGCACCGGCGACCTGGTGTTCTTCGGCAGCGCGGGCAATGTGACGCACGTCGGAATTTACGTCGGCGAAGGCCGTTTCGTGCACGCCCCCAGCACCGGCGGGACGGTGCGCCTGGATTCGTTGGACGGGGCCTACTGGCGGGACCATTACACGGGCGCGAAACGGGTTTTGCGTTGAACTGTGATTTCACCCACATTCATAATTACGAAAATTTAACCTTATTTGAACTTCCTGTTTCTGTCTACAAGGCATGATCCCTCATCGTTTTATTTTGTGATCCAAGCGTGACGACCGAAGCCCAGACCTCTCCAGGCAAGACCGCCGTTCCCCGCCGGACCGCTTTCCGCCTCTTCTGCACCGCCTCGCTCTGTTTCTCGGCCCTCCCGGCCCTGGCCCAGACCGCTCCCGCCGACACCGTCGTCCCGGAAGCGATCGCGACCGTCGCCCCCGCTCCGGCCCAGGTCGGCGCCGCCGCGACCACCGCCCCGGCCGCCGCGCAGACCAGCAACACCATCGCCGCGGCCAAGCCGGCCGCCGCCAGCCAGACGCCCGCCGCGCCGTCGCGCAGCAAGGCCGACGCCGCCGCCACCGCCACCCTGGCCGCCCTGCTGCCGCACCTGGCCGCCAACGACACCATTCCGCTGATGGACCGCTCGGCGATGTTCGCCGGCGACATCAGCCGCCTGCTGGCCAACTACGACGTGTCCCAGCCGGTTCCGCGCGAAGGCGTGGTGCCGGGCGGCGACAAGGTCCAGTCCGTGCTCAAGCGCGCCATGGCGCTGCTGGGCACCCCGTACCGTTGGGGCGGCGAAGACACCGAAGGCTTCGACTGCAGCGGCCTGGTCGGCTACGTATTCCGCACCGCGCTGGGCATCGAGCTGCCGCGCGTGTCGCGCGAGATGGCCCGCGAGGCCAACGCCCAGCTGATCAAGGACCGCGACGCGCTGGCGCCGGGCGACCTGGTGTTCTTCGGCCGCAAGGGCCGCGTCGACCACGTCGGCCTGTACGTCGGCGAGGGCCGCTTCCTGCACGCCCCCAGCCGCGGCAAGGACGTGCGCGTGGACACGCTGACTTCGGGCTACTGGGGCGAGAAGTTCGTGCAGGCGCGCCGCGTGGCGATGTAAGCCGCCCCGTCTGCAGACACCTCAGGAAAGGCCGCTGGCGACAGCGGCCTTTTTCGTTGCGGCGGTTTGCTGCCACCTGGCTGGCCGCCGCACCACTGGCGCACGGCGACGCCGCTCGCAGGAGACAGCGACGAGCGGGCTAGCGTCGCAGCAGCCAGCGACACCTGCCCGCGCAACCACGGAGACCCGCCGGCGCGGCCGCACCTGGCATGCCGCGACCTGCGCTGCGCCGGCGGGACTCGCCGCATTGCCCGCTGCAGTTGCGCTGCCGTCCATGTTGCCCATCGGCACGCTACGCTGGCCCGCCTGATCGCGTCACCGGCACTTCGATGACACTCCTTCCCTCGCCCGCCCTGCAGGTTCGCCATGCGGCCTTGTCCTGGCCGCGCCAGCGGGCGCTGCGCTGATGCCGGCCGCCCCCACCCTGCCCACGCCCGCACGGGCACTGGCGCTCGCGCAATCGCTGTTGTCCACCCGTTACGCCGATGCGGCCTTCGGCTTCGCCGCCGGCTCGATCCTGCGCGGCGAAGGCACGCACCTGTCCGATCTCGACCTGGTCGTGGTCTATGCGCATCTGCCGGCCGCACGCCGCGAATCGTTCCTGGTCGACGGCGTGCCGGTCGAGGCCTTCGTGCACGATCCAGGCACGCTCGCCTGGTTCCTCGATGAGGACGCAGCGCGCGGCCGTCCCAGCCTGCTGCACATGATCGCCGAGGGCCACATCGTCGGCACCACGACGGACGCGGCCCACACCCTGCAAGCCCAGGTCGCCGCGCGGCTGCAGGCCGGCCCAGCGCCGCTGACGCAGGCGCAACGGGACGCGCTGCGCTACGAGATCACCGACCTGATCGACGACCTGTGCGGCGAGCACAGCACCGCCGAGATCGTCGCGATCGGCGCGCTGCTGCATCCGCGCCTGGCGGAACTGGCACTGCGCGGACGCGGCCATTGGTACGGCAGCGGCAAGTGGGTGCCGCGCCTGCTGGCACGGATGGACCCGGCCTTTGGCCACCGCTTCGACCAGGCCTTCGCCGCACTGTTCGCCAAGGCCGACTGTGCGCCGGTGCTGGCCCTGGCGCAGCAGGAACTGGCCGCGCACGGCGGCCGCCTGTTCGATGGCGACTGCCGCACCGCGCCGGCGGACTGGCGCGCGTAGGCCGCGCGCTCAGCCGTGGTAGTGGGCGATGGTGTCCTCGATGCCCTTGCTCAGCTCCATCACCTTCTGCGCGTACTCGGCCAGGCGATGGTCTTCCGGGGTATCCGGATGCCAGGCCGGGACCGCGGTCGGCCGGCCTTCGACGCCGTCCAGGGCCACGAACACGATGATGCAATGCGTGCACAGGCGCGGCTCGCCGCCCATCGGATCGCGGGCGCGCACCTCGATGGCGAAATGCATGCTGCTGGTGCCGGTGTGGACCAGCTTGGCGCTGACCGTGACCATGTCGCTGATGCGGATCGGCGACACGAAGCGGATGCCGCCCACCGCCACGGTCACGCTGTAGTGGCCGCTCCAGCCCACCGCGGCGGCGTAGCCGACCTGGTCGATCCACTTCATCACCACGCCGCCGTGGACCTTGCCGCCGTAGTTGACGTCGATCGGCTCGGCCAGGAAGCGGAAGGTCAGTTCGCGTTGGGTGCCGCTCATCGGGAGTCCATGCAGGGGAAGAAGGCGGCAGTCTGCCATGCGCCGACGCCGCCAATCGCAATGGCGCCGCAATGGCCTGCGGCCACGGCCGCGCTGGCGGCCGATGGGGTCGGCTACGCCGCGGCCAGCGCCAGGTTGTCGCGCTTGCGGATGCACAGCCACGGGAAATGCGGCTGGCGCCAGCGCAGCGCGCGCAGGCAGCGCGCGGACCAGCGGCGCGGGTCGAACAGCCGGCGCAACACGATGCCGTCCAGCGCTGCGTCGGTGTGCTGGTGGTACTGCTGCGCCAGTTCCGCGCAGCCCAGGTCGCTGAAGTAGTGCAGGCTGCGCGCGGCGCTGGCGCGGGCCTGCTCGGCGTCGGCATAGAACGGGCTATCGAGGATGTGCAGTTCGCCGTCGTGCTGCAGCAGCTGCAGCAGGCGCACGATCAGCACACGCGGGTCGGCGAAGTAAGGGAGGCAGGCCGGCACCACCACCACATCGAACCGCTGCGTCGGCAGCGGCAGGCGCAGGATGTCGCCGGCGACGAAGCTCAGCCGCGGCGCGGCGGCGAACACCCGCGCCGCCTGCGCCAGTTCGGTGCGATTGACATCGACGCCGCAGACCTCGCGCTGCAGGCTGCTGGCCAGGCGATGGGACAGCCAGCCGTTGCCGCAGCCCAGTTCCAGCAGCGGCCCGTCGCCGCCGCGCGCACGCAGATGGCGCAGCAGGCGCCGGCACGATTCGGCACGCACCCGCCATTCGTAACTTGCGCCGAGCGCGCCGGACGGCTGCGGCAGCGTGCGCACCTGCGCGTCGCTGTAGAGCCGGCCTTCGCGGCGGCGCACCTCAAGATACCGCTGCTCGAACGGGTCGTCCGGCAACGCGTCGTGCACCAGCACGCCCTCGCGCAGCGTCAGCCCCGGCAACTGCCGCAACTGCGCGCGCAGGCGCTCGACAGGCGCGCTCACGGCAGCATCAACGCACCTGGCCGGAACTGTCGACCGGCGGATCTTCCAGGCCGACATTGCTCGGCGCCGCCTCGTAGATGGTGCGGTCGAGCAGGCCGGTTTCCTTGGCCACCAGCACCGGCACCAGCATCTGCCCGGTCACGTTGGTCATGGTGCGCATCATGTCCAGCACGCGGTCGATGGCGTACAGGTAGCCGATCACCTCCAGCGGCAGGTTGGCCGCACTCAGCACCACCGTGGCCATCACCACCGCGGTGCCAGGCACGCCGGCGGTGCCGAAACTGCCCAGCACCGAGGCGATCAGCACCACGAAGTACTGGTTGGCGGTCAGCGGCACGCCGGTGTACTGGGCAATGAACACCGCGCACAACGCCGGGAAGATCGCGCCGCAGCCGTCCATCTTGATGCTCGCGCCCAGCGGCACCGCGAACGCCGCGTAGTCCTTGTTGACGCCCAGATTGTGGGTGATCGAGCGCAGCGCCACCGGCATCGCGGCGAAGCTGGAGGAACTGACGAAGGCCACCTGCATGCCCGGCGCGGCGCCGCGGAAGAACTTCCACGGGTTCAAGCCATGCACCAGCAGCAGGCCGCTGTACACCACCACGATGTGGATCGCGCAGGCCAGGTACAGCGCCAGCACGAAGTTGCCGAACGGCAGCAGCTTGCCGAAGCCGTAGCCGCCGACCAGCGCGGCGATCAGGCCGAAGGTGCCGAGCGGGGTCATCTCCAGCACGAAGCGGGTGACCTGGATCATGATCTCGCTCATCTGTTTGGTGAGCTTGCGCGCCTCGGCCACGCGCTCGCCGAGCTTGACCATGGCAAAGCCGAGCAGCGCGGCGAAGAAGATCACCGGCAGGATCGAGCCGCGTCCGGCCGCCAGCACGGTCTCGCCGGCGGCATTGGTCTTGGTGCCGATGCCGGTGAGCGCGTAGAACGGATTGGACGGCACCACGTCCAGCAGCACCTGCACCGGGCTGGGCACGTCGCGCGGGGTCCAGGCGCTGTCCACGCGCAGGCCCAGGTGGCCGGCGCCCGGCTGCAGCACAGTGCCCACGGCCAGGCCGACGCCGACCGCCAGCGCCGCGGTGACCACGAACCACAGGAAGGTGCGCCCGCCCAGCTTGGCCACCGACTGCTGCCCGTGCAGCGCCGAGATCGCATTGATGACGGCGAAGAACACCAGCGGCACCGCGATCATCTTGATCAGGGTGACGTACAGATCGCCCAGCGGCTTGAACCAGGTTTCCGCGGTCGGCCCCAGTGCCCAGCCGGCCAGGGCGCCCAGCACGAAGCCGGCGACCACGCGCTGCCAGAACGGAATGCGTAACCAGGCCGTCACCAGTTTCATCGACGCTGTCCAGAAATCTCGGGGGTTCCGCACGATAGCGCACCCCGGCGGCAACGACGACGCCATGGCTGGAAAGGCGCGATGTCATCGGCGTGCCTTGTCGCAACCGGCATAATGCGGGGGACTTCGTCGTTCAGGACCCGTTCCGCGCATGCGCCTTCCCGTTTCCGCTCTCGCCGCCGCCTCCACCCTGCTGCTGGGTGCCTGCGCCAGCGCGCCGCACGCGCCGGCCGCCAGCGCCAACGTCGCGCCAATCGTCGTCCCCGCCGTCGCCCATCCGGCCGGCGAGACCGCGGCGTGGTGGTACCGCAGCGGCGCGGCCAAGGCCGCCAACAACGGCGCCATGCGCGGCAAGGCCAAGAACGTGATCCTGTTCCTGGGCGACGGCATGAGCCTGACCACGGTCGCCGCCGCGCGCATCCTCGACGGCCAGCGCAAGGGCGCCTCCGGCGAGGAGAACCAGCTGTCGTGGGAGGCGTTCCCCGCCACCGCGCTGAGCAAGACCTACAACACCGATTCGCAGACGCCGGATTCGGCCGGCACCATGACCTCGATCACCACCGGGGTGAAGACCCACATGGGCGCGATCGGCGTGGCCGCCGGCAAGCGCGACGCCTGCGCCGACAGCCTCGGCAAGCAGTTGCTGAGCTGGCTGGAACTGGCCGACAGCGCCGGCATGGGCACCGGCATCGTCACCACCACCCGCCTCACCCACGCCACCCCGGCCGCGACCTATGCGCACGTACCCGAGCGCAACTGGGAAAGCGATGCCGACCTGCCGGAGAAGGCGGTCGCCGAGGGCTGCCGCGACATCGCCCAGCAGATGGTCGGCGCGCGCTTCGGCCGCGGCCCGCAGGTGATGCTGGCCGGCGGCCGCGGGCAGTTCACCACCGTCGAACAGCGCGACCCGGAGTACGACGACAAGGTCGGCCTGCGCCTGGATGGCCGCGACCTGGTCGGCGAATGGCGCCAGCGCCATCCGCAGGGCGCCTATGTGTGGACCCGCGGGCAACTGGAGGCGGCGCAGAACGCGCCGGCGCTGCTGGGCCTGTTCGAGCCGGACCACATGCAGTTCGACCACGACCGCGACCGCAGCGCCAACGGCGACCCGAGCCTGGCCGAGATGACCCGCGCCGCGATCCGCACCCTGTCGCAGGACAAGAACGGCTACGTGCTGATGGTCGAAGGCGGACGCATCGACCACGCGCACCACGCCGGCAACGCCTACCGTGCGCTGGACGAGACCATCGCGCTGTCGCAGGCGGTGCAGGCCGCGGCGGACGCGACCTCGGCCGAGGACACGCTGATCATCGTCACCGCCGACCACTCGCATACGCTGAACTTCGTCGGCTATCCGCAGCGCGGCAACCCGATCCTGGGCAAGGTGCGCGGCACCAGCGGCGAGGACGCCAACACCGGCGACCTGGCGCTGGACGGCAACGGCCAGCCCTACGCCACGCTCAGCTACGCCAACGGCCCCGGCTACACCGGCGCCAGCAACCAGCAGCCGGCCGGGGTCAAGACCTTCCCGCATGCGCCGAGCAGCTTCGAGCCGGCCAACGGCCGTCCCGACCTGACCCATGTCGACACCGAAAGCCCGGACTTCATGCAGGAAGCGCTGGTGCCGACCAAGGCCGAGACCCATGGCGGCGACGACGTCGGCATCTGGGCGCGCGGCCCCGGCAGCAATGCGTTCCGCGGCAGCCTGGAGGAGAACGTGATCTACCACGTGATCGTGCAGGCCACGCCGACCCTGCGCGCGCGGCTGTGCCAGGCCGGCACCTGCAACGGCGACGGCGTACCGGTGGAGCTGCCCAAGCCGGCGGCCTTCATGACCAGCGCCGCGACTGCGCAATGAGCCGGTATCGGTCGCACGGCGGTCGCCTGCGTGCGGCCGTTGCCGTGTGCGCAGTGTTCGCTGCGTTTGCCGCGCTCGGCGCCGTACCGGCGGCCACGGCGCAACCGGCCGCCGAGGCCTGCCGACTGGGCGACCCGAATAGCGACCGGCCGGTGGTGCCGGGCTGCCGGCTCGGCGCCGACGGACGCCTGGTACTGACGCCGCAGGCGTTGCGACACCTGCATTTCGATCGCGACGGCCTGGCGCTGCTGAGCGTCGGCGCACGCTTCTACTATGTGCGCGCCGATGGCCACAGCCTGCCGGTGATCACCTGGGACAACGGCCCGGACGGCTTCACCGAAGGTCTCACCCGCGGCATCGTCGACGGCCGCATCGGCTTCTACGACCGGCAATTGCGCGAGGTGATCGCGCCGGTGCACGACTTCGCCTGGCCGTTCGCGCACGGCGTCGCCGAGGTCTGCGATGGCTGCCGCGCCGGCACACCCGACGCCGACGGTCATACGCCGATGCAGGGTGGCCGCTGGTACTCCATCGACCGCCACAACCGCGAAGTGCCGGCGCCAAAGCGCTGAGCCGATCACCGTGCGCGGCATGGCCGCGCTGTCGCGGGCAACGTCGCCAAGGCTGGTCCTCTGCAACGCATCTCTTGCTGCAGCTCCACGATGTCGGCGGAAGCGCATCGTCCGCGAGGTGAGAAACTCCCGCGTCGGGACTGAAGTCCCTCCCACAGGGGGCTCACTCACCTTTGCGCTGCTTCGGACACCGTGGCGCGCTGGCCACAGGCCGGGCTTGGCGTGCTGGCGGTCGACACCGAGCAGGCGCCCTGCCGAGCAGGCGATCGGGTTAGTGCCGGCTGCCGAGAGCTGCGCTTGTGGGAGGGACGTCAGTCCCGACGCGCTGAGCCGAAAGGCGTCGGGACTGAAGCCCCTCCCACAGGGGATACTGCAGCTCTGGAGGTCATCTGGAGCCAGACGATCGTCTTCTGCTACCTCTCGCTGCATCGCTGCGATGTAAGGGAAACGCGGAATCTGCGAGATGCGGGTTCCTCGCGTCGGGACTGAAGTCCCTCCCACAGGGAGCTCCCTCACCTTTGCGCTGCTTCGGACGCCGTGGCGCGCTGGCCACAGGCCGGGCTTCGCGTGCTGGCGGTCGACACCGAGCAGGCGCCTTGTTGAGCATTCGACCGGGATAGTGCCGAGTGCCGGGAACTGCGCTTGTGGGAGGGACTTCAGTCCCGACGCCTCGAGCTGAAAGGCATCGGGACTGAAGTCTCTCCCTCAGCGCTGGCCAGCCTCAAAGACCTCGCCCTGGTCGCGCGTCGCGCTGGCAAGCGCTTGCGTCTACAGTGACGCGATGGCTCCGCGCGTCTCCACGTCCCCCTTGTCCGCCCTCGCCGCCGCACTGCCCGATCCGGCACCGGCGCCGCTGCTGCTCGGCTTCAGCGGCGGACTGGATTCGACCGTGCTGCTGCACCTGCTCGCGCAACACCCCTCCTATCGCGCCGCAGGCCTGCGCGCGCTGCACGTGCACCATGGCCTGCATGCCGAGGCCGACGCCTGGGCCGCGCAGTGCGCGCAGCTGTGCGCCGCGCTGGCGGTGCCGCTGCAGGTGGTGCGGGTGCAGGTGCCGCGCGACAGCGGCGATGGTCTGGAAGCGGCGGCGCGGCAGGTGCGGCGCCACGCCTTCGCGCAGGCGCTGCAGCCCGGCGAATGGCTGGCGCTGGCCCAGCACCGCGACGACCAGGCCGAGACCTTCCTGCTGCGTGCGCTGCGCGCGTCCGGCCCGGATGGCCTGGCAGCGATGCAGGCGCTGTCCGACTTTGCCGGCAGTCGCCTGTGGCGGCC
The DNA here is from genome assembly GCF_040529045.1 of Xanthomonas indica. NCBI lineage: Bacteria > Pseudomonadati > Pseudomonadota > Gammaproteobacteria > Lysobacterales > Lysobacteraceae > Xanthomonas > Xanthomonas indica. The sequence continues at coordinate 2,207,795 of NZ_CP131914.1, read as the reverse complement.
GCTGCTGGCGCAGCCGCGCAGCGCGTTGCACGCCTATGCACGGCAACACGGCCTGCGGTGGATCGACGACCCCAGCAATGCCGATCCCGGCTTCGATCGCAATTTCCTGCGGTTGCAGGTGCTGCCATTGCTGCGCCAGCGCTGGCCGCATGCCGACGCCGCCCTCGCTCGCAGCGCGGAGCTGTGCGCCGACGCCGGCGCGTTGCTGGACGCGGACGACCGCGCGGTACTCGAGACCCTGCAGGATGCCCCCGGCGCCCCACTGTCGCTCGTCGCGCTACGTGCCCTGCCCGCGGCACGGCGCGCGCGCGTGCTGCGGCGCTGGGTCGCGCAGGCCGGGCTGCCACCATTGCCGGCAGCCGGCCTGGCCGCGATCGAACGCGACCTGCTGCAGCCGCGCGCCGACGCCGCGGCGCAGTTCGCCTGGCATGGCGCCAGCGTGCGCAGTTGGCGCGACACGCTGTACGCCGAACGTGACCCCGCCCCCTGGCCTGCCGACTGGCAGGCGCGGTGGGATGGTCGCGCGCCGCTGCCGTTGCCCGACGGCCGCCGCCTGCACCTGCTCGCCGACACCACGCTGACCTTCGACACGCCGTTGCTGGTGCGCGCACGCCGCGGCGGCGAACGCCTGCGCCTGCCCGGGCGTGCACAGTCGCAGTCGCTCAAGCAGCTGCTGCAGACCCAGGCGCTACCGCCGTGGGAGCGCCAACGGCTGCCGCTGCTGTTCGACGCCACGCAGCTGCTGGCCGCCGGCCCGGACCTGCTGGCCGCGCCGCTGCACGCCTGGCTGCAGGCGCACGCCGCACGCCTGGCGCTGGATCCGCTGCCGGTGCCGGCGCCCGCGTCGCATTGACCCTGCTGCCGCCGCCGCGCACACTTTCGCCATGCCCAAGAAGCCTCAAGACGATGCCTCCCCGGTCGCCCGCTTCGAGCAGTCGCTCGAAGAACTGGAAGTGCTGGTGGAGAAGATGGAAGCCGGCGACCTGAGCCTGGAACAGTCGCTCAGCGCCTACGAGCGCGGTGTGGGCCTGTACCGGCAATGCCAGCAGGCGCTGGAGCAGGCCGAGTTGCGCGTGCGCCTGCTCAGCGATCCCGAGCAGCCCGACAGCGCCGAACCCTTCGAGCCCGTGCCGCCCCATGGCGGCTGACGCGGCGTTCGCGCACTGGCGCGAGCGGGTCGAAGCCGGCCTGCAGGCGCAGTTGCCGGCGGCGACGCTGGCACCGCAACGTCTGCACGCGGCGATGCGCCACGCCACCCTCGGCGGCGGCAAGCGCATGCGTCCGCTGCTGGTGTACGCCAGCGGCGCGCTGTTCGGCGCCGACGCTGCGCGCCTGGACGCGCCGGCGCTGGCGGTGGAACTGATCCACGCCTATTCGCTGGTCCACGACGACCTGCCGGCGATGGACGACGACGCCCTGCGCCGCGGCCAGCCCACCGTGCACATCGCTTTCGACGAAGCCACCGCGATCCTCGCCGGCGATGCGCTGCAGAGCCTGGCGTTCGCGCTGCTGGCCAACGCCGAGGACGCTGCGCCGACGCTGCGCGTGCAGTGGCTGCAGACCCTGGCCGAGGCCGCCGGTGCGGCCGGCATGTGCGGCGGCCAGGCGCTGGACATCGACGCCACCGGCCGCGTGCAGGCACTGCCCGAGCTGCAACGGATGCATGCGCTGAAGACCGGCGCGCTGATCCGCGCCAGCGTGCGCCTGGGCGCGCTCGGCGGCGGCGCCGACGCCGCGGCGCTCGCGCAGCTGGACAGCTTCGCCAGCGCGCTGGGCCTGGCCTTCCAGGTGCGCGACGACATCCTCGACGTGGAAGCCAGCTCCGAACAGCTCGGCAAGACCGCCGGCAAGGACGCAGCGCAGGCCAAATCCACCTACCCCGCCCTGCTGGGCATGGACGGCGCCAAGGCCAAGCTGGCCGAACTGGCGCAGGCGATGCAGGACAGCCTGCACGGCTATGGCGGCTCCGCCGATGCGCTGGCGGCGCTGGCGCGGCTGGCGGTCGACCGCGCGCACTGAGCGTGGCGCTCGACGCGTGCGATTGCCGCGGCTCGCCGCACGCGTCGTTGCCACAGGAAATGCGCCGTCTCCGCGAAAGCAAGGAATGATGCTGGCGCTGGTCGCACGCAGCCCTTGATGGCCAAAGGTGCTGTTGCAGGAGCGGCTTCAGCCGCGACACACGTCATCGGTAACGCCTGTCGCGGCTGAAGCCGCTCCTACAGGGACTCGAGGCGAGGTGTCTGGGGGCAAGGTGGGAGGGACTTCAGTCCCGACTGCTTTCACCGTCCGATCGTCCGCTACTCCGGATCGTCGCGGCGGAAGCCGATCCCCCAGTAACGCGCGACGAGGTGCCGGAGGGCAATGTGGGAGGGACTTCAGTCCCGACTGCTTTCGCGGTCCGATCGTCCGCTACTCCGTCGTCTCGGATGCCTGACAGTTGACTCCCACACCAGGCAACCCGGCGCATCCCGCACAACCGCAACCCCGCGTTGTCGCAAACGGCCCGACGCCGCTTGCACCGCTGCAGATCGCGCTGACGCCAACGGTAGCGAAGGAGATCTCTGCATTGCTAATCGCCTTCGGCAAAGGTGCCGCCAGCGCGGGCTTCACGCACTGCACGTGCATCGCACAGCGCGAGCGCCGCTTGGCCGATCGCAACGCTGCCCTCGATCCAGCGCATGCGACGGCGTCGATGCCGCTGCAGCGCGCCAGTCACGCGCTGCGATGTACGAACGCAGTGCCCATACTGAGACCTGGCGCGCGCTTCGCTGGACGAAATCGAAGACAAACGCGCCTGCGACGCGCACGCGCGCGGCACCGGGCTAGTTTGCTTCGGCCCCTGTGTTGGGGCGCCCACTTTCGACGGAGAGAGACTGCATGAAACACGCATCCCGGATCTCGGCAGCAATCGGCTTCAGCCTGGTCGGCATCATCTCGGCGGCTACCGCGCAATCGCAACTCACGCGCACGCCGGCGCCGCTGCAGGTCGAACTGACGCCGGTCGCCGACGCCGACGGCCAGCAGCGCGGCCAACTCGCGGTGACCGTCCGCAACACCGGCGATCAGGTCGCGCGCGTGCCCAAGTGGGAACTGCCGCTGGGCGATCTCGACAACGCGCTGTTCCAGGTCCAGCGCGACGGCAAGCCGGTCGATTACGTGGGCCGCCTGGTCAAGCGCGCCGCGCCGCGCGCCGACGACATGGTGGTGCTGCAGCCGGGCGAAGCGCGGCAGGCACGGATCGATCTCGGCCAGGCCTATGACCTGAGCCGCAGCGGCACCTACAGCATCCGCCTCGACGCGCCGCTGCAGGGCGCCGCGTTCGCCGATGGCGCGCGCATGCTGCGCGCCGATGGCGAACCGCAGACGCTGGCCAGCGCGCCGCTGACGGTGTGGCTGGACGGCGGCCGCGGCCGCGCGGTGCGCAACGACCTGATGGTCGGCCCGCAGGCGGTGGTCAACGGCGTCAACTACGCCTCGTGCAGCACCAGCCAGATCAGCACCATCGGCAGCGCGGTGAGTGCCGCGCGCAACTACTCGCAGAACGCCAAGACCTATCTCAACGGCGGCAGCACCGGCGCGCGCTACACCACCTGGTTCGGCGCCTACAACGCCAGCCGCTACAGCACCGCCACCTCCAACTTCGTCAACATCGATTCGGCGATCGACCAGAACAACGGGCAGATCACCATCAACTGCGGCTGCAGCGACAGCTCCTACGCCTACGTCTATCCGAACCAGCCGTACCAGATCTACGTCTGCAACGCGTTCTGGAGCGCGCCGCTGACCGGCACCGACTCCAAGGCCGGTACCCTGATCCACGAAATGAGCCACTTCAGCGTGGTCGCCGGCACGCAGGACACCGCGTACGGGCAGAGCGCGGCCAAGAGCCTGGCCAAGAGCGATCCGGCCCGCGCGGTGAAGAACGCCGACAGCCACGAGTACTTCGCCGAGAACAATCCGTCGCAGAACTGAGTGCGGTAGGCCGGTGATCGCCCGGGCGCCGACCTGCCGTCGGCGCCCGGTTCGCGTGCGGCCCGTGCCGTACGCCTTGGTGGCTGGGTTCCCAGGCCACCCATCCTTCCAACCTGGGCAATCCCGCAGGAACAGGCTGCGCAGGTCGCTGGTGGCACGCAGATCGCGGACCTCATTCAGGGCCCACGGCGACAGATGGCGGCGTTCGCTCTGGTAGTCGACCTCGCTGCGCAATGGCGAGCGCCTTGCAAACGCGCCGGTGGAGCCGCGGTGGACGGCCTGCGCTCCACTCTGCCGGCAGGCCTCCCAGACACAAAAAAAGCCCGGCGCAGCGGCCGGGCCTTTGGAGACGCGTTGCAGCGGCGCTTACTTGATCAAGCGCAGCGCGAACGGGTAGCGGTAGGCGACGCCTTCGTTGGCCTTGATGCCGGCCAGGATGCAGAACACCAGGTTCACCACCCACACCACCGGCATCAGCAGGCCGCCGATGACGATCACGCTGAGCACCACGCAGATCACGTACGCGATGGCGACGGTGATCTGGAAATTCAGCGCTTCCTTGGCCTGATCGTTGAGGAAGGACTTGGCCGGGTTGTCCTTGTTGATCAGCCAGATGATCAGCGGCACGATGAAACCGGCGATGATCCCGGACAGGTGGGTGATCAGCGCGACCGTGCGGTCTTCCTGCGGCCCTGCCGAGGCCGGCGGCGGCGGCGGGGCGGTGACGTTGTCGAATTCGCTCATCGGTATTCCGTTCCTTTGGTGGTGAGGGGACAAGACGTTGGCGCGTCACTCTCGGCGGCCGGCGTAGCGCTGTCAAGCGATCCAGGCGCACCGCGCCGGACTTCGCGAAGGGCCGAATGCCCTCGCCGCGCCGGGCGCCACGCTAACGAACGCTTCCATACGGCAGCGGATAGCGGTAGCGCCGACCGCGCATGGCCCTGGCCGCGGCGCACAGGCTGAGGCACAGCGCCGCCAGCAGCATGAGGATCAGCAGCGGCCCGAACACAAGCGCGGCACCGAAGATCAGCAGGGCCGGCGCCAGCAAAACCGCACTCAGCAGCGACAGGCCGAGGCCCAGCCGCATGGCCTGGCGCGCGTGTTCGGCGGCGAACGGCTGTGTGCGCCGCAGCACCCACCATTGCACGCCCGGCAACAGCCACAGCAACAGCAGCCACCACAGCGCGTCGCCCAGGTGCACATTGCACGCGGCGAACAAGCCGATCCACATCGACAGGTGCGCAAACGCCGCCAGCACGCGCTCCCACGCGGAGGCGGGGCCGCCGGTGATCGCGTTCTCGGTGTCGGTTGCCTGCATGCCTAAGCATCCTTGCGCGCTGCCTGCATCGGAGCGCTCAGTCGTTGCCGGCCACCGTCATCCTGCCGACCAGCACCGCGCCGATGTGCACGTGCGAGCGCACGTCGATGTCGGCGCCGACCGCCTCGATGTCCTGGAACATCTGCCGCAGGTTGCCGGCGATGGTGATCTCGTCCACCGGATAGGCGATTTCGCCGTTCTCGATCCAGAACCCGCCGGCGCCGCGCGAGTAGTCGCCGGTCACCGGATTGACGCCGTTGCCCATCAGGTCGGTGACCAGCAGGCCGCGCGGCAGGCCCTTGACGATGGCCTGCAGGTCCGCCGCGTTGGCCGCCACCTGCAGGTTGTGCACGCCGCCGGCATTGGCGGTGGTCTGCAGGCCGAGCTTGCGCGCCGAGTAGCTGCCCAGCACGTAGCGCTGCAACACGCCGTCGCGCACCAGCGGCGCCTCACGGGTGGCCACGCCCTCGCCGTCGAAGGCGGCCGAGCGCAGGCCGCGGCGCAGGTGCGGCCGCTCGTCGATCGCGAACCACTCCGGGAACAGGCGGGTGCCAGCGCTGTCGAGCAGGAAGCTGGCGCGGCGATACAGCGCACCACCGGACACCGCGCCGAGCAGATGCCCGATCAAGGAGCGTGCCGTCTCCGGCGCGAACAGCACCGGCACCTCGCCGGTCGGCAGCGAGCGCGGCTGCAGCCGCGCCACCGTGCGCTCGGCGGCGCGGCGCCCGATCGCCGACGCGCGCTCCAGGTCTTCGCGCGCCAGCGCGCTGCTGTACCAGCCGTCGCGCTGCATGCCGTCGCCCTGCCCGGCGATCAGCGTGCAGGCGAGCGAATGGTGGGTACTGCGCTCGCAGCCGATGAAACCGTGCGAATTGGCGTAGACCGACAGGCTCTCGCTGGTACCGGCCGAGGCGCCGTCGGAATTGCTGATCCGCGCATCGGCGTCGCGGCCCGCGGCCTCGCAAGCCAGCGCCAGGTCGATCGCCTCCTCGGCCTGCAGCGGCCATGGATGCCAGCGGTCGTAATCCGGCTGCTCGCGGGCCATCAGCGCCGCGTCGGCCAGCCCGGCGGCCACGTCGTCCTCGGTGTAGCGGGCGATCGCACAGGCCTGGGCCACGGTGGCCTCCAGGCTGGATTCGTGCAGGTCGGCGGTGCTGGCGCTGCCCTTGCACTGGCCGAAATAGACGGTGACGCCGATGCCGCGGTCGCGGGTGGATTCCACGGTCTCCACCGCGCCCAGGCGCACGTTGACGTCCAGCCCGCGGTCTTCGCTGCAGCTGACCTCGGCCTGGCTGGCGCCGAGCGCGCGGGCGCGCGCCAGCAGCCGCTCGGCGATGTCGGACAGGCGCTCCAGGCGCTGCTGGCTGTCGTCGCGGTGCAAATCGGGGGTGATCGCGTTCAATGCTTTATCCTTGTTGTGCGAATCCCTTCGCCCCTGTCCGGCCGTCCTGGCCGGATGTGTTGATTTGATTTCCAGCCCGATCGAGTAGTACGAGCATGCGCGGACGCGACGAAGACACCGGTGAATTCCGCGGCGAAAGCCGCAGCCAGCAACGCCGCGAGGCGCTGGAAGTGCTGAGCCTGGGCGAGAAGCTGGTGGCGCTGACCCCGGCGCAGCTGGCCAAGCTGCCGGTGCCCGAGTCGCTGCTGCCGCACATCGCCGAGACCAAGCGCATCACCTCGCACATCGCGCACAAGCGGCAGTTGGCGTTCCTGGCCAAGCAGATGCGGCGCGAGGACGAGGCGGTGCTGGAGGCGATCCGCGAGGCCATGGACGTCAACAGTGACGCCGCGCGCCGTGAAGTGGCGGCCATGCACCGGGTCGAGGACTGGCGCGAGCGGCTGCTCGCCGAAGGCGACACCGCGCTGGCCGAACTGCTGGCCGAGCATCCCGATGCCGACCGCCAGCGGCTGCGCCAGCTGGTCCGCAACGCCAAGGACGAACGGCTGAAGAACAAGCCGCCGCACGCCTACCGCGAGTTGTTCCGGGAACTGCGCGAGCTGATCCTGGGTGGCGCGTCGGGAATGGGGAATGGCGAATCGGGAATCGAACCCCCCGACGCCGACACCGACGAGGCATTCGACGACACGCGCGACTGAGCTGCGGCGACGTCGGCTGTCGCATACCGCGGCCGCCGCACGCCCAGCCCAGCGAGCGCGGCGCGCGATGAACCTCCCCGCCAGGCCGGCACTGCCGCAGCACACCGCGGCGCCCGCTCTGCCGATTCCCGTTTCCCGATTCCCCACTCCCGGCTCCTAGGCCGTCCCGCCCACGGTCAGCCCGTCGATCAGCAGCGACGGCTGGCCCACGCCCACCGGCACGCTCTGCCCGTCCTTGCCGCAGACGCCGACGCCTTCGTCCAGCGCCAGGTCGTGGCCGATCATGCGCACCTTCTGCATGGTCTCCGGGCCGTTGCCGATCAGCGTGGCGCCCTTCACCGGCGCGGTGACCTTGCCGTCCTCGATCAGGTAGGCCTCGGTGGCCGAGAACACGTACTTGCCGCTGGTGATGTCGACCTGGCCGCCGCCGAAATTGACCGCGTACAGGCCCTTCTTCACCGAGCGGATCATCTCCTGCGGGTCGTGCTGGCCGGCGCGCATGTAGGTGTTGGTCATGCGCGGCATCGGCAGGTGCGCGAACGATTCGCGGCGGCCGTTGCCGGTCGGCGCCACGCCCATCAATCGCGCGTTGAGCGTGTCCTGCATGTAGCCGACCAGCACGCCGTCCTCGATCAGGGTGGTGCAGTTGGTCGCGGTGCCCTCGTCGTCGACGTTGAGCGAACCGCGGCGGCCGTCCAGGGTGCCGTCGTCGACGATGGTGACGCCGGGCGAGGCCACGCGCTGGCCGATGCGACCGGCGTAGACACTGGTGCCCTTGCGGTTGAAATCGCCCTCCAGGCCATGGCCGACCGCCTCGTGCAGCAGCACGCCGGGCCAGCCCGGCCCCAGCACCACCTGCATCACCCCGGCCGGCGCCGGCACCGCCTCCAGGTTCACCAGCGCCTGGCGCAAGGCCTCGCGGGCGAAGGCTTCCGGGCGGCCGTCGGCGAACAGCGTGGTGTAGTCGTAACGGCCGCCACCGCCGGCATAGCCGGACTCGCGGCGGCCCTGCTGTTCCACGATCACCTGCACGTTGAGCCGCACCAGCGGGCGCACGTCGGCGGCGAGCACGCCGTCGCTGCGCGCCACCAGCACCGTGTCCACGCCGCCGGACAGGCTCACCATCACCTGCTGCACGCGCGGATCGGCGGCGCGCAGGTACTGGTCCAGCCGCCGCAGCAGCTCCACCTTGTGCGCGTTGTCCATCGCGTCCACCGGGTCCAGTGCCGGATACAGCGCGCGGCCGCCGCCGCGCTGCAGCGCGTGCGCCGGCTGCGCGCCGCCGTCGCGGGAGATGGCCCGCGCCGACTGCGCGGCGGCCAGCAGGGCGTCGCGGTGGATGTCGTCGGAATAGGCGAAGCCGGTCTTCTCGCCGGAGATCGCACGCACCCCCACGCCCTGCTCGATGGAGTGGGCGCCGTCCTTGACGATGCCGTCCTCCACGCTCCAGCTCTCGCGCCGCGAATGCTGGAAATACAGGTCGCCGAAATCGATGCCGGGGCCGAGCAGCGTGCCGAAGGCGCGCTCCAGGCTGGCGGCATCCAGGCCGGCGGGAAGCAACAGGCGGGTTTCGGCGAGGCTCAGGGCGTGATCGTTCATGGGCTCAACATGGGGGAGGAAGGCGCGCAGCGCAAGCGGCGCGCGGCAGCGAACGCGAATGACCAGTGCGCCGCGGGTCTCTGTGCCGTCACCCCTATCGCCTCGCAGGAGCGGCTTCAGCCGCGACGGGCCTTACCGGTAACGCCCCATCGCGGCTGAAGCCGCTGCTACGGACGGCGCGCGATCTAGGGCGTACCCGATGGCGCCGGCGGCCGCGCCGATTCGCGCTCGATCACGTCCACCTTGGGATCCTTCCACGGCCCGGTGACCCGGTAGGTGCGTGCGCCGATGTTGCCCAACGGCTTGCCCAGCACCGCGTTGGCGGCGGCGCCGACCGCCGCGCCGACCGGCCCGCCGGCGACCGCACCGACCACAGTCAGCAGGTTGCCGGACTTGGGATTGACGTCGATGGTCTGGTCGAACTGCTGCGCGCGCAGATCCGCCTCGCCGCGCACCTTGATCTCGGCGGCCGGGCCATCGATGACCAGGTTGTCGCTGCGCGCCATCCCGTCGCCGAAGCGGATCTGGCCGTCGATGCGGTTGAAGGCGAACCCCTTGGAGAAGAAGTCGCGGAAATCGAACATCAACCGCCGCGGCAGCTGCGCCACGCTGAGCAGGCCGAGCACGCGCCCGGCGCCCGGGTTCAGCTCCAGCAACTGGCCGTTGCGCGCGGCCACGTCGAGCTGGCCCTGCACCGTCGCCAGTTGGAGGCCGGCCGGCGTACCCGGCCAGGCCGCGCTGAGCTTCAACTGGCCTTCGCCGCCGCGCACCTGGCCGCCGAAGTCCAGGTTCTGCATCAGTTCGCCCAGGTCGCGGCTGTCGACGTTGGCGTCGAGCTGGGTATGGGCGGTGGCGCCCTTGCCGCGCCAGTCGCCGCTGATGTCGATCTTCTGCTTGTCCGAGCGCAGGTGCAGTTGATCCACCTGCATGCCGTCGGCGAGCTTGCGCGTGCGCAGCGAGGCCGCGCCGAGGGTGATCGCGCCGAAGCGCAGGTCGTCCACGTCCAGCGCCAGCGCCGGGATCGTGGCCGGATCCAGGCTGTCGGCGAACGGGCCGGCCGGGACCGGGCCGGCGCTGCCGGCGACGCCATTGTCGGCGGGCGTGGCGACCACCGCGGTCGGCGCGCCGTTCGCCGCCGGCAGCGTGGCCGTGGCCGAGCGCCAATGCACCCGCGCCAGGCGTCCGCCAAGCACGCCGCCGTCCTTGGTCGGCACGCTGAGGTCGCCGGCCAGGGCCGGGCCGTCCAGGTGCACGTCGATGCTGTCGGTCTGCGGCAGCAGGCGCAGGCGCGTGTTGTCGAACACCCCGCCCAGCAACAGCAGGTGGTCGGCGAGGATCTCGATACGGCGCAGCGGCATCGGGTCTTCGCCGCCGTTGGCCGCGGCGGCGTTCGGATCGGGGCGGCTGACCACGCTGATCCAGTCGATGGCGTTCAGCGCCGCGGTGCGCCCGGTCACGACCAGGCCGCTGGCGGGCGGTTCGTCGGCGACATGGTCGCTGCCCATCACCACGCGCACGCCGGTCTTGCCGCCCTGGCTGCGCGCCGCCAGCGCCATCAACTTGCCGAAGACCACCTCGATGCGGCCGCTGCCGACCGGCAGCGGCACGTTGACCGAGGTCGCCAGCGGCGTCGCCGGCGCCTTGTCCATCGGCGCCGGCATCAACAGCTCGGTGCCGACCAGGTCCGAGCGCAGCTGCAGCCGGGTCGGCGGCTGCGCGCCGCCGTCGGGCGTCTTGGGCAGGCCGACGCCGATGTTCCAGCGCGAGCGGCCCTGCACGTAGGGTTTGAGCCAGGCCATTTCCGGGACCCGGTCGAGCAGTTCGTTGGCGTCCAGCGACGCGCTCAGCGCGGCCTCGAAGGCCTGCTGCGGATCCTGCACGCCATCGCCGGCCCGCAGCGCCAGTTCGCCCTGGTGGCCCTGGTAGGACACGCTCAGCTTCTGCGCGGCGAACCCGGTATCGCTGTAGTTGGCGCTGCCGCGCATGTCGTCGAAGGCCAGGTCCCAGCGCTTGTCGGCGATATGCGCGCCGAGCAGGTCGACCGTGCCGCGCAGGTGGTGAGTGCCGACGTCGGCCCGCAGCGGCTGCAGCAGATCGAAGGTGACGTCGGCCGGCCCCGAGGCGCTGAGCGCATCCAGGGTGTCGCCGTAACGGGTGCGCAGCGGGCTCTGCCGCAGCATCGCCAGCAGCTTGCCGGTCTCGGCGCGGGTGCTGGCCAGCACGCTGAGCTGGCCCTCCTTGTAGTCGGGCAGCGCCGCGGACAGCTGCTCCACCGGCACCCCGCCCATGCTGCCGCGGCCGTGCACCTCGAAACCGTTGCCGATGAAGGCGACGCTGGCGTCCACGTTCTCCACCGCCGGCCAGTCGTGCTGGAAGCGCACCTTGGCGTCCTCCAGCCGTGCGGTCGCCTCGAAGCGGCCGTTGTGGTCGGCGAACGGCCAGTCGTCCAGGTCGCCGGAGACCAGCGCGTGGCCGTCGCGCAAGCGCCCGCCCTGCAGCGCGGCGTCGAGCCAGTCGGTGGCGGCCTTGCTCATCTTGGAGTGCACCCAGAACTTCTTGGCCGCCACCACCGGCGCGTCCTGCAGGTCGGCGGCCAGGTCGATCCACGGCCGCGAGCCATCGCCCTGGAAGCGCAGCCCGCCGCGCACGTCGGCGCCGTAGTCGCTGCCCTGCACGCGCAGCCCGGGGGTCGCCACGCGCAGGCCGTCGCCGTCGCGGAAGGCGACGATGCGCCCGGCCAGTTGAACCTGGTGGACCACGCCGAAGCCGCTGGGCCAGTCGACCCGGACCGGGCTGCCGGCCTCCAGCGCCAGTTCGCCGGCCTGCGCATCGCCGTCGAAGCGGCCGCGCAGCCCGTTCACCCCGGGCGCCCCCCCGGCCGGCGCGAACGCCAGCTCGGCCAGGCGGCCCTGGCCGTACAACGGGCCGCCGGGCACCCCGCTCACCGCCACCTGGGTCAGTTGCAGGCGCGGCTTCGCCACCGACAGCCAACTGCGCAGGCCGGGCGAGAGGCGGTCACTGAGTCCGGCCACGGCGATCAGCGGCGCCACGTCGAGATGGTCGCCGAACAGGGCGTAACGGCGCCCGCCGGCGACGGTCAGCCCGTCCAGGCGTTGCAGCGGCTGCCCGGCCTGGCCGAACTGCAGCTGCGGCGCATCCAGCCGCCAGCCGCCGTCGATCTGGCGCCAGCGTGCCTTCGCACGGAAGGTGGTGAAGGCCAGTTGCGGCCGGGTGCGGCCGTCGGCCAGCGGCGCGCCGCGCAGGCGCAGTTCGCGCAGCGTGGCGTCGACGGTCACCCCGGCGACCCGGCGCTGCTGCAGGTCCAGCCAGGCCTGGACTTCGCCGACGCCGCCCTGCAGTTCGATGCCCGCCGCATGCAGCAGGCCGGCCCAGCCCGCCAGCTCCGCCGGCCGCACCGCCAGATAGGCCTGGCCGTCGCCGCGGCGGCGGTCCAGGTCCAGCACCGCGGTCAGCGGCGCCTGTTGCAGATCGCTCCAGCCCTGCACGCCCACCTGCAGGCGCTCGCCGTTCACGCGCATCCGCAGGTCGATCTTCGGCACCTGCGCTTCCAGCCCCAGCGACGGGGCGTGCACGCGCAGGCGGCCATCGATGACCTGCAGTTCGCCCAGCCCTTCCAGCGCATCCAGCGGATCGCCGCCCTGCCCCGAGGTCGGCAGGCCCTGCACGCTCCAGTTGCCGTCGTCGCCGCGCAGCAGGGTCAGCGCCAGGCCGCGCAGGCGCAGTTCGGTGAACGAACGCCCGGGCAGCAGTCCGGCGTACATCGACACCAGCACCTCGGCCTGGCCGATGCGCACGCCGTCGCCGGCGCCGATGCGCAGCCCGTCCAGGCGCAGCAGCGGGCCGCGCCGGGTCCAGGCCGTCTCCAGCCGATCGAACCGGATCGGCCGCCCGGCGCGCTCGCTCAGCCACGCCGCCACCTGCTGCGGATGCCGCTCCACGAACGGCAGCGCCTGGCTCAGCGCCCCCACCGCCAACGCCACGCACACCAGCGCGATCGCCACCGCGTAGAACGCGAAACGGCGAGCCAGGCGCAGGCGGCGGCGCAGGGGGGTGTGCATCAGGGGCGGGGAGTGGGGAATCGGGAATGGGGAATCGCAAAAGCAGCACGCGAACCGCTCATTGCCACGTGAAATTCGGCAAAGGAATCCGGGAATGCATCAGCGCCGATAACGCGCTCTTCCCCCATTCCCCATTGCCGATTCCCCACTCCCGGCCTCACAACAACACCACGTCGAACTGCTCCTGCAGGTATTGTTCGTCGGCCTGGAAGCGGATGGTCTTGCCGAGGAATTCCTCCAGCTCCGCCACCGCCGCCGATTCCTCGTCGGTGATGCGCGCCACCACCTTGGTCGAGGCGATCACCAGCAGCCGCGCCGCGTCGAACTGGCGCACCGCGCGGGTGATCTCGCGGAAGATCTCGTAGGTCACCGTCTCGGCAGTCTTGATCGACCCGCGCCCGCTGCACTCCGGGCACGGTTCGGACAACTGCCGCTCCAGGCTCTCCACGGTGCGCTTGCGGGTCATCTCCACCAGGCCCAGCGGCGAGAACTCGTACACCGTGGTCTTGGCGTGGTCGCGCGAGAGCGCCTTCTCCAGCGTGCGCAGCACTTGGCGGCGGTGCTCGGCGTCGTCCATGTCGATGAAGTCGATGATGATGATGCCGCCGAGGTTGCGCAGCCGCAGTTGCCGCGCCACCGCCTGCGCCGCCTCCAGGTTGGTGCGGAACACCGTCTCCTCAAGGTTGCGCTGGCCCAGGAACGAGCCGGTGTTGACGTCGATGGTGGTCATCGCCTCGGTCTGGTCGATGACCAGATAGCCGCCGGACTTCAGCGGCACCTGCTTGTCCAGCGCGCGGGCGATCTCGTCCTCGACCCCGTACAGGTCGAAGATCGGGCGGTCGCCGGTGTACAGCTCCAGGCGCTCGGCCAGCACCGGCATGTACTTGGCGACGAAGGCCTGCAGCCGCTCGAAGGTCTCGTGCGAATCGACCTTGACCTTCTCCACGTCCTTGCGGATCAGGTCGCGCACCGCGCGCAGCGGCAGGCTCAGGTCCTCGTAGATGATGCTGGCCGGGGCGCCGTCGCGGCCGCGCCGCTCGACCACGTTCCAGACCCGCGACAGGTAGGCGATGTCCTCGGCCAGCGCCTCGGCCGGCTGGCCCTCGGCATTGGTGCGGATGATGTAGCCGAAGCCGCCGTGGCTGGCGGCCAGGTCGGCGACCAGGGTCTTCAGGCGCTGCCGCTCGGCCTCGTCCTCGATCCGCGCCGACACCCCGATCACCCGCGACTGCGGCAGCAGCACCAGGTAGCGCGAGGGAATGCTGATCTGCGTAGTCAGCCGCGCGCCCTTGCTGCCGATCGGGTCCTTGACCACCTGCACCACGATGTCCTGGCCGTCGCGCAGCAGTTCCACGATCGGCACCGCCGCCGACACCGGCAGCGGCGTCGCTTCCTCGGTGTCGCCGTTGCCGACCGGCGCCGGCCGCACCACGTCGTTGGCGTGCAGGAACGCGGCGCGCTCCAGCCCGACCTCGACGAAGGCCGCCTGCATGCCCGGCATCACCCGTTGCACCCGGCCCTTGTAGATGTTGCCGACCACGCCACGGCGCCAGCCGCGCTCGATGTGCAGCTCCTGCAGCATGCCGTTCTCGATGACCGCCACCCGGGTCTCGCGTGGTGTGACGTTGACCAGGATCTCTTGCGACATCACAGCACTCCGAAGGTGCGCAGCAGGTGGTGGGTCTGGTGCAGGGGCAGGCCCATCACCCCGGAATAACTGCCGTCGAGACGGCTGACGAAACGCTCGGCGCCGCCCTGGATCGCATACGCGCCGGCCCGCCCCATCGGCTCGCCGCTGGCCACGTAGTCGGCGATGTCGCGCGCCGACAGCGTGGCGAAGGTCACCGCCGTGGGCACCAGCACCACCTCCTCGCGGTCGGCGGCGACCAGCGCCACCGCGGTCATCGCCTGGTGGGTGCGTCCGGACAGGGCCGCCAGCATCGCCGCGGCGTCCTCGGCGTCGGCCGGCTTGCCGAAGACGCGGTCGTCCAGCACCACTTCGGTGTCGGCGCCGAGCACGACCGCGTCGGCGCTGTCGGCCAGCTGCGCCAGCCCGGCGCGGGCCTTGTCCAGCGCCACGCGGCGCACGTAGGCCTGCGCCGACTCGTCGGCCGCGCGCACTTCCGGCACCTCGAGATCGAGGATCCGGAACGGCACGCCGAGGCGGGTCAGCAGTTCGTTTCTGCGAGGGGAACGGGACGCGAGATACAGCATGGCCGAAGGATAACCCGAGCGGACTGGCTGAACGAACGCCGATGGCGCGACGATCGCTTCAACCCCGGCGAAGATCACGACGCGTTCATCGTCGCGGCAACACCCTCGCCCCATTCTTCAAGGAGAACATCGATGCGCGCATTGTCCGTCCGCCCACTGCTGCTGGCCCTGTCCCTCGCCCTAGGAGGCACGATGACCGCCCACGCCCAATCCGCCGCGCCCGGCTACGCCGTGCCCGCCGACGGCACCTTGCTCAACATCGCCGCGCAGGCCGAGGCCAAGCGCACGCCCGACGTGGCCGCGATCTCGGCCGGCGTGGTCACCCAGGCCACCGACAGCGCCGCGGCGATGCGCCAGAACGCCGAGCAGATGACCAAGGTGCTGGCCGCGATCCGCACCGCCGGCATCGCCGACAAGGATGTGCAGACCAGCGGCGTCAGCCTCAACCCGCAGTACAAGTACGCCGAGAACCAGGCCCCGCAGATCATCGGCTACCAGGCCAGCAACTCGGTCAACCTCAAGGTGCGCGACATCGCCAAGCTCGGCAAGGTGCTCGACGCGCTGGCCGCGCAGGGCGCCAACCAGATCAACGGCCCCACCTTCGAGATCGACGACCCGGAACCGCTGTACGACCAGGCCCGGGTCGATGCGCTGAAGAAGGCGCAGGCGCGCGCGCAGAGCTACGCCAAGGCGCTGGGCCTGCGCGTGCGGCGCTTCGTCAGTATTTCCGAGGGCAGCGGTGGCGGCGTGCGTCCGCCGATGCCGATGATGCGCGCGATGGCGATGAAGGCCGAAGCCGACACCCCGGTGGCCGCGGGCGAAAGCAGCGTCTCGGTCAACCTGGACGTGGTGTTCGAACTGGGCAAGTAAGCCGGCTGCCCGGCCACACCTCGCGACGGCGCCTGCGGGCGCCGTCGTCGTGTCTGGATCCGGCAGCACCGCCCTTCGCCACTGTGGCACCCGGCGCCGATCTCCGCCAGCGCTTGCCAAAGCGACCGCGACCGGCGCACTGTCGAAGCGCGGACGGGCGCCACGACCCCATCCGCCGCCCCCGTGCGTTTCCCCGTACCGCAGTCCACGACACTCCTATCGCAGAGGTGGATCCATGGTTCGCACGCAACTCCCCGCCCCGTCCTTCCGCATCGACCTGTCCCGGGTCCTGGCCTACAGCACCGCGATCGCCCTGCACGTGCTGGCCGCCCTGTTGCTGCTGCTTCCGCTCTCGCACGTGACCGCGCCACCGGAACCGGCGCAGGTGCAGCCGCCCTGGCAGCAACCGGTGGTGGTCAAGGTCACGCCGCCGCCGCCGACCATTCCCACTGTCGAGAAACAGGTACCGACGCAGCCGCGCACGCCCACTGCGGTGCCGGTGCCGACCTCGACGCCGGAGCCAGCGGTCGACAGCAGCCCGGTGGCGCTGGACAGCGCGCCCAGCGTCGACCCCACGCCCAGCATCGCCGCGCCCAGCCTGCCGCCGGCGAGCGTGAGCGCGCCGGTGGACGGCATGCAGTTGCAGTACCTGCGCGCGCCGGCGCCGCCGTATCCGCGCGACGCGCTGCGCGAGCATCTGCAGGGCAGCGTACTGCTGCGGGTACTGGTCGGCACCGACGGACAGCCGCTACAGGTCACCGTCGAGAAGAGCAGCGGCCACCGGGCGCTGGACCAGGCCGCCCGCGACCAGGTGCTCAAGCGCTGGGCGTTCCAGCCGGCGTTGCAGAACGGCACGCCGGTGCAGGCGTACGGGCTGGTGCCGATCGATTTTTCGCTGGATCGCTGAGGGTTGCGACGCGCGCGGCCGGGTCCGCCCGGCCGCGCACATTCCGCAAAAATTCACTATTTGTTCACGATAGATACACCTAGATGGGAACCAGCCGACCGTCAAAAGGTCGGCACTTTCGTCAGAAAGACACAACCTGCGTTTCCAGTTAGGAGAGAAACTGTGAACATCCCGACCCAACGGCGTGCAACCCGCCGGTCCCTGCTGTGCGCCTCCGTGACCGGCGTGCTCGCCGCCTTCGCAGGCACTGCCGCCTTCGCCCAGGAAGCGGCCACCAATCTCGACCGTATCACCGTCACCGGCTCCAACATCCCGCGCACCGACACCGAGACCCCGTCGCCGGTGCAGGTGGTGACCCGCCAGGAAATCGACCGCACTGGCAAGACCTCGCTGGCCGAATACCTGCAGACCCTGACCGCAGACGGCGCCGGCTCGATCCCCAAGAGCTTCGGCAACGGCTTCGCCGGCGGCGGCGCCGGCATCTCGCTGCGCGGCCTGGGCGCCGGTTCCACCCTGGTGCTGTTGAACGGCCGGCGCATGGCGACCTATGGGCTGGCCGACGACGGCCAGAAGGTCTTCACCGACCTGAGCACCATCCCGCTGGACGCGGTCGAGCGGGTCGAAGTGCTGAAGGACGGCGCCTCGGCGATCTACGGCTCCGACGCCATCGCCGGCGTGGTCAACATCATCCTGCGCAGCGACTTCCAGGGCGCGATCCTGCGCGGCTCCTACGGCATCTCCGGCGACGGCGATGGCGATGCGCGCAAGGCCACCCTGACCGCCGGCACCGGCGACCTCTCCAGCGACGGCTGGAACGCGTTCTTCAGCCTGGACGTGGGCAAGACCGACGCGATCAAGATCAGCGACCGCAAGGACCGCAAGTGGATCGGCACCGGCGACATCCGGCGCTGGGGCTACGCGGCGCAGGACGCGCAATTCCTCGGCGGCGCCTACCTCAGCGGCGGCACCGCCGGCGGCACCGGCCCCAACGGCTCGGTGTTCAACACCGCCGGACAACTGGTGGCGCTCCCCGGCTGCGCCGGCCTGACCACCATCCCCGGCCAGAGCGACGCCACCGCGCAGGCGCAGGGCTGTCTGTGGGATCCGGCCCAGCAGTTCCGCGACCTGGCGCCGGAAGAGAAGTACGTCAACGTGTTCGGGCGCGCCAGCTTCGCCTTCGGCGAGGGCGGCGAGATCTACACCGAGATCGGCTACTCGAAGAAGAACACCGTGTTCTCCAACACCCCGTCGGCCGTGTCCGGCGGCTGGGGCTACCCGGGCGGTCCGGTCAACGCCAACAGTGGCGCGGGCGCCACCGTGCTCTACGCCGGCCATCCCGACAATCCGCTGCCCTACGCTGCGCGCCTGCGCTACAGCGCCTGGGACGTGGGCCCGCGGGTGACCGACAACACCAACGAGTTCAACCGCTTCCTGGTCGGCGTGAAGGGCAACTGGGGCGACTGGAGCTACGACACCGGCTACCTGCACTCGGGCACCAACCTGGTCAACAAGCGCACCGGCTTCCTGCGCTACAGCGCAGTGCGCTGCGTGCTCGGCAACCCGGCCTGCCCCGCCGGCACCTGGCGCATCGGCGACAATGCCAATCTGAACTCGCAGGCGCTGTACGACTACATCTCGCCGACCATCAGCGCCCGCGCCAAGTCCGAACTGGACATGTTCGACTTCAACGTCTCGCGCAGCCTGGCCGATCTCAAGGGCGGCCCGCTGGGCCTGGCGTTCGGCGCCGAATGGCGCAAGACCAGCAATAGCCTGACCCCGCAGACCTACACCGACGTCGGCGACATCATCGGCCTCGGCTACTCGGCCTACGACGGCACCCAGAACGTCTACGCCGCCCACGTCGAGCTGTCGGCGCCAGTGCTGGAGCAACTGGAACTGTCCGCGGCGCTGCGCTACGACAAGTACGACGGCGGCGACGGCAAGGCCACGCCGAAGTTCGGCGTGAAGTGGACGCCGGCCGACTGGATCGCGCTGCGCGCCAGCTACGCCGAGGGCTTCCGCGCACCGAACCCGGCCGAGAACGGCGACGGCGGCCTGGCCGCGTTCTCCAACGCCCGCGATCCGGTGCGCTGCGCGATCGATCCGGCCAACGAGTGCACCGCGCGCTCGGTGGCGATCATCACCCGCCCGAACCCAGCGCTGAAGCCCGAGGAATCCAAGAGCTACTCGGTGGGCTTCGTGCTGCAGCCGACCTCGACCACCTCGCTGACCGTGGACGGCTGGGAGATCAAGCGCACCAACGAGATCGCCCAGGGCAGCACCGCCGACGCGATCGCCGCCGGCAACGTCCTGCGCGACAGCAACAACATCGGCGGCGTGCCGAACAGCGGCACCATCCTGGCGGTCAACACCGGCTACGTGAACGCGAACTCCTCGCGCGTGCGCGGCATCGATACCGACATCCGCCAAACCTTCGCGATCGGCCCCGGCCAGCTGGAGCTGGACGCGCAGTGGAGCCACCTGCTCAAGTTCGAGCGCACCGAAGGCGACACCACCGTCGACTACGTGGGCACGCACGGCAACTGCGACGTGACCAACTGCATCGGCACCCCGCAGGACCGCATCAACTTCGGCACCACCTGGAAGCAGGGCACCTGGAGCGTGAGCGGAGTGGTCAACTACATCGACAGCATCGAGAACAAGGATCGCCGCGGCGGCGACTACCAGGCGTTCTACGCCGACGGTACGCCGGTCAAGAAGATCGCCTCGTTCACCACCTTCGATCTGTCGGGCCGCTGGAACATCACCGAGGCCTTCGAACTGAACGCCTCGGTGCAGAACGTGTTCGACCGGATCGCCCCGCTGGATCCGACCACCTACGGTGCGGTCAACTACAACCCGCTGCACTACAGCGGCGCAATCGGCCGCTACTTCACGGTGGGTGCGAAGTACACGTTCAACTGATCGCGAACGTCGCACTGCAGTAACGAAAGCCCGGGCGAGAGCCCGGGCTTTTTGTTTTGCTGCCGGACCGGCGCGCATGGGATTGGCGAGCACGCAGGCATGCCACCGCGCGCGATGAGCAATCAGGCGCGATGATAGGGATGATTGGCCAGCATCGCCGCGGCGCGATAGAGCTGTTCGGCCACCACCAGCCGCACCAGCATGTGCGGCAGGGTCAGCGGCCCCAGCGACCAGGATTCACTGGCCACCGCCAGCACCTCCGGCGAGTGGCCCTCGGGACCGCCGATCAGGAACGCCAAATCGCGCCCCTGCCCGCGCCAGTGCTCCATGCGCTGCGCCAGTTGCTCGGAGCTGTGCTGCTTGCCGGGCACGTCCAGCGCCACCACCAGCGCGTTCTTCGGCAGCGCCGCCAGGACGCGGCGGCCTTCGTCCTCGATCGCGCGCTGCGCATCGCGGCCCTTGCCGCGCAGGCCGGGCTCGATCTCGACCAGCTCCAGCGGCAGCCAGTGCGAGAGCCGCTTGCGGTACTCGGCGAACCCCTGCGCCACCCAGGCCGGGGCGCGCTCGCCGGTGGCGATGAGGCGCGCCTTCATGGCGTCGACCGCCGCGCGCGCATCATCCGCGCTCCGCCACGCCAGCAGCCGCGGCGGCGTCCTGCGCCTCGCGCGCCGCACGCTGCTCGCGCAGCCACTGCTTGAGCGTGGACGGCTGCTGCAGCGCGCGCCGGTCCTCCTCGCAATACGCGATCTCGTCCTGCAACTGGCGCTTGATCTGCGCCATCAGCGCATCCAGGCGCCGCGGCTGCGGGCGGCGCTCCAGGGCCAGCCCGTAGTCGGCCACGAACGCATCGACCACCTGCGCCAGCTCCCGCTCGACCTGCTGCAGTTGCGTGGCGAACATCGCGGCGTAGTCGCCGATCCGCTCCTCGGCCATGGACGCGATCCCGGCGTGGTCCAACTGGCCGATCTCCAGTTGCAGTTCCAGCAGGCCCAGCAGATCGTCCTGACGGTAGACGCGGTTGAGTTCCTGCATCAGCGCGGTCTTGCGTTCGCGTTGCCGCGCATCGGGTTCGCGGTCCGGGTGCAGCGCCGCGACCAGGCTGCGGTACAGCGCGCGCCGCGCCTGCTGCGGATCGAACTCGCTCGCGGCCGCCGGGCCCGCGCCGGCGCGGCGGCGCTTGGCATGCCGCTGCGCGCGCCCATCCGCATGCGCCTGTTGCTGGTGCTGGCGCTGCTGCAGTTGCGCGTAAATCGCTTCCGGCGACGGCAGGTGCTGCAGTTCTTCGATGGTCAGGCCGAACTCGGCGGCGAGCGCCGCTTGCATCGCGGCGTCTTGCAGGATGTCGCCGCCCTCGCCTTGCGCGCCGCGGTGGCGTGCATGGATCGACTTCAGCGCGTCGAATCCGGGTTGCTCCAGCAGCGGCGCGGCCAGCGCGCAGAGCGTCTCGGACAAGTCCGCACGCTCGCGCTTGCCCAGCTTGTGCATGGCATGCGCGGCGTCCAGGTCATGCACCAGCTGCGCCTGCGCCGCATCGCGCGCCTGCAGCAGCGGCTCGACCTGCGCATGGAACCGCTGTTCCCAGCGCGGCAACGCCTCGCGCCAGTCGCGCAGTTCCTCGCGGGTCCGCTCCAGGCGTTCGATCAGCGCATCGAAGCGTTTGCGCGCCGGTGTGGCCAGCAGCTGCGCAGCGGTGTCGGTACCAGCGCGGATTCGGACGGACGGCGCGATATCGGACCCGCCAGCCGGCAGGCCGGCCTGCCGCTTAGGCATCGCGTGCCGTGTCGTCGCCGTCGTCGTCGCCCGGCGGCTGGTCGCCGACCGTCCACAGCCGCTCCAGCGCATAGAACTCGCGCACCCGCGGCAGCATCACGTGCACCACCACGTCGCCGAGATCGACCAGCACCCACTCGGCCTCGCGCTCGCCTTCCACGCCCAGCGGCATCACGTCCAGGCGCTTGGCGTACTTGATCACTTCGTCGGCGATCGACTTGACGTGGCGGGTAGAGGTGCCGGAGACGATGACCAGGTAGTCGGTGACGCTGGACTTGCCGCGCACGTCGATTTCCGCCACGTCCTTGGCCTTGAGTTCCTCGACTGCCTCGCGGACGTGGGCGAGCAGGACCGGCAGCGGCGGCGGCGGATTGGGGACTTGGGTCTTGATGACGTGGGCTTGACTGGACAAAGCGGCGAACTCGATGGAATGGGGCGAATTATAGGCGACCCCGGCACGACGCGTATTCAGCCAGCGGCGGCGGCACCGGACGCATACAGACCGTGGTCGCGGATGTAGGCGGCTACGGCCGGCGGCAGCAGGGCCGCCCAGTCCTCGCCGGCGGCGATGCGCGCCCGCACCAGGCTGGCCGATTCGCTGCGCAGCGGTTGCCGCAGGCACCACAGCCGGCCGCCCGGCGCGGCGGTCAGCGCCTGCGGCGTGTCGGCCCAGCGTCCGGCCACCGCCTGCGCCAGTTCCGCCGGCACCGCCCGCTCCCAGCCGCTGCCGGCGCGGTCGGCGACGACCAGGTGCGCGGCCTCGAGCAGCGCCCGCCACTCGCGCCAGCCGTTGAAGCCCACGAAGCTGTCGCTGCCGATCAGCAGCGCCAGCGGCGCCTCGGCACCGAGTTCGCCACGCAGCTCGCGCACCGTGTCGATGCTGTAGGACGCCACGCCCGGCCGGGCCTGCGCGCGGCGCAGTTCGTGCAGGTCCAGCACCAGCCCCGGCGTGCCGGCGATCGCCAGCGCCAGCATCGCGCAGCGCTGCGGCGCATCGGCCCCAGGCGCCGGGCGATGCGGCGGATCGGCCGCCGGCATCAGCCGCACCGGCACCCCGAACGCATCCCGCGCCGCCCGCGCGATCGCCAGGTGGCCGTTGTGGATGGGATCGAAGGTGCCGCCGTAGATGAGGTGCAGTGGTGGGGAATCGGGAATGGGGAATGGGGAAGACGCAACAGCCGCGGGCTGCGGGGTCTCTGGCGGGACCGCAGCGCCGCTGTTCCCATTCCCGATTCCCGATTCCCGACTCCCGACGTTCATACCACCAACAACCGCACCGCCCGCGCCTCGGCGATCGCCAGCAGCAGGCGCTCCAGCGCGATCCAGGCGTCGCCATCGGCGCGGCCCTTGGCGATGCGGTCGATGCGGCCGGCCTCGGCGGCGAAACGCTCCCAGCGGCGCGGTTCGGCATGCCGCTGCAGGGCGCGCTTGAACGGCGCCTGCCGCGACTCCCAGATGCCCTGCCCCTTCATCTCTGCGGCCAGGTTGCCGCCGGCCGCCTGCACCTTGGCCAGCGCCGCGGTGCGCAGCAGTTCCTTGATCAGGATCGGCAGCAAGGCGGCCACCGCCTCGCCCTCGGCGCGCAGGCCGGCGAGCATGCGCCGCACCGCCGGCGCCTGTCCGCCGAGCGTGGCCTCGGCCAGGCGGAACACGTCGTAGCGCGCGGCATCGGCGACCAGCGACTCCATCGCCGCCACGTCCAGCCCCTGGCCATCGGCCAGCAGGGCGAGCTTGTCGATCTCCTGCGCCGCCGCCAGCAGGTTGCCTTCCACCCGTTCGGCCAGGCGCTGCACCGCGCCGGCGTCGGCGCGCAGGCCCTTGCTGCGCAGGCGTCGCTCGATCCAGTCGCCCAGTTCGTGCGGCTTGATCGCCCAGGCCACGGCGATGGTGCCGATGCGGCCGACCGCGTCTGCCCATTTGCCCTGGTGCGCCTTGCTCCACTCGTTGCAGGTGATCAGCAGCACCACGTCCGGCGGCGGGTCGGCGCAGAACGCGCTGATGACCTCACCGCCCTCCTTGCCGGGCTTGCCGCTGGGCAGGCGCAGCTCGATCAGCCGTTGCGCGCTGAACAGGCTGGGCGCGTTGAAGCTGGAATACAGCTGACCCCAGTCGAAGTCGCGGCCGTCGGCGTCGAACACCTCGCGCTCGCTGATGCCGGCGGCGCGCGCGCGGGCGCGCACCGCGTCGGCGGCCTCGAGCACGCGCAGGGTTTCCGGGCCGGCGATCAGGTAGACCGGCTGCAGCGACTGCGAGGCCGGCTGGGTGGTGAGTTGTTCGGGGCGCAGTTCCATGGCGACAGCCTACGCCGCTGCAGGCGAATGCGGCGAACGCCGCGCGCCTGCGGCGAACCGCGTGGCCGCCGCGCGCGGCGGCGAAGGCAGCAGGGCGAGGCTCAAGGCTGCGGCGTGGTCGCCGGCTTGCCGTCGGCCGGCGTGGCGTCGGCCGGCTTGCCCTGCACCGGCGTGCCGTCGGTCGACGGCGGCGCGGCGTTGACGTCCTTGCCGTCGCGCACCTGGGCGCGCACCACGCTATCGATCCGGCGCAGCATCGAGGCCGACATCTCCCGGCGCAGTTCGTCGGCCAGGATCTCGCGCTCGGTGGAGGTGCCGGTGGCGTCGGTCGGCGGCGACACGTAGTCGCGCGACAGCTCGATCACCTGCTGCGGCACCAGCACGCTGCCGTCGGCGCGGCGGAACACGAAGATCGCCGCGTAGCGCAGGCTGTATTCCTGGGCGCGGCCCTCGGCGTCGAGCGCGATCGGCAGGTCGCCCCAGCGCTCGGACAGCACTTCCAGGCGGGCCACGCCGGTGTTGACGTCCTTGGGCGCGATCTGCGCGCCGGCGGCGCGCAGGCCGCGCTCGAGCAGCTTGGCCAGCTCGCTGTACGGCGCCGAGGACACCACCTTCACCGACGGCGTGTCGGCCGGCAGGGTCAGTTTGTTGCGCAGGTGGAAACCGCAGGCGGTCAGGGACGCCGCGAAGACGAGAGCGAGCAGGAGTCGGGTCATGGACACAGTCTGGAGGAGCCGGCTGGGTGCGGCAACAGGCGGCTAGCCTGCCGTACGCCGCGTGAACGCGGGTTGAGACCTGCCGCGCCGCGCGGCCGCGGCGCGGCCGATGCGGCGCGCCGGCTCACGCCGCCACCAGGTTCACGATCTTGCCCGGCACGATGATGATCTTGCGGATGCTCAGGCCTTCCAGGAACTTGGCCGCATTCGGCTCGGCCTGGGCCAGCGCCTCGATCTGCTCGCGCGGGGTGTCGGCACCGACCTCGATGGTGCCGCGCAGCTTGCCGTTGACCTGCACCGCCAGGGTCACCGCGTCGCGCACCAGCGCGGCCGGGTCCGGCTGCGGGAACGGCACGTCTTCCAGCAGCGTCGGCGCGTGGCCCAGCGCCTGCCACAGCGCGTGGCTGGCATGCGGGGTGATCGGGTTGAGCAGCAGGACCGCCGCTTCCAGCGCTTCCTGGCGCACCGCGCGGCCCTGCGCGCTGGCGTCGTCGAACTTGGCCAGCGCGTTGGTCAGCTCCATCACCGCGGCGATGGCGGTGTTGAAGCTGTGGCGGCGGCCGTAGTCGTCGGCGACCTTGCCGATGGTCTCGTGGGTCTTGCGCCGCAGCGCCTTGTGCTCGGCGTCCAGCGCGGCCGGGTCCAACGCCGGGGCGGCGCCGTCGGCGGCGTGCCTGTGCACCTGCGCCCACAGCCGGCGCAGGAACCGCGCCATGCCGTCCACGCCGGCCTCGTTCCACTCCAGCGACTGCTCCGGCGGCGCGGCGAACATCGAGAACAGGCGCACCGTGTCGGCGCCGTACTTGCCGACCATGGCCTGCGGATCGACGCCGTTGTTCTTGGACTTGGACATCTTCTCGGTGCCACCGATCAGCACCGGCTGGCCGTCGCCCTTGTGCACCGCGCCGATCACCCGCGCCTTGTCGTCGCGCTGCACGTCCACGTCGGCCGGATTGATCCAGTCCTTGGAGCCGTCCGGGTTCTGCCGGTAGAAGGTCTCGGCGATCACCATGCCCTGGGTCAGCAGGTTGGTCGCCGGCTCGTCGCTGTCCACCAGGCGCGCGTCGCGCAGCAATTTGTGGAAGAAGCGGAAGTACATCAGGTGCAGGATCGCGTGTTCGATGCCGCCGATGTACTGGTCCACCGGCAGCCAGTAGTTGCCGCGCTTGTCGACCATGTCCTTGGCGCCGGGCGAGGTGTAGCGCGCGTAGTACCAGCTCGACTCCATGAAGGTGTCGAAGGTGTCGGTCTCGCGCTCGGCCGCCGCGCCGCACTGCGGGCAGGTGGTCTTGCGCCATTCCGGATCGGTCTTCAGCGGCGAGCCGGTGCCGCTCAGCGCCACGTTCTCCGGCAGCAGCACCGGCAGTTGGTCTTCCGGCACCGGCACCGCGCCACAGCTCTGGCAATAGATCACCGGGATCGGGCAGCCCCAGTAGCGCTGGCGGCTGACGCCCCAGTCGCGCAGGCGGTAGTTGACCCGGCGCTGGCCCTGGCCCTTGCGCTCGAAGCGCTCGGCCAGCGCCTCGAACGCGCCCTGGAAGTCCAGCCCGTCGAACTCGGCGGAATTGACCAGTTCCAGCTCGCGGGTCTTGTCGCCGTACCAGTCCTGCCAGCGGCTCGGATCGTAGTGGCGCTCGTCGTCGTTCTTCGGCGCCTTCAGCGCGATCACCTGGCGGATCGGCAGGGCGTACTTGCTGGCGAATTCGAAATCGCGCTGGTCGTGGCCGGGCACCGCCATCACCGCGCCGGTGCCGTAGCCCATCAGCACGAAGTTGGCGACCCACACCGGCACCTGCTCGCCGCTGATCGGATGCACCGCGGTCAGGCCGGTGTCCATGCCGCGCTTTTCCTGGGTCTCCAGTTCCGCCTCGGAGACGCCGCCCTGCTTCAGCTCGGCCAGCAACGCGGCCAGCGGCGGATTGGACTTGGCCGCATGCAGCGCCAGCGGATGCTCGCTGGCGATGGACACGAAGGTCACGCCCATCAGCGTGTCCGGGCGCGTGGTGAACACGCGCAACGGGTCCAGCGCGCTGCCGTCGGCGTCGCGCACGTCGAACTGGATCTCCAGGCCCTCGGAACGGCCGATCCAGTTGCGCTGCATGGTCTTGACCGATTCCGGCCAGCCCGGCAGCTGGTCCAGGCCGTCCAGCAATTCCTGCGCGTAATCGGTGATGCGCAGGAACCACTGCGGGATCTCGCGCTTTTCCACCAGCGCGCCGGAGCGCCAGCCGCGGCCGTCGATGACCTGCTCGTTGGCCAGCACGGTCTGGTCGATCGGGTCCCAGTTCACCACCGCGTTGCGGCGGTAGGCCAGGCCCTTGCGCATCAGCCGGGTGAACATGCGCTGCTCGTGCACGTAGTACTCGGGCCGGCAGGTGGCGAACTCGCGCGACCAGTCGATGGCGTAGCCCAGCGACTTGAGCTGGCTGCGCATGTGGTCGATGTTGGCGTAGGTCCACTTCGCCGGCGCGGTCTTGTTCTTGATCGCGGCGTTCTCGGCCGGCAGGCCGAACGCGTCCCAGCCCATCGGCTGCAGCACGTTCTTGCCGATCATGCGCTGGTAGCGGCTGATCACGTCGCCGATGGTGTAGTTGCGCACGTGGCCCATGTGCAGCGCCCCGGACGGGTACGGCAGCATCGACAGGCAGTAGAACTTGGGCTTGTCGGAGGTCTCGTCGACCTCGAAGGCGCGGGTGGCGTCCCAGAACTGCTGGGCGGACGATTCGACCTGCTGCGGGTCGTAGGCGGTGGGCTCGACGGCGGACATGGAAACGGGCAAGGGCCAGGCGGCAACAAAGCGGCCAAGGGTACCGTAGCGCGGCAAGCCGCTCCAATCCCGGCGACGGACGGCAACGGCGCGCACCGCCCCGCGCGCGCCCGGCAGGCGCCGGAACCGCGGCTGCAGTGGCTTCGGCGCCGTGGGCGAGCACGGCGGGCCTCGGCCATGGCACGGCACGCCGCGCCGCCCAGTGCGCAAGGCCCGCGGGGTCAGCCGCGGTGCGCGACCGCCTGCGGACCCGGCCAGCAGGCCAGCAGCGCCAGCCAGCCCCACCACAGCAGGAACACCAGCCGCTGCGCCAGCGCCGGCGACAGCAGCCGGTCCAGCGCGAACGCCCCCAGCGCCACCAGCAGCGCCATCCCCAATGCCAGCGCGGCCCAGCCGCGCGCGGCGGGATCCCGGCGCGCGCCCAGCCCCAGCAGGGCCGCGGCCGCCACCAGCGCCACCACCCACAGCAGCCAGGCGCTGGCATGCAGTTGGGTCGCGCGCGCCTCCAGGTCGGTCGGGTCCAGCGGCAGCAGGCCCATGCTGGCGAAGGCCAGGCCGGCCAACAGCAGCAGTTGCCCGCCGACCCGCAGCGACCAGGGCGCGTGGCGGCCGGCGCGGCGCAGCAGCCGCAGCGCCAGTGCCAGCGCCAGGCATCCGGGCAGCACGAACGCCAGCAGATTGAACGCCCAGGCATGCGGGATGCCGCGCGCTCCAAGCAAGGCCAGCGGATGCGACCACGGCAGATACCCGGGCAGCACCGCGCCGAAGCCCAGCATCGCCGCCACCGCGGCCACCGTCAGCAGCGGCCCGACCCAGCGCATCACCCGTTCGCTCACCTCGCCCATCCGCCACCGTCCTTTCGCGCCGCCATGGCGCCTGCAGCCGCACATTGTCGCCGCTGCGGCCGCGACCGGCACCCATGGCACGGCGACGCCACCCTTGCATCGGCGCCGCCGCGCCTCCATACAGAGCGTCCTCTCGCCTGCGATGACACTGCCCATGTCCGACACGCCCCACGTTTTCGACGCCAAGACCGAGACCTTCGAAGCCGACGTGCTGCAGCGCTCGCTGCAGACGCCGGTGCTGGTGGACTTCTGGGCGCCCTGGTGCGGCCCGTGCAAGACCCTGAGCCCGATCCTGGAAAAGCTGGCCGCCGAGTACAACGGCGGTTTCGTGCTGGCCAAGGTCGACGTGGACCAGGAGCAGCAGATTGCCGCGGCGTTCCAGATCCGCTCGGTGCCGACGGTGTTCCTGGTCAAGGGCGGGCAACTGGTCGACGGCTTCCCCGGCGCGCTGCCCGAGGGCCAGTTGCGAGAGTTCCTGACCCAGCACGGGATCGCGCCACTGGCCGCACAGGAACCGGCCGAGGCCGTGCCGGCCGCGCCGCTGGATCCGCACGCCGAGGTGCAGCGCCTGCGCGAGGCGGTGGCGGCCGAGCCGGACAAGGACGAACTGAAGCTGGACCTGGCCCTGGCCCTGGTCAAGGTCGGCGCCGCCGCCGAGGCCGAGGCGCTGATCGACGCGCTGCCGGCCAACCTGGCCACCGACGAGCGCGCGGTGCGGGCGCGGGCGCGGCTGGGCTTCGTCGGCGCGCTGCAGGCGGCGCCGCCGCTGGAGACGCTGCAGGCCACGCTGGCGCAGGATCCGGGCGATCTCAAGGCGCGCTACCTGCTGGGCGTGCGCCACCTGGTCGGCGGCGACGACGCAGCCGCGCTGGAGCAATTCCTGGAGATGCTGCGCCAGGACCGCACGTTCGAGGATGGCCTGCCCAAGAAGGCGCTGATCGATGCGTTCCGGGTGATCGAGGACGAGGACCTGGTGGGGCAGTACCGCCGCAAGATGTCCGCCCTGTTGTTCTGAGACTACAATCGCATTTCCGGCGGCTGGCAACGGCGTCTCCAGCCGCCGCGACAGTCGGACACGCCCCGGCCTGCCTCATGGATGCCGTGATCAGGGACGAATGGTGCCTGGCGCCCCGCCGGCAGCAGCGCCCCGGTCTTTTGCCGGACAGATGATGTGACTCAGCAGTACGACCGCCGCATGCCTCTGCCCACCCTTCGCTCCCGGGCAAGCATGCGCCGGCTTGTCGGCCTGCTGTGCTGGATCGGCCTGCTGCTCGCTCCTGCCGCGATGGCGCAGGACTGGCACTACCGGGTGCGCCCCGGCGACACGCTGTGGGACCTGGGCCGGCGCTATCTGCGCCCGGACGTGGACTGGATGCTGCTAGGCCAGCACAACCAGGTGGCCGATCCGTACCGGTTGGCGCCGGGGGCGCGGCTGCGCTTCCCGATCGCCTGGCTGCGGGTGCAGCCGGCGCCGGCGCGGTTGGTCGCGCTGCGTGGCCAGATCAGCGTGCAGACCGCCGACCGCGCGACGCTGTCGGCGCAGGAAGGCATGCCGCTGCCGATCGGCAGCGCGCTGCAGACCGGCGCCGACGCCAGTGCCACCGTGCAGTTCGCCGACGGCTCGCGCATGCAGGTGCGCGAGAACAGCCTGATCCGCTTCGACCAATTGATCCGCTACGGTGCCACCGGCATGGTCGACACGCGGGTACGGCTGGAGAAAGGCCGCACCAGCAACGATGTCATCCCCGCCAACGGCCCCGCCTCGCGCTACATCATCCAGACCCCGAGCAGCACCAGCAGCGTGCGCGGCACCCGCTTCCGCGTCGGCGCCGGCGACGGCCACCAGCTCGCCGCCACCGAGGTGCTGCAGGGCGCGGTGCGGGTGGCCGGCGGCGGCGGCCAGCGCCTGCTGCAGCCGGGCGAGGCGGCGCGGGTCGGCGCGGGGGCGGCGCCGCTGCCGGAACCGCTGCTGCCGGCACCGGTCCTGGACCTGGCGCGCAGCCGCCTGCAACACCCGCCCTACCTGCTGGCGTGGACGCCGCTGGCCGGCGCCAGCCGCTACCGTCTCGAGGCACTGGATGCGCAGCAGCGCGAAATCCTGCGCTACGCCCGCGAGACCGAGGCCAGCGAGCTGGTGCTGGACGACTTGCCCCCCGGGGATCTGCGGCTGTTGCTGCGCGGCGTCACCGCCACCGGCGTGGAAGGCCGGGACGCCGAGCAGCCGCTGCTGGTCTCGGCCACGCCGCTGCCGCCGCTGACCGTGCAACCGCTGCAGCAGCAGCGACTGCGCATCGCGCGGCCGCGTTTCGCCTGGACCCGCAACCCGGAGGCGACCAGCAGCGTGCTGCAGCTGGCGCGCGATGCGCAGTTCCACGACCTGCTGCTGGAGCAGGAGACCGACGCGACCCATCTGCGCGCGCCGCAGCCCCTGCCGCCCGGCACCTACTTCTGGCGCCTGGCCTCGCGCGATGCGCAAGGCCGGCAAGGTCCGTTCGGGCAGGCGCTGACGCTGCATCTCAGCGATACGCCGGTCGATCCCGGCCTGGCGCCGGCGCAGGCCGAGCGCGGCACGCTGACCCTGCGCTGGCAGCCCGACCCGGACGCGCGCCATTACCGGGTCCAGTTGGCGCGCGATCCCGGGTTCCGCCGCGGCCTGCTCGAACGCACCGTGACGCAGCCGCAGGTCGCGCTGCCGCGGCCGCGGCGCGGCACCTGGTACGTCCGCATCCAGACCCTGGACGCGGAGGGCGAGGCCGCGCCGTTCTCGACGCCGCAGACGCTGGACCTGCCCTGCCGCTACTGCAAGCTCGGCACGGCCGGCGGCGCGCTGCTGCTATGGCTGGCGTTGTGAGCGCCGCGCTGCTGCGGCGCGTGCTGGCGGCGCTCGCCGCAGCCGCACTGGCCGCGGCCCTGAGCCTGGGCGATGTCACCGGGCGGCTGGACAACGCGCTGTACGACGCGGCGATCGCGCAGGCGCCGCGCCCGGCCGATCCGCGCCTGCTGCTGATCGCCATCGACGACCGCAGCCTGCAGGCACTGGGCCAGTGGCCATGGCGACGCGACCTGCACGCGCGCCTGCTCGACCGGCTCACCGCAGCGGGCACCGAGCGGGTGGCGCTGGACCTGCTGTTCAGCGAACCCGACCAGCAACACCCGGACGACGACGCACGCCTGGCTGCGGCGCTGCGGCGCAATGGCCGCACCGTGCTGCCGGTGATCGGCAGCGTCAGCGATGCCGACATGCCGCAGGAACTGCTGCCGATCCCAGCCATCGCCAGCGCCGCGGCGGCGCTGGCGCACACCGATCTCGCCGTCGATGCCGACGGCATCGCGCGCGGCGTCTACCTGCGCGCCGGGCTCGGCAGCGCGCACTGGCCGGCGCTGGCCGCGGCCCTCACCGGCCGCGCGCTGCCGCCGGCGCCGGCCACCCCCAACGCCCCCTATGCCTGGCATCGCGCCGACTACGTCGGCCTGCATTTCGCCGCGCCGTCGGCACCGTTCGCGCAGGTGTCCTACGTCGACGTCGCGCAGGGCCGGATCCCGCCGCAGTCCCTGCGCGCACGCCTGGCGATCGTCGGCGTCACCGCCACCGGCCTGGGGCAGCGGGTGATGACGCCGATGTCCGATGCGCGCTGGATGAGCGCGCCCGAGTACCAGGCCAACATCGCGGCGATGCTGTTGCGCGGCGACCCGATCCTGCCGTCGTCGCGCACGGCCCAGGTGGCCGGGTCCGCGCTGCTGGTGCTGCTGGCCTGCCTGGGAACGCACTGCGCCGGCTGGCGGAGACGGCGCTGGCTGGCACCGCTGGCGAGCATGGCGGTGATCGCCGGCGGCAGCCTGCTGTGGCTGCTGGTCAGCCACCGCTGGTTCGCGCCGGGGGCGGCCCTGCTCGCCCTGGCCGTCGTCGCCGCCGGCCAGTTGTGCCTGCACGCGGCACGCTGGCGCCGCCAGGCGCGTCGCGACGCCCTGACCGGGCTGGTCAACCGTCACGGCTTCGAACAGGCCTTCGCCCAGGCCCTGGACGAGGCGCGGCGCAGTGGCCGGCCGCTGACGCTGATCATCGTCGATGTGGATCATTTCAAGCGCTACAACGACACCCTGGGCCATCGCACCGGCGACCGCGCACTGAAGCTGGTGGCCGCCGCGGTGGCACGGCATGCGCGACATCCGCGCGAGGTCGCCGCGCGCTTCGGCGGCGACGAGTTCGCCATGATCCTGCCCGCCACCGACGCCACCGATGCCGGCCGCATCGCCGCGGCGCTGGTCGAGGAGATCCGCGGGCTGTCGCTGCGCGCGCCGAACGGCAGCGTCGCCATCACCGCCAGCCTGGGCGTGCACAGCGCCACGGCGACAGCGCTCACGTCCGAGCGCGCCTTTTTCGAATCTGCCGACGCCGCGCTGTACCGGGTCAAGCGCGGCGGACGCGACGGCTACGCGCTCAGCGACGCGCCGCCAGAGCACCATACGCATGCGTCTGGTACCCTGCCGCGCTCCGATCCACCCACTGCCGCGCCATGAAGCCATCGCTGTTCCGCCTGGGCCTGAACCTGTGGCCGCCGTTCCTGTTCGCCGGCATCCATGTGACCGCGCTGAGCGCCGACTACCGCCATGCGCGGGTCGAACTACGCATGCGCCCCTGGAACCGCAACTACGTCGGGACGCATTTCGGCGGCAGCCTGTTCGCCATGACCGACCCGTTCTGGATGCTGCTGACCATGCAGAACCTGGGACGCGACTACTACGTCTGGGACAAGGCCGGCAGCATCGAGTTCGTGCGCCCGGGCCGCGGCACGGTCAGCGCGCAATTCGACCTGGACCAGGCCCTGTTGGACGAGCTGCGCGCGGCCACCGCCAGCGGCGACAAGCACCTGCGCTGGTTCGAGACCGACGTCGTCGACGCGCAGGGCGAGGTGGTGGCGCGGGTGCGCAAGCAGGTGTACGTCAAGCGCAAGCCGCCGCGCTAGCGCGCCGCGGCCCGGGGGTTCGCCAAGGCCGACGCTGCAGCTGCGCAGGCGGACACACCCCGCATGCGAACGCGATCGCGCCGTCGGCGTGCGCGGCGTTGCGACGCGGGCCGCCTGTGCACGCCCCAGCCCAATCGCAGCTGCACACCGTGCCGCGAGACCATGCGGCGCCGCACCAACGGCCATCACGCGCCGCTACACTACGCGGATGTCGCCCGATCTCGCCGCCCCCGCTCCGCGCCCGTCCCTGCAACGGCTGTTCTTCACCGGCCTGCTGACCCTGTTGCCGATCTGGCTGACCTGGGTCGTGGTCAAGTTCGTGTTCGTGCTGCTCTCGGGGATCAGCAGCCCCTGGGTGGTGCCGCTGTCGGTGCGCATCGCCGCCTCGTTCCCGCGCGAGCTGGGCTGGGCCACCGCGCAATGGGTGCAGAACACCATCGCCCTGATCGCCACCCTGGCGGTGATCCTGCTGGTCGGCATCCTCAGCAGGCGCATGATCGGCCAGCGCCTGCTGCGCTGGTTCGAGGCGGTGATGCGCCGCATCCCGCTGGCCAGCGTGGTCTACGACAGCGTGCGCAAGCTGGTGGACATCCTGCAGACCCAGCCCGGCAGCACCCAGCGCGTGGTGCTGATCGACTTCCCGCACCGGGACATGAAGTCGGTGGGTCTGGTGACGCGGGTGATCAAGGAACACGGCACCGGCCGCGAACTGGCCGCGGTGTACGTGCCGACCACGCCCAACCCGACCTCCGGCTACCTGGAGATCGTGCCGGTGGAGCTGCTCACGCCCACCGACTGGAGCGTGGACCAGGCGATGAGCTTCATCATCTCCGGCGGCGCGGTGGCGCCGGAGAGCGTGCCGTTCACCCGGACCGTGGACCGCTGACGCCGATGCGCCGCGGCACGCTCGACGATCGCGCGGTCCGTCTGTTCATCGCCCTGGCGGCGTTCTTCTGCGTCAATGCCGCGCTGGCCGAGTTCATCGGGGTCAAGATCTTCGCCCTGGAAGACACCCTGGGCATCGCCCCGCTGAACTGGAACCTGTTCGGGCAGACCGGCTCGATGAACTTCACCGCCGGCACCCTGCTGTGGCCGCTGGTGTTCATCCTCACCGACACCATCAACGAATTCTTCGGCCGCCGCGGCGTGCGCTTCATCTCCTGGCTGGCGGTGGCGCTGATCGGCTATGGCTTCCTGTTCGCCTTCGCCGCGATCGCGCTGGCCCCGGCCGGGTTCTGGGTCACCGCGGCGCAGAGCCAGGGCGTGCCCGACTACCAGGCCGCGTTTGCCGCGGTGTTCGGCCAGGGCATGTGGACCATCGCCGGCTCGCTGGTCGCGTTCATGGCCGGCCAGTTGATCGACGTGGCGGTGTTCCACCGCATCCGCAGCGTGACCGGCGAGAAGCACGTGTGGCTGCGCGCCACCGGCTCCACCGCGGTCTCGCAGCTGATCGACAGCTTCGTGGTGATCTACATCGCCTTCGTGCTCGGCCCGCAGCACTGGTCGATGCAGCTGTTCCTGGCAGTGAGCACGCTGAACTACATCTGCAAGATGCTGCTGGCGGTGCTGCTGATCCCGTTGCTGTACCTGATGCGGCGGCTGATCACCGACTACCTGACCCCCGAGCGCGCCGAACAGCTGCGCGAGGAAGCGGCTGCCGACTGAACGCCGGCACACGCGCGAGCGCCCCGCACGCCCTCGCGCGCGGCCATCGTGCAGCGCCGCAGACGTCGGCCCCGCCTGGCCCGCCACGGCGAGGCGCGGACCGAATGCAGGGTCAGCAGGCGCCCGCGGGCAGCGGCCACGGGTGGCCTCCGCGGTGCGGATCGGGCAAGCTCCCCGCTCGCTTGTCGTTGGAGCCCGCAATGCCGCCCCGCTTTCCCCGCCTGCTGTCCCTTGCCATCGCCACCGCCCTGAGTCTGTCGCTGGCGGCCCCGGCGGACGCGGCCAAGAAGAAGACCACCAAGCAGACCACCGCGCAGACCCGCGCCAAGGCCAGCAAGGCGCGCAAGGCGCGGCCGGCACCGGCCCCGGTGGTGCTGACCAAGGCGCAGCAACTGAACAAGTTGTACGACGATTACTGGGAGGCCTCGCTCAAGCTCAACCCGCTGCAGGCCACCTTCCAGGGCGACAGCCGCTACAACGACCAGCTGCCGAACTTCCTCTCGGCCGCGTTCCGCCAGCAGTCGCACGACTTCACCGTGGAGTGGCTGGGCAAGGCCGAGGCGATCGGCAAGGACGGGCTGACCGGGCAGGACCTGCTCAGCTACGAGATCTTCGTCGGCGACGCGCGCAACGCGCTGGAGGCGGAGAAGTACCCGAGCTGGATGCAGCCGGTGAACCAGTTCTACAACGTCGGCAGCATCATGGTGATGCTCGGCTCCGGCACCGGCGCGCAGCCGTTCCGCACGGTCAAGGACTACGACAACTGGTCGCGGCGCGCGCTCGGCATCCCGGCGCTGTTCGACCAGGCCATCGCCAACATGCGCGAAGGCATGAAGGCCGGCGTGGTGCAGCCGCGCGCGCTGATGGAGAAGGTGCTGCCGCAGCTGGATGCGATCATCAAGCCCACCGCCGAGGAGAGCCTGTTCTGGGGGCCGGTGCGCAACCTGCCGGCGGACATCCCCGAGGCCGAGAAGCAGCGCATCACCGCCGAGTACAAGCGCATGATCGAGTACCGCATCATGCCCGCCTACCGCTCGCTGCGCGGCTTCATCGCCACCGAGTACCTGCCGGCCACGCGTACCACCGCCGGCGTCGGCGCCCTGCCCGGCGGCGACGCCTGGTACGCCTGGAACGTGCGCCAGAGCACCACCACCGACCTGACCCCGGCCCAGATCCACCAGATCGGCCTGGACGAGGTGGCGCGCATCCAGGGCCAGATCCAGGCGGTGATGAAGCAGGTGCGCTTCCGCGGCTCGATGCAGAAGTTCTTCAAGTTCATGCAGACCGACAAGCGCTTCACCTTCAAGAGCGAGGACGAGCTGCTGACCTACTACCGCGGCCTGGAAGGCCGGGTCGACGCGGCGGTGCCGCGCATGTTCTCGCTCAAGCCCAAGGCCGCGTTCGAGATCCGCCCGGTGGAACCGTACCGCGCGCAGTCGGCCGCCAGCGGCTCGTACATGCGCCCCAGCGAGGACGGCCGCCCCGGCATCTTCTACGTCAACACCTACGACCTGCCCAGCCGCAAGACCTGGGATGCGGAAGACCTGTACCTGCACGAGGCCATTCCCGGCCACCACTTCCAGCTCGGCCTGCAGCAGGAGCTGACCAACCTGCCGAAGTTCCGCCGCTTCGGCGGCGAGACCGCCTTCATCGAAGGCTGGGGCCTGTACGCCGAATCGCTGGGCAAGGACCTGGGCCTGTACCAAGACCCGTACAATTACTTCGGCTACCTGCAGAACGAGCTGTGGCGCGCGATCCGCCTGGTGGTGGACACCGGCCTGCACAGCAAGGGCTGGACCCGCGAGCAGGTGATCGACTACATGCTGCAGAACTCGGCCACCAGCCGCACCGATGCCGAGGCCGAAGCCGAGCGCTACATGGCCATCCCCGGCCAGGCGCTGTCCTACAAGATCGGCGAGATGAAGATCATGCAGCTGCGCGACTACGCCCGCGCGCAACTGGGCGACAAGTTCGACATCCGCGAATTCCATGCCGAAGTGCTGAAGGACGGCTCGGTGCCGCTGAACGTGCTGCAGGAAAAGATCGAGCGCTGGGTGGCGAGCAAGAAGGGATGAGTGGGCGAGGCCGCACGCGCGGAGCATGCGGCCCGATGTCGCAAGATCCCGAATGTCGCAAAATCTCTCGTAGGAGCGGCTTCAGCCGCGACCGGACATGCCTGGTAAAGCCCGGTCGCGGCTGAAGCCGCTCCCACAAAGGCCGCATCGGCGGCAGCACCATCGCCCTGCCTTTGTGCTCATCGCACTCGGTGCGGATAGCAGGCCAGTCCATCAGGGCATTGGCTGCGCACGCCCCCCTTGTGGGAGGGACTTCAGTCCCGACGCCGTTCACTGCAACGCGTCGGGACTGAAGTCCCTCCCACAGTGCAATTCCCGGCATGCCGAGCTACTGCAATCGCGCCGCGACAGCGATGGGAACTGCAACGACGTTCCCTTGGTGCCATCGCCCTCCCGTTGCGCCCATCCCACTCGGTGCGGATAGCAGGCCAGTTCCATCAGGGTATTCGGCGCGCATGCCCCCCTTGTGGGAGGGACTTCAGTCCCGACGCCTTTCACTGCAACGCGTCGGGACTGAAGTCCCTCCCACAGTGCAATCCCCGGCATGCCGAGCTACTGCAATCGCACCGCGACGGCAGCAGGAGCTGCAACGACGTTCGTTTGGTGTCATCGCCCTCCCGTTGCCCCCATTCCACTCGGTGCGGATAGCACGCCAGTTCCATCAGGGCATGGGGCGAGCATGAACCCCTTGTGGGAGGGACTTCAGTCCCGACGCCGTTCACTTCAACGCGTCGGGACTGAAGTCCCTCCCACACAGCCCAAGACGGCTGGTCGGCCCCGGCATCCGCTGGACCATCGCCGGCGAAGACGTCGTGCTGCAGAGTGCAAGCGACCCGCCTCCTTTCTACGCCGCTGCCAGCCGCCGCGCCAGCTGCGCGATGTCCTGCGGTGTGGTGCGGCAGCAACCGCCGATCAGGCGGGCACCGGCCGCACGCCAGGCATCGAGGTGATCGGCCAGGGTGCCGGCATCGGCACCGTCGGCCTGCCAGCATTTGCGGTCGGCGTCGTAGCGCTCGCCCGCGTTCGGATACACCACCAAAGGCAACCGGGTCAGTGTCGCCAGATGGCGCAACGCCGCGGTGGACAGCGACGGGGCGACGCAGTTGACGCCCAGCGCGACCACCTGCGGATGGCCGTCGAGCAAGGCCACCACGTCGCGCCACGGCGTGCCGTCGCTGAGGTGCATCGCATCGCGCAGCGTGCAGGCGAACCAGGCGACGGTCTGCGGGAACGCCTCTATCACTTCCAGCAACGCCGCCATTTCCGCCAGCGACGGCTGCGTTTCGCAGGCCAGCAGGTCCACGCCCGCCTCCACCAACGCGGCGATGCGCGGATGGTGGAACGCGCGCATCCGTGCCGGTGCCAGCACGTAGTCGCCGCGATACTCCGCGCCATTGGCCAGGAAGGCGCCATACGGACCGACCGAGCCGGCCACCAGCAAGGTCCCCGCCTGCGGATGCAGCCCGAGATGGACCTCCCGCGCCTGCTGCGCCAGTTCGACGCTGCGCGCGATCAAGCGCTGCGCTTGCGCCAGGTCGATGCCACGCGCGGCAAAGCCCTGCGGCGTGGCCTGGTAGCTGGCGGTGATCGCGCACTGCGCACCGGCGGCGAAATAGTCCTGGTGCACCTGGCGGATCAGCTGCGGCTGCTCCAGCAGGATCTTCGCCGACCACAGCGGATCGGCGAGATCGCAGCCGCGCCGTTCCAGTTCGGTGGCCAGCGCGCCGTCGAGCACCAGGCAGCGGTCCTCGGCCAGCAGCGCGGCGAGCGGGTTGTGCGGCATGGCGCGGCCTCGCAGCGACGGAATGCGCAGTGTCGCAGACGGCGGCGGTGTGGTCGCGACGCTGCGCTATGCTGCCTCCATGCTATTCGCTCGATTACTGACGACGCGCGACCGCACTGTCGCCACCGCCGCGCCGCAGGCGCGCACTGCCGCCCTCGCCCACGCCCAATGCCCGAGCGCGCCGCGATGACGTCACCGCTGACCCTCGACGGCCTGCACCACGTGGCGATCATCGCCTCCGACTACGCGCGCTCCAAGGACTTCTATTGCCGCATCCTCGGCCTGCCGGTGATCGCCGAGGTCTACCGCGACGCGCGCGACTCCTGGAAGCTGGATCTGGCCCTGCCCGACGGCAGCCAACTCGAACTGTTCTCGTTCCCCGCACCGCCGCCGCGGCCGAGCCGCCCGGAAGCCTGCGGGCTGCGCCACCTGGCGCTGCGCGTGCGCGACCTCGATGCGGCGGTCGCACACCTGCAGACGCACGGCGTGACGGTCGAACCGATCCGCGTGGACGAGTACACCGGCCACCGCTTCACCTTCTTCGCCGACCCCGACGACCTGCCGCTGGAACTGTACGAGAGCGGCTGAACGCATGCCGGCGGTCACGCTGAACCGCATGCCGCAGTGCGGATTCCCAGCACCATACGCTTGGGTATACAGTCGGATCAGGCCGGCATCGCGCCGGCCGCACCGGACATCCCTCGGGAGGGGAACATGCGCACGAGCTTCAAGACCCTGATGCTGGCCCTGCCGCTGAGCGCGGCGGCATTCATGGCGCACGCCGCCGACACCACGCCGGTCGGCCGCTGGCAGACCATCGACGACGAAACCGGCAAGCCCAAGTCGATCGTGCAGATCGAACAGGCTGCCAACGGCACGCTGAGCGGCAAGGTGGTGGAGATCCTGCAGTCCAACCACGGCCCCAACCCGATGTGCGACAAGTGCGACGGCGAGCGCAAGGGCAAGCCGATCAAGGGCATGACCATCCTGTGGGGCCTCAAGCCCGACGGCACGGCGGTGTGGGACGGCGGCTCGGTGCTGGACCCGGCCAAGGGCAAGACCTACAAGGCCAAGGTCACCCTGACCGACGGCGGCAAGAAGCTGCAGATGCGCGGCTACATCGGCATCGAGGCCCTGGGCCGGACGCAGACCTGGATCAGGGAGTAGAAGCCGGGAATCGGGAGTGGAGAATCGGGAATCGTAAAAGCGGCATCTGTCGGCCTGAGACCACCCAACTCCGACAAGGCGCCTGCAAAGGCGCCTTTTTCGTGGGCCATCGGGTCGCCTTTTTCGTGGCCCATCAGATCGCAGGCCACCGCTCCTGCGATTCCCCATTCCCAATTCCCCAATCCCGGCTCCATGCAATAATCCCCGGCCCCCAGAAACGCCGGCCGCCATGACCACCGCCCTCGTCACCACCGCCCTGCCCTATGCCAACGGACCGCTGCACCTGGGGCATCTGGTCGGCTACATCCAGGCCGACATCTGGGTGCGCGCGCGGCGGCTGCGCGGCGACCGCACCTGGTTCGTGTGCGCCGACGACACCCACGGCACGCCGATCATGCTGGCCGCGGAGAAGGCCGGGGTCACCCCGGAAGACTTCATCGCCGCCATCCAGGCCAGCCACGAGCGCGATTTCGCCGCGTTCGGCGTGGCCTTCGACCATTACGACTCCACCAACTCGGACGCCAACCGTGCCCTGACCGAGGCGTTCTACGCCAAGCTCGATGCCGGCGGCCACATCGCGCGGCGCTCGGTGGCGCAGTTCTACGATCCGGCCAAGGGCATGTTCCTGCCCGACCGCTACATCAAGGGCATCTGCCCGAACTGCGGCAGCGCCGACCAGTACGGCGACAACTGCGAGGTCTGCGGCGCCACCTATTCCCCGACCGAACTGAAGGAGCCCAAGTCGGTGATCTCCGGCGCCACGCCGGAGCTGCGCGATTCGGAGCACTTCTTCTTCGAGGTCGGCCGCTTCGACGGCTTCCTGCGGCAGTGGCTGGCCGGCGACGTGG
This sequence comes from Xanthomonas indica, assembly GCF_040529045.1. NCBI lineage: Bacteria > Pseudomonadati > Pseudomonadota > Gammaproteobacteria > Lysobacterales > Lysobacteraceae > Xanthomonas > Xanthomonas indica. Next base: position 2,166,920 of record NZ_CP131914.1, on the reverse strand, counting down.
CCCTGCCCGGGGTCAAGGCCAAGCTGATGGAATGGCTGGACAGCGAAGGCGGCCTGCGCGCCTGGGACATCTCCCGCGACGCGCCCTACTTCGGCTTCCAGATCCCCGGCCAGCCGGGCAAGTATTTCTACGTGTGGCTGGATGCGCCGATCGGCTACCTGAGCAGCTTCCAGACCCTGTGCGCAAGCCTGGGCGAAGCGTTCGCGCCGCACCTGGCCGCCGGCACCGCCACCGAGCTGCACCACTTCATCGGCAAGGACATCGTCAACTTCCACGGCCTGTTCTGGCCGGCGGTGCTGCACGGCACCGGCCACCGCGCGCCGACCCGGCTGCACGTCAACGGCTACCTGACGGTGGACGGCGCCAAGATGTCCAAGTCGCGCGGCACCTTCGTCATGGCTCGCACCTACCTGGACGTGGGCCTGGAGCCGGAAGCGCTGCGCTACTACTTCGCGGCCAAGTCCTCCGGTGGCGTCGACGATCTGGACCTGAACCTGGGCGACTTCGTGGCGCGGGTCAATGCGGACCTGGTCGGCAAGTTCGTCAACCTGGCCAGCCGCTGCGCCGGCTTCATCGACAAGCGCTTCGGCGGCACGCTCGCCGACGCGCTGCCGGACCCGGCGCAGTACGCGCGCTTCGTCGCCGCCCTGGCGCCGATCCGCGAGGCCTACGAGCGCAACGACCCGGCCAGCGCGATCCGCCAGACCATGGCCCTGGCCGACGAGGCCAACAAGTACATCGACGAACACAAGCCCTGGGTGCTGGCCAAGCAGGACGGCGCCGAGGCGCAACTGCAGGCCGTGTGCACGCATGGCCTGAACCTGTTCCGCGTGCTGGCCGCCGCGCTCAAGCCGGTGCTGCCGCGCACCTGCGCCGAGGCCGAGGCGTTCCTGTCGGCGCCGCTCGGCGCCTGGGACGACCTGCAGGCGCCGCTGCTGGCGCACGTGATCCAGCCCTACGCCCCCCTGTTCACCCGTATCGACCCAAAGCTGCTCGACGCCATGACCGACGCCTCCAAGGACACCCTCGCCCCCGCTCCCGCCGCCGCGGCCCCCGCCGCCAAGCAGGAGGCGAAGGCAGTGACGAACCCGCAATCCCCCCTCCCCACTCCCGGCGTCATCGGCATCGACGACTTCGCCAAGCTCGACCTGCGCATCGGCAAGGTGCTGGCCTGCGAGTTCGTCGAAGGATCGGACAAGCTGCTGCGCTTCGAACTGGACGCCGGCGAGCTGGGCAAGCGGCAGATCTTCTCTGGCATCCGCGGCAGCTACGGCGAACCGGAGAAGCTGGTCGGCCGCAACGTGGTGTTCATCGCCAACCTGGCCCCGCGCAAGATGCGCTTCGGCCTCAGCGAAGGCATGATCCTGTCGGCCGGCTTCGACGGCGGCGCCCTGGCCCTGCTCGACGCCGACAGCGGCGCGCAGCCGGGCATGCCGGTGCGGTAAGGCCGGGATTGGGGAGTCGGGATTGGGATTGGTTGAGCCACTCTCGGCGCCGATGGGTCCATGACGCGGTGACGAATCCCCAATGCCGAATCCCCAATCCCTCGCGCTTTTCGACTTCGACCACACGGTCACCACCACCGATACCTATTCGGGGTTCCTGCGCCGTGTGGCGACGCCGGCGCAACAGGCGACTGCGCGCTGGACGGTCGGACCCTGGCTGGCCGGCTACCGGCTGGGCCTGGTGTCGGCGGCGGCGTTGCGCACGCGGGTCACCCGGCTGGTGTTCGCCGGACGCGATGCAGAGGACATCGCCCGCCAGGCCGAACACTATGCGCAGGAGGCGCTGCCATTGGTGCTGCGACCGGACATGCTGCAGCGGATCGCCTGGCATCAGGCCCAAGGGCACGCCGTGGCGGTGGTGTCCGGCTCGCTGGACCTGTATCTGCGGCCCTGGTGCACGCAACATGGGCTGCACGTGATCTGCAACCGCCTGGATGTGCAGGACGGACGCCTGACCGGACGCTATCGCCACGGCGATTGCGGGCCGCGCAAGGCGGCGCTGATCCGCATGCACTACGACCTCGGCGCCTATCAGCGCATCTATGCCTACGGCGACAGCCGCGAGGACCGGCCGATGCTGGCGCTGGCGCACGAGCGCTGGTACCGCGGGCGCCGGATCGCCTGAGCCGATGACGCGGCACGAGACCCCGCCGTGCACGCCCTCCGTGGCGCGGCGCGTGGCCGCAGCGGCGGCACGAAGCGGCGCCTAGACGCCACCGCGCGATCGCAGCGCGTGCAGGGCCAGCGGGAGCCAGGCACTGCGATCCAGATCGCGATCGATACCCACGGCGCCCCCCAGGGCGGGCCGCAACGGACGCCGCGCTACACTGTGCCGGCCGCCCACGCCGGCGTTCCCGTTTCTTCGCTCCTGCTCCACGCCGTGCGCTGCCGCGCGCCGCCCCCACCATGACGCCCGCCCACGACGCCCTGCTCGAACGCCTCGATCGCCTGCTACCGCAGACCCAATGCGGCCAGTGCGGGTTCGACGGCTGTCGCCCCTATGCCGAGGCGATGGCCGCCGGCACGGCGCAGGTGGACCGCTGCCCGCCCGGCGGCGATGCAGGCGCGCGCGCCCTGGCGCGGGTACTCGGGGTGCCTGCCCTGCCCTACGACCGCAGCCGCGGCACGCATGCGCCGCCGCAGGTGGCGTGGGTAGTCGAGGCCGACTGCATCGGCTGCACCAAGTGCATCCAGGCCTGCCCGGTGGACGCCATCGTCGGCGGCGCCAAGCACATGCACACGGTGCTGGCCCCCTTGTGCACCGGCTGCGCGCTGTGCCTGCCGGCCTGCCCGGTGGATTGCATCGTCCTGCGCTGAGACGGCCACCGCAACGCGGCCGCCACGGCGGGCGCATCCGGATCGGCGCCGGCCGCGTATGTCCTGGTGTCATCCCACCGGAGCGCCGTGCATGCCGACGTCGACCGCTGCCTTCCCACTCTCCCGACCGCACCTGCCGCTGGCCCTGGCCCTCGGCATCGCCGCCCTGATCGCTGCGGCGCCGGCCAGGGCCATGCTGCACTACGAGGGCGTCGCCTATGCCGCCGACGGCAAGCAGGTGCTGTATCGCGAAAGCCACTGGGTGCGCGAGGATGGTGCGCGCCTGGTGCTGTACCAGTGCGCCGATGGCGCCGCATTCGCGCGCAAGCGCGTGGACGACGGCAGCGCCGCGCCGGACTTCGAGCTGGTCGATGCGCGCAGCGGCTACCGCGAGGGCGTGCGCCGCAGCGGCGGCGGGCGCGAGATGTTCAGCCAGGCCAAAGGCCAGGCCGAGCGCCGCGCACCGTTGCCGAAGAGCGACCAGGCGCAGGTGATCGACGCCGGCTTCGACGCCTACCTGCGCCAGCGCTGGGACAGCCTGGGCAGCGGCGCGCCGCAGCGTATCGCCTTCGTGCTGCCCAGCGAACTGCGCACGCTCGACTTCCGCATCACGCCCGGCCCGGCCGATGCCGAGGTGCAGCGCTACACCCTGAGCCTGGCCGCCTGGTACGGCACGCTGCTGCCCGACCTCAGCGTCGCCTACGCGCGCCAGGACCGGCGTCTGCTCGAGTTCCGCGGCGTCGGCAACATCCGCGACGCGCGCGGCCGCTACCCGACCGTGCGCATCGAATTCCCCGAACGCCTGCGCGGCCAGGCCGATGCCGGCGCCTGGGAGCAGGCGCTGCAGCAACCGTTGGTCGCGCAATGCAGCGCGCGCTGAGCCGCGCCGCCAGCGCGTTCACGCCGGCCCGCGCCGCACCCGCTACAACCATGCCTGCGCATCGCCCGCGCATCGACGAGGACACCCCATGGCCAAGGCCTATCTGTGGTTCAACGCCGCGCTGTACGCGCTGCTCGCCGTCTGGTGCACGCTGCTGCCGGCGCAGACCGCCGCGGCGGTGGGCTATGTCGGCCTGGACCGGTCCGGCCAGTCCGAATACCTGGTCATCTACGGCGGCCTGCAGTTGGGCATGGCCTTCCTGTTCGGCTACTTCGCCCGCACCGGGCAGCTGCGCACCGGCCTGCTCCTGGCGCTGGCGTTCTACGTGCCCATCGTGCTCTACCGCAGCGCCAGCCTGCTGCGGTTGTGGCCGGTGGGCCCGACCACGACCGGCCTGGCCGTGTTCGAGATCGTCCTGCTGCTCGCCGCACTCGTGCTGTGGCGGCGCCAGCGCGCCTGAGCGACGGACGCGGCGAAAGCCTGTAGCATCGCGCCGACCTTCGCCACCGTATCCCGGCATGACCGAGACGCCCGATCACGACGAAGCAGGACAATTGCTGGTCGCCACCGCCAACGGCGACAGCGCCGCCTTCGAGCGCCTGTACCGCAGCACCTCGTCGCGCCTGTTCGGCGTGTGCCTGCGCATCGTGCCGCAGCGCGGCGAGGCCGAGGACGTGCTGCAGGAAGTGTTCTCCTCGGTCTGGCGCAAGGCCGCGCAATTCGACCCGCAGCGCGCGCGCGGCCTGACCTGGCTGACCATGATCGCGCGCAACAAGGCCATCGACCATCTGCGCGCACGTGCGCCGGCGCGGCAATCGGTGGCGCTGGACGACGCCGGCGAGCTGCAGGACGAAGGCCGCGATCCGCTCGCCGACACCGAGTGGCGGGTGGCCGGCCGGCGCCTGGACGTGTGCATGGGCGAACTGGAGCCGCCGCGCGGCGAGCTGATCCGTACCGCGTTCTTCGAAGGCATCACCTATGAAGAACTGGCCCATCGCAGCGGCACGCCGCTGGGCACGGTCAAGAGCTGGATCCGCCGCGGCCTGGCCAAACTGAAAGCGTGCCTGGAACGATGAACGCCTCCGTGCCCGATCCGCAGGAAACCCCGCCGCCGCGCGACGTGCTGGCCGGCGAATACGTGCTCGGCGTGCTCGACGCGCAGGAGCGGCGTGCTGCCGAGGCGCGCATCGACAGCGACCATGCATTCGCCGCGGCGGTGCTGCAGTGGCAACAGCACCTGATGCCGCTGGCCGACGAGATCGCGCCGGTGGCGGTGCCCGAACGCGTGTGGGTGCGCATCCGCGCCTCGCTGGGCCTGGATGCGCCGGCGCCACGCGCGCGTCCGGCCGCGCCCGGGTTCTGGGACAGCGTGCGGACCTGGCGCTGGCTCAGCGCCGGCGGCTTCGCCACCGCCACCGCCTGCCTGCTGGCGCTGCTGCTGGCGCGCGCGCCGGTGCCACCGCCGGCCGCGCAGCCGCCGCCGGTCGCCACCACCACGCCCAAGCCCAGCGGCATCGCGATGACCTCCACGCTGATGCAGGACGACGGCAAGCCCGGCTACGTGGCGCTGATGGACGCCGACAAGCGCAGCATCACCCTCACCCCGCTCGGCGGCACCCGCGACAGCGCCCGCGTGCCCGAACTGTGGCTGATCCCGGCCGACGGCAAGGCGCGCTCGATGGGCGTGTTCGACGAAGCCAAGGCGCGCGTGGCGCGCATCCCCGATGCGCTGATGCCCTTGCTCAGCGACGGCGCGGTGCTGGCGGTGACCATGGAACCGCCCGGCGGCGCGCCCGGCGGCGTGGCCACCGGCCCGGTCGTGGCCAAGGGCGGCATCAGTACGTTGCAGCTGGCGCCGTAGACAAATTGCGGCGGCCCTGCGCCGCCGCATCGCCCGCGCGCGGCCTCTTGGCGCGCGTCGCGGTGGTCGCCGACCGCCGCCGCCACGGCGTCGGCGGCGCGTATTCACTTAACCGCTACCGCAGCCTGGGCAGGATACGCGCGCTGTCATGCATGCGCGGTTCCGTCCTGTGTCGCGACACGATCGTCCCCCTCGGCGCTGCGATGCGCAGGCGGGGAACACGTGCGCCACGCGCGAGGGGCATGCACCACGCGCAGGGGACGGCGCGCGACGCGGGTGCATCCGTCTTCCGGTTTCGCCCGTATCGCTCCCCAAGTCCCCCAATGAGACGCGCTTGTGCCGAGTCCCGTTCCGGAACGCCCGCATTCGACAACGCCGCCTGCGCCGCGTGGCCGCATCCTGCGCACCTTGCGCCGCTGGTTCGACACCAGCGCCGAGATCGAACTGGACCCGGCGCGTGCCGACCGCATCGACTGGCTGCGCGCCGCGCCCTACATCGGCCTGCACCTGGCCTGCCTGGGCGTGTTCTGGGTCGGCGTGTCGTGGTTCGCCGTGGGCATGGCGGTGGCGATGTACGCGGTGCGCATGTTCGCGCTCACCGGCTTCTACCACCGCTATTTCGCCCACCGCGCGTTCAAGACCTCGCGCCCGGTGCAGTTCCTGTTCGCCGCGATCGGCGCCACCTGCGTGCAGCGCGGGCCGCTGTGGTGGGCCGCGCACCACCGCAACCACCATCGCCACACCGACACCCCGGCCGATCCGCATTCGCCACGCCAGCACGGCTTCTGGTGGAGCCATAGCGGCTGGTTCCTGACCCCGCGCGGCTTCCGCACCGATTGGGACGCGATCCCGGACCTGCGTCGCTTCCCCGAACTGCGCTTCCTCGATCGCTTCGACCTGCTGCTGCCGGTGCTGCTGGCGCTGGCACTGTTCCTGCTCGGCGAGTGGCTGCAGCAGCACGTGCCGCAGCTCGGCACCGATGGCCCGCAGTTGCTGGTCTGGGGCTTCTTCGTCTCCACCGTGGCGCTGTTCCATGCCACCTTCACCATCAACTCGCTGGCGCACCGCTTCGGCAGCCGTCGCTTCGACACCCGCGACGACAGCCGCAACAACCTGTGGCTGGCGCTGCTGACCTTCGGCGAAGGCTGGCACAACAACCACCATTTCTTCCCCGGCGCCGCGCGCCAGGGATTCCGCTGGTGGGAGCTGGACCTGACCTGGTACGGACTGAAGGCGCTGTCGTGGACCCGCGTGATCCGCGAGCTCAAACCGGTGCCGGCCGGACTGCTGCGCGCACAGGCGCGTGCCCGATGAGCCGGATCGCGGTGGTGGGCTCGGGGATCGCCGGCCTCGGCGCGGCATGGTTGCTGTCGCAGCGCCACGAGGTGACGCTGTACGAGGCGGCCGATTATCTCGGCGGCCACACCCACACCCATGCGATCGAACTGGACGGCGTGGAGTACGCGGTGGACAGCGGCTTCATCGTGTTCAATCCGCAGCACTACCCGCTGCTGAGCGCGCTGTTCGCGCGGCTCGGGGTGGAGTCGCAGCCGACCACGATGAGTTTCTCGGTGCACGAGCAGCGCACCGGGCTGGAATACAACGCCGGCACCCTCGGCGGCCTGTTCTGCCAGCGCCGCAATCTGCTGTCGCCGCGCTTCTGGCGGATGCTGCGCGACCTGCAGCGGTTCTACCGCGAGGCGCCGCAGGTGCTGCACGACGCCACCCTGGCGCAGCTGACGCTGGGCGAATTCCTGCAGCGCCACGGCTACTCCGAGGTGTTCCGCGACGCGCACCTGGTGCCGATGGCCTCGGCGCTGTGGTCCTCGCCCTCGCGGCAGATCCTCGACTTCCCGATGCGCCAGTTGATCGGCTTCATGGCCAACCACCACATGCTGCAGGTCAGCGGCCGCCCGCAGTGGCGGGTAGTGCGCGGCGGCTCCAACAGCTACGTGCGCGCGTTGCGCAGCCGCTGGCGCGTGCGCGAGCGGCTGGGCACGCCGGTGCGCGCGATCCAGCGGACCGCGCACGGCAGCGTCGCCATCGCCTGCGACGCCGACACCCAGCAATACGACCACGCGGTACTGGCCTGCCACGCCGACGATGCGCTGCGCCTGCTCACCGATCCCAGCGAAGCCGAAACCGCGATCCTCGGCGCGATCGGCTACCAGGACAACGAGACCGTGCTGCACACCGATGCGCGCGTGCTGCCGCGCGACCGCCGCGCCTGGGCCGCCTGGAATGCGCACGTGCCGGCCGATCCGGACGCGCCGTGCACGGTGAGCTACTGGATGAACGCGCTGCAGTCGCTGCAGGCGCCGCAGCCGTTCATCGTCAGCCTCAACCGCACAGATGCGATCGATCCGGCCAAGGTGCTGCGACGCATGCGCTACCGGCATCCGCTGCAGACCCAGGCATCGGTGGCGGCGCAGGCGCGCAAGGGCGAGATCCAGGGCCAGCGCAACACCTGGTTCGCCGGCGCCGGCTGGGGCTTCGGCTTCCACGAGGACGGCCTGCGCAGCGCGGTCGACGTGGCCGCCGCGCTGGGGGTACCCTGGTCATGACCCTGATGCGCCGTGCTGCCGTGTCCGCCCCGCCGGCTGGCGCCGTCTCGACAACGTCGGCGGCGGCGGGCACGACCTTGCACGGCCTGCACAGCGCGGTGTACACCGGCTGGGTGCGGCATCGCCGCTATGCGCCGAAAGCGCTGGCGTTCCGCTATCCGCTGTTCCTGCTGTACCTGGACCTGGACGAACTGGAGCAGGTGTTCGCGCGGCGCTGGCTGTGGTCGGTGAACCGGCGCAACCTGGCCGAGTTCCGCCGCAGCGATTACCTCGGCGACCCTGCACAGCCACTGGACGAAGCGGTACGCGACCGCGTGCAGCAGCACACCGGCGAGCGCCCGCTGGGGCCAGTGCGCATGCTCACCCACCTGCGCTACTTCGGCCACTGCTTCAATCCGGTCACGTTCTACTACTGCCACGATGCGCAGCAACGCCTGCACAGCATCGTCGCCGAGATCACCAACACGCCATGGCGGCAGCGCCACGCCTACGTGCTGCCGATGGCCGAGGCGCGCAGTCATGGCGCCACGCATGCCTGGCGCTTCGCCAAGCGCTTCCATGTCTCGCCGTTCATGGCCATGGCGCACACCTACGCTTGGCGCTTCAGCGAACCCGGCGCGCAACTGCGCGTGCACATGGACGTGCTCGATCCCGCGCCGGCGACGACGCGGCGGCGCTTCGACGCCACCTTGGTGCTGCAGCGCCGCGCCCTCGGCGGCGCCAGCCTGGCGCAGGCGCTGCTGCGCTATCCGGCGATGACCCTGCAGGTCATGGCCAAGATCCACTGGCAGGCGCTGCGGCTGTGGCTGCGCGGCAACCCGGTGCACGACCACCCCGACCATTCCCTTCCGCGAGAACGCCGATGAACGCTCCGCACGCGCCCTCTTCCGACGCCGCGCTGACCCCGGCCGCACCGCCGGTGCGCGGTCTCGATCGCCTGCTGCGGCAGCGCCTGCTCGCCACGCTCGATGGCCTGCACGATGGTCAGCTGCGGATCGAGGAGGCCGGCACGCTGACCACGCTGGGCGATGCCAGCGCCGGCGCCGACGCGTTGCAGGCGCACCTGCGCATCCACGACCCGCGTTTCTACCGGCAGGCCGCGCTCAACGGCAGCGTCGGCGTCGGCGAGGCGTACATGGACGGGCTGTGGGACTGCGACGACCTGGTCGCGCTGGTGCGCCTGCTGGTGCGCAACCGCGACCGCCTGGACGCGATGGAGACCGGCCTGGCCCGGCTCGGCGGCCTGGCGATGCGCGGCCTGCACGCGTTCGCCCGCAACACCCGCGCCGGCAGCCGCCGCAACATCGCCGCGCACTACGACCTGGGCAACCAACTGTTCGAGCTGTTCCTGGACCGCAACCTGATGTACTCCTCGGCGATCTTCCGCGATGCCGACGCCGCCTTGGGCGAGGCGGCGCTGGAGCGCGCGGCCGAGCGCAAGCTGCAGCGCATCTGCGCCAAGCTCGATCTGCAGCCGCAGCACCATCTGGTCGAGATCGGCACCGGCTGGGGCGGTTTCGCGCTGCATGCGGCCAAGCACCACGGCTGCCGCGTCACCACCACCACCATCTCGCGCGAGCAGTACGAACTGGCGCGGCAGCGCATCGCCGCCGCGGGGCTGTCGGACCGGGTCGAAGTGCTGCTGCGCGATTACCGCGATCTCGATGGTCGCTACGATCGCCTGGTCTCGATCGAGATGATCGAGGCGATCGGCCATCAGTACCTGGACACCTACTTCGGCAAGGTCGGCAGCCTGCTCAAGGACGACGGCCAGGCGCTGATCCAGGCCATCACCATCGAGGATCACCGCTACGCGCAGGCGCTCAAGTCGGTGGACTTCATCAAGCGCCACATCTTCCCGGGCAGCTTCATTCCCTCGGTAGCGGCGATGACCGGCGCGATCGGCCGCGCCAGCGACCTGCGCCTGTTCAACCTGGAAGACATCGGCCCCAGCTACGCGCTGACCCTGCGCGCCTGGCGCGAGCGCTTCATGGCCAAACTGCCGCAGGTGCGCGCGCTCGGCTACGACGAACGCTTCATCCGCATGTGGGAGTTCTATCTGGCCTACTGCGAGGGCGGCTTCCTGGAGCGCTCGATCGGCGACGTGCACCTGTGGCTGAGCAAGCCGCGCGCGCGGCCGGCGCAGTTCGCTCCCGCGCTGGCGGGCGACGCATGAGCAACCTGATCAACTACCTGGCCCTGCAGGGGCTGTGGCTGGCCGCGGTCGTCGGCGCCGCGCACGGGCTGGCCTGGGCCGGCCCGGCGGCGCTGGCGCTGTTCGCGCTGTACCAGTTGCAGCCGCGCCGTCGCGCCCGCGGCGACGCCACGCTGATCGCCCTGGCGTTGCCCCTGGGCGCCGGTGTGGATGCCGCCATGCGCGCCGGCGACTGGGTGCGCTACGCCGCCGCGCCGCCGGCGCCGTGGCCGCCGCTGTGGATCCTGGCGCTGTGGGCCGGCTTCGCGCTGACCTTCCAGCATTCGCTGGCGTGGGTGATGCGCCATCCCTGGCGCGCGGCGCTGTTCGGCGCCACCGCCGGTCCGCTGGGCTATGTGCTGGCCGCGCGCGGCTGGCAGGCGGTGACGCTGACCGAGCCATTGCCGCAGGCGCTGCTGGCGCTGGCGCTGGGCTGGGCCGCGGCACTGACCCCGCTGAGCCTGGCGATGCGCCGCCTGATGTCCCCAACGCCAGCGATGCCGGCAACCGGAGCGATGCGATGAACACCTGGCCGCTGCTGCATGTCGGCGTATTCACCGTGCTGGTCATGCTCGCCGGCTGGGCCTGGCAGCGACACACCCGCAACGCCGGCGTGGTCGACGTGTTGTGGTCGGCGTGCATGGCGCTGACCGCGGTGTACTGCGCCTGGCGCGCCGACGGCGCGTTGCTGCCGCGCGTGCTGACCGCCGTGCTGGGCGGGCTGTGGGGCGCACGCCTGGCCTGGCACCTGGGCGTGCGCGTGTTCGGCGATGCGCACGAGGACGGCCGCTATCGCGCCCTGCGCGAGCACTGGCACGGCGACCAGCGCAAGTTCCTGGCGTTCTTCCTCGGCCAGGCGCTGGTGGTGCTGGCGTTCGCGGTGCCGCTGTCGGTGGCCGCGCACAATCCGCAGCCGCAATGGAGCGTGTGGACCACGCTGGCGGTGGCGACCTGGCTGATCGCGGTCGGCGGGGAAAGCCTGGCCGACCGGCAACTGGCCGCGTTCCGCGCCGACCCGGCGAACAAGGGCACCACCTGCCGCCGCGGCCTGTGGCGCTATTCGCGGCACCCGAACTACTTCTTCGAATTCGTGCACTGGTTCGCCTACGTGTTCCTGGCGGCGGGCAGCGGCGCGCTGTGGGTCGGCGTGGCCGCGCTGGGACCGCTGCTGATGTTCGCCTTCCTGTACCGCGTCACCGGCATTCCCTACACCGAACAGCAGGCCCTGCGCTCGCGTGGCCGCGACTACGCCGACTACCAGCGCAGCACCAGCGCCTTCTTCCCCATGCCGCCGCGGCACTGAGCCGCGCCAGGAGATCCGCCGATGTCCAGCACCTTCGCCACCTCTTCCCCGCCCGCCGCGCCGGCCGAGCCTCTGGCCACGCGCCTGGCCGAGTCCGGCCTGCTGCCCGACGCCATGCTGCGCGCGGCGATGCGCCGGTTGTGCGCGCAGCGCCTGCGCGACGAGCGCGCCGGCGGCGCCGACGCGGCCTGGGAACGCCAGCGCCTGCTGATCGAATCGCTGCGCGAGAGCGCCATCGCCATCGAGACCGACGCGGCCAATCGCCAGCACTACGAAGTGCCGCCGCGGTTCTTCGAGCTGTGCCTGGGCAAGCGCCTGAAGTACAGCAGCTGCTACTGGGACGCGAGCACGCCCGACCTGAACGCGGCCGAAGAACGCATGCTGCAGCTGTACGGCGAACGCGCGCAGTTGCGCGATGGCCAGCGCATCCTCGAGCTGGGCTGCGGCTGGGGTTCGCTGACCTTGTGGATGGCCGAGCAGTTCCCCGGCGCGCGCATCACCGCGGTGTCCAACTCGCGGCCGCAGCGCGAGCACATCGAAGCGCAGTGCCGCGCGCGCGGGCTCAGCAACGTCAAGGTGATCACTCACGACGCCAACACCCTGACCCTGCCGACCGAGAGCTACGACCGCGTGGTCTCGATCGAGATGTTCGAGCACATGCGCAACTACCGCGAACTGCTCAAGCGGGTCAGCCATTGGCTGGTGCCGGGTGGGCGGCTGTTCGTGCACATCTTCTGCCATCGCGACCTGGCCTACCCGTTCGAGGTGCAGGGCGAGGACAACTGGATGGGCCGGCACTTCTTCACCGGCGGCCTGATGCCGGCGGCCGACACCCTGCTGCAGTTCCAGGACGACCTGGCGATCGAACGCCGCTGGCTGCTGTCCGGCCAGCACTACGAGAAGACCGCCAATGCCTGGCTGCACAACCAGGACCGCCACCGCGATGCGCTGATGCCGGTGCTGCAGGCCACCTACGGCGCCGACGCCAAGATCTGGTGGCAACGCTGGCGCATGTTCTGGATGGCCTGCGCGGAACTGTTCGGCTACGAACAGGGCCAGCAGTGGGGCGTGGCGCATTACCGGTTCGTGCGGCGCTGAGGCGCTGGGGCGCCGGGAATCGAGAATGGGGAAACGGGAATGGGCGCCCGGCGAGTGCCGGCGTTAGCTGCGCATCCAAGGAACTTGCGATCAGTCGCGGCGGGCTCTACCGGAGAAGCCCGTCGCGGCTAAAGCCACGGCTTGACGCGGTCGCCCAGGCGACAGCACTGCCGCCTTTCCCATTCCCCATTCCCGACTCCCCATTCCCGGCTTTTACGCTGCCGCGGTAATGACGATCTCGATCTTCCAGGCCGGATCGGCCAGCTTGGCCTGCACGGTGGCGCGGGCCGGGGTGTTGCCCGGGCTGACCCACTCTTCCCAGACCTGGTTCATCTCGGCGAACTCGGCCAGGTCGGTCATGAAGATCTCCGCGCGCAGGATCCGGCTCTTGTCGGTGGCGGCCAGCGCCAGCAGCCGGTCGATCGCCGCCAGCACCTGGCGGGTCTGGCCGGCAATGTCTTCGCTGGTGTCGTCGGCGATCTGCCCGGCCAGATAGGCCACGCCGTTGTACACGGTCATCTCCGACATCCGCGGGCCGGTATCGAAACGCTGGATCATGATGCGCTGTCCTGTAGTGGGAAGACCGCGCCATTGTCGCGCGATTGCGCCGCGCGTGCAGGCGCCGGCCGCCACAGCCGATACGCCACCGGCAACAGCCAGGCCAGGATCAGCGCGATCGCCAGCTTCTGGGTCAGTCCGCGCGGCGGCGCGCGCCACAGGACATGCGCCCATAGCGCCACGAAGGCCAGCAGCGCCAGCATCAGCAGCGTCCCGGCACGATGCCGCCATGCCGGCTGCCGGCGCAGCCAGGCGCTCTGCAGCAGCATCGCCGTGGTCGCGCACAGGAACGCGGTCTGCGCGGACATCCCGTGCACCAGCGGCGCCAGCAGCGGTGCGCGCTGCGGCAGGTAGCTGTCGCCGATCGCCACCCCGCACAAGCCCAGCGCCGCGCCGCCGAACAGCAACACCGGCGCGCCGCTGCGCGCGGGTGGCGCCGCTTGCGCATACAGCCCGGCCGCCAGCGCGGCCACGCCGGCGGCCAGCAGGACGTAGACCGTGCGCAGCACCAAGCCGCCGGGACCGTGCAGATACTGGCTCAGCGTGGCCTGCTGCCACTGCAGATCGGTGCGCAGGACCTGCAACACCAACGCCACGCCGAGGAACAGCAACGCCAGCAGCAGCGCGGCGGCACCGGCCAGGCGCGTCCAGCGCGGCGGCGCGGGAAAGGGAGATGCGGACAGCGGCATCGACAGGCTCCGGAACCAACACAGACCATGGCCGCAACCGCCGGCCGCGGCCCCTGCCGCAGTCCCGACGCCGTGGCGACGTACGATTCCACTATCATGCGCGTCGCCGGCGCGGCCGGTATAGCCTAGAACGCGTGATGCACGGTGAGAGGAGCGGCATGGTGAGAGAAGGATCGGTATGCGCTGCGACGCGCGACCTGGGATGGCATCAGGCCAACCCGCGCCGGGTCGGCTTCGCGCCGCTGATCGCTTCGCTGTCGGGACGTGGCACGTTGCGTGCACCGCGGGGTTGCGCGACAGGCCGGGGCAACCCGCCTTGTTTCGGCGCCTCACCCACCGCGTCGTAGCCACCCGTCCATAGCCTTCTCCATGTTCCTCACACGCTCTCATCCAACCGGTATCGCGATGGCCTCTCTTCGATCCGCCTGCAGTTCCGCTCCGGCCTCGTCGCGCATCGCGTGCCGCGGGTCGTGGCACCTTGCCGCCCGCCCGCAATGACCGACGCCGCGCCCTCCACTCCCGCGCCCACTCCCGGCTGGCGCCGTGCGCTGCCGGTACTGGCCAGCCTGGCGATCCTGGCCCTGGCGCTGCATGCGCTGGCCACGGAGTTCAGTACCCACGGCTACAGTGCGATCCGTCACGCCTTCAACCAGCTGAGCCTCAGCCAGATCGTGCTGACCCTGCTGCTGGGCTTGAGCAGCTACGCCTGCCTGATCGGCTTCGACGCCGTCGGCCTGCGCCGCAGCGGGCGCAAGCTGCATCCGATGCGGATCAGCATCACCGCGTTCCTGGCGCATGCGGTCGGGCAGACCCTGGGCTTCGCCGCGCTGACCGGCGGCGCGGTGCGCCTGCGCGGCTACGGCCGGGTCGGGCTGAGCCTGGCCGAGATCGGCCAGGTGGTGCTGATGAGCACGCTCGGCTTCGTGTTCGGCGCCTGGCTGCTGCTGGCGCTGGCCCTGACCCTGGAACCGGCCGCGGCCGCGCTGGCGCTGCCGGTCGGCGCGACCGCGGTGCGCGCCATCGGCATCGCGTTGCTGGTGGGCTTCGCCACGATGCTGTTGCTGGCCGGCCGCGACGGCCGCACCCTGCGCTGGCGCAGCCACGAACTGTGGCTGCCGGACCGGCGCACCACCCTGGGCGTGACCGCGCTGAGCGTGGTCGAGCTGGGCCTGGCCAGCGCCGCGTTCTACGTGCTGCTGCCCAACGAATCGGGCATCGAATACATCGGCTTCGTCGGCCTGTACCTGGTCGCGGTGGTGGCCGGCCTGGTGTCGACCGTGCCGGCCGGCCTGGGCGTGTTCGAATGGAGCCTGCTCAAGCTGCTGCCCGGCGTGGCCCCGGCGGCGGTGCTGGCGGCGGCGCTGATCTACCGCATCACCTACTACGTGGTGCCGCTGCTGCTGTCGGTGCTGATGGCGTCGCTGTCCGGCCTGCGCCGGCCGCTGGCCGCCAGTGCCGGCGGGGTGCGCGTGGCCTGGCGCACGCTGCGCCCGTGGCTGCCGCAGATCATCGCCCTGGCGGTGTTCGCGGTCGGCGCGGCGCTGGTCATCGACGGCACCCTGCCCACGCCCAAGCGCCGCCAGGACATGGCGCCGCTGTCGATCATGGAGACCTCGCACCTGCTGGCCAGCCTCGGCGGCGTGGTGCTGCTGCTGATCGGCCAGGGCCTGCAGCGGCGCAGCCATGCGGCCTGGGTGCTGGCGATCGGCATCTGCGTGCTGCTGCCGCTGCCGGCCTGGCTGCGCGGCGGCCACGTCTCGGTGGCGCTGTCCTCGCTGGTGGTGGCGGTGGGCCTGTGGGGCGCGCGCCGCGAGTTCTACCGCGAAGGCGCGCTGCTCGACGAGGCCTGGTCGTGGCCGTGGCTGCGCAACCTCGGCCTGGTGCTGATCGCCACGATCTGGCTGCTGTTCTTCGTCTACAGCCACGTCGAATACCAGAACGAGCTGTGGTGGGAGTTCGCCACCTCGGCCAACGCACCGCGCGCGCTGCGCGCGGTGCTGCTGGTCAGCGTGGCAGTGGTGGTGTTCGGGATGGCGCGGCTGCTGCACAGCACCCGCTCGCCGTTGCCGCCGGCCGATGGCGCGCAGCTGGACGCGCTGGCGCCGGTGCTGGCCCAGGCCACCGATACCCAGGCCTGCCTGGTGCTGACCGGCGACAAGGCCCTGCTGCAGGCCGAGGAGGGCCCCGGCTTCGTGATGATGCAGCGCTACGGCGGCTCGCTGGTGGCGATGGGCGACCCGGTCGGTGCGCCGGACGTGGCGCGGGCGCTGATCTGGCGCTTCCGCGAGGAAGCCGACCGCATGGGCCTGCGCCCGGTGTTCTACCAGGTCGGCGAGCAGCACTGGCAGACCTACCTGGACCTGGGCCTGACCCTGGTCAAGCTCGGCGAGGAGGCGATGGTGTCGCTGGAGGGCTTCCACCTGGAAGGCCGCGACCGCGCCGACCTGCGCCAGGCCTGGAACCGCGGCAAGCGCAGCGGGCTGAGCTTCCGCATCGTCGAAGCCGACGCGGTGGACGCGCTGATGCCGGTGCTGGCCGAGGTCTCGCAACAATGGCTGGAAGACAAGGCCGGCGCCGAAAAGGGATTCTCGCTGGGCAGCTTCGACCCGGCCTACCTGCGCCGCTTCCCGATCGCGCTGGTGGAGTTCGAAGGCAAGGTCGTGGCCTTCGCCAACCTGTGGCAGGCCCCGGCCGGACACGAGCTGTCGGTGGACCTGATGCGGCACATCGCCGATGCGCCGAAGGGCACCATGGATTTCCTGTTCATCGAGCTGTTCCTGTGGGGCCGCGACCAGGGCTACAAGCGCTTCTCGCTGGGCATGGCGCCGCTGTCGGGCCTGGCCCAGCACCGCCTGGCCGGCCGCTGGAACCGCTTCGGCAACCTGATCGTGCGCCACGGCGAACGCTTCTACGGCTTCACCGGCCTGCGCCGCTTCAAGTCCAAGTTCGCCCCCACCTGGCGTACCCGCTACCTCGCCGCCCCGGGCGGCATGCACCTGCCCGCCGCCCTGCTGGACGTGACCCGGCTGATCTCGCTGGATCCGCGCAAGCCTGAGTAGCCGGGATTGGGGAGTTGGGATTGGGGATTGGCCTGGTCGCCGCATTGCTGGGGCATTGCGAGGCTGCGCCGCACCCTCATCCGCCCCTTCGGGGCACCTTCTCCCGGTGGGAGAAGGGAACGCGCTAGCCCCTCTCCCACCGGGAGAGGGGTTGGGGCGAGGGTACGGCCGCCCATGGAGTGCCCGGCGGCGGCCAACCTCGCTCGCCGCCTTGCAGGACCGATGTTTCAGTGGCCCGCGTCGCGGCTGAAGCCGTTCCTACGGCGGCGCGAGCGGACAAGCCCGCACGCGCGACCAGCCCACCAATCCCCAATCCCGACTCCCCAATCCCCGCTCTACTGAATCCGCTGCAGGATCTGCTTGGCCAAGGTCGCGTAATCGCCCTGGAAGTGATGGTCGCCGGGCAGCTTGACCAGTTGCGCCCCGCCCTTGGGCAGGTCCGGGCACAGCGCGTCGTCGTCGTCCTCGCCGTAGATGCACAGGGTCTGCGCCGGCGGCATCTTCGCCACTTCCGGGGCGATCGGCAGGCCATCGTCGCCGGAGCTGATCCAGTTGGACACGTGGAACTCGTAGTCCGCGGTCTTGCCTACCGACAGCAGGGCGGTCATCTGCACCTGGTCGCGCATCGCCTCCGGCAACTGGTTGTAGGCCGCCGGCAACACGTCGGCGCCCTGCGAGAAGCCGATCAGCACCACGCGCCCGCGCTGCCACAGGTGGCTGTAGTGGCGGTAGATGCGGTCCAGGTCGGTAGCGAAGCCCTGCGGCGTGCGCTCGCTCCAGAAGTAGCGCAGCGAATCCACGCCCACCACCGGGATGCCGGCCTTGGCCAGGGCGCCGGCAACCTGCTGGTCCAGCCCGGCCCAGCCGCCGTCGCCGGAGACGAAGATCGCGAACACGTTGCCGTTGTCGGCATCGCCCGCACCCGCGGCGGCCGGCACGTCGACCACCGGCAGGCCGGCCAGGTCCGCCGGGGTCGGCGGCAGGCTGACCCCGGGACGGTCGCCCAGCGAACGCACCGCCGCGCGCAGGCCCGGCAGCGCATCGCCGCTGGCGCTGCGGCGGAACTGCCGCGCCTGCGCCACCTTCTGCACGAACGCATCGCTCTGCTGGGTGCAGCGGTCGCGTCGGCTCTTGGCGTCGAGCGCCGCCAGCCACGGCACCGGCAGTGCCGTCGGCTGCAGCGCGCGCGCCGGCGCGGTGATGCCGGCGCCGCAGATCTGGTCGTCGAGCACCTGCACCGGGCAGAAATCCTCGGTCAGCAGGCCCGCCAGCAGATGCTTGGGCGCCTGCGCGGCGACCGCATAGGCCAGGGCGGCGCCGTCGCCGTCGCCGACCAGCAACGGCAGGTGGTAGGTCGGCACGTGGAAATAGGCCTGCACGTAACGCGAGAAGTTCTCCACGTCGCCGGCCGAGAAGCCGCAAGTGCCGTCGATCTTGGCCAGCACCGCCTGCAGATGCGCGCTGTCGATCACCGCGACCATCGCGCCGTCGTCGCGCAGCGCCTCGATCTGGCGCATGCGCGCGGCGTCGGCGTGCTTGCCGCCGGCGAACCACAGCACCACGCGCTGCGCGTTGCCCTTGGGCAACAGCACCGGCACCTGCTCGAAGCGGCCGTGGCTGAGCTTTTCCGGCGTCGCTGCCGGCGCAGCGGCACTCGGTGCGGCAGCGGCCGCAGCGCCCGGCGCCGCACCGGCGATGCCGGCCACCAGCAGTCCACCCAGTGCACATCCCCACACCCAACCGCCACGCTTCTGCATCATCCAGCCATCCTGAAAAGGCGCGCTAAAGATAATCCCGAACGGCGGCGGCGCGAAGCGCGGCGCGCGCGGCGGTTCATGCCGGGTACGCCGAGGCAGGCCATCGCCAGCGCGGGCGGGGCGTCAGCCGTCCGCGTCGGCGCCGGGATGGCGCAGCCGCCATGCCGCCAGCGCCTGCCGGTAGCGCTCCAGTTCCTCGTGGTAGAGGTCGTAGACGCACAGCGGGCAACCGCTGTCGCAGCAGTCGCTGGGGGCCGGCGGCTGCGGCGCCTGCGGGCGGGGATCGGCGTGGGCGGCAGGGTCGGACATGGGGCTCCGTGGTGGCGGCCGGAACAGACCGGCGCGGCAGTGTAGAAGAAGGCGGCGCCGGGCCGCGGTCGCCGCCCTGTCAGCCGATCGCCTGGCGCAGGTTGGCGCGGGCGGCCGCGTCGTAGCGCGCATGGAAGCGCTCGCTGAGGAAGATGCGCGGCTGCGCCAGCACGGTGCGCAGGAAGGCGCGGCGCTTGCGCCGGTACAGCCAGCCCGGCACCACCCCGCGGTACTCCTCGGCGATGGCACGGTCGTAGGCGGCGAACACCTGCGGCGCGGCGCCGAGGATCGCCATGTCGCAATCCAGGAACAATGCCGCATCCGCATCCACCGCGTCGACGCTCAGTTGTCCGTGGCGCGCGGTGAGCGCGATCAGCACGGCCACCCGCGCCGCCTCCACGCCGGCGTCCGGCAGCCACTGCGCGATCGCCGCCTCGGCCAGGCGCGCCGACTGCGCCTCGTTGTCGCTGCGGCCGGCGCGGTAGACCGCATCGTGGTAGAGCACCGCCAGATACACCTCGCGCGGCTGCCGCCAGCCGGTGTCGGCGGCGACCTCGGCATAGTGCGCCAGTACCGCCTCGACGTGGCCGAAATGGTGATAGGCGCGCGGCGGCTCGGCATAGGCCGCGCGCAGCTGCGCCCACTGCGCTTCGGGCAGGGTCAGCGGCGCCGCGGTCATGCGCCGCTCCGCGCCGGGTCGGCGCACAACGGCCAGCTGGCTTCGTGCAGGTAGCGCCCCTGCCCCTGCACGCTGCGGATCAGGCTCAGCGAGGCCGCCTGCCAGGGCAGCGCCGGTACGCGCTGCGGCGCCAGTGGCTGCTCGACATAGGCCAGGGTCATGTGCGGCAGAGAGTGGCCGTCGGCACGTGCGGCCACACCGTGCCGCGCCAATTGCTGCTGTAGCGCCTGACGCAGCGCCAACAAAGGCGAGGGTTCGGCATCGCCGCGCAGGACCAGCGGGCGACTGCGCGCGCGGCTGTCGAAGGTCACCGCTTGATCGAATGCCAGCGCGAACGGCGCAGCGGCAAGCGCCTGCCCTGCAGCGCACGCCTGTTGCAGCAGGCGCGGCGGGATCCCGGCGTACTCGCCGAGATACTGCACGGTCACATGCAGCCGCTCCGGCGGCAGCGCGCGTCCGTGCAATCCGTGGTCACGACACATCTGCTGACCGAGGCGATGGACCGCCTGCGCAGTTTGCGGGTCGGGCAAGAGGGCGAAGAACAGGCTTTCGCGCGCGGCGGGCGCGTCGAAGCCGAGGGAGAACTGGGCGCCGGCAGGCGCGGCATCGGGGCACATGGGCAACAGCGGCAAACGCCGCAATCAAGTCGGGCAGCGGTCAAGGCCGCATGGTAGCAAGCGCGCCCTGCCACTGCCGACTCCGGGTCGCCGACCCGGCCAGCACCGCGATGGCGGCGCGCCGGGTCGGCGACGAACGGCTTACGCCGCGTTCTTCATCGCGTGCTTGCGGGTACGCATCACGTCGTGACAGGCGCGCACTTCCGGCAGCAGCCGGGTGGCGGCATCGCGCGCGGCGACCGGGGTGTCGGCGTCGGCGATGGTCTCGTTGAAGGCCTTCAGCAGGCGGTCCTCGGACTCTTCCAACTCGGCGACGTAGCCGTACTTGGTGTCGCCCAGCGCGGCACGGACCTTGCCGTACATCTGCTGCATGCTGCCGACCATGGTGCCGTGCTCTTCCGGCTTGCCGCCGACCGACTGCACCACCGCGCTCAGGCTACTGACGATGTCCGACTTGACGCCGGCGATGCGCAGGAACAGCGCCGACAGTTCGGCGTCGCCCACCTTCTTGGCGGCTTCTTCGTAGAAGTCCTTGCCGTCGCGGGAAATGGCGATGAGGTCGTTGAGGCTGTGGGTGGTCTTGCTCTGGATGCTCATGGAAAACTCCTGTGGCAAAGCCGGCGATATCGCGCAACGGGCACGCGGGGTGGACCTGGATATCGCACGGCGCGGTCGAAAGAATTGCCGCGTTGCGT
Organism: Xanthomonas indica; assembly: GCF_040529045.1. Taxonomy (NCBI): domain Bacteria; kingdom Pseudomonadati; phylum Pseudomonadota; class Gammaproteobacteria; order Lysobacterales; family Lysobacteraceae; genus Xanthomonas; species Xanthomonas indica. The sequence continues at coordinate 2,145,835 of NZ_CP131914.1, read as the reverse complement.
GGTGGTGGCGATGCTGGGCAGAGCGGCATAAAGCGCACGTGAGCCGTTGGCGATTGTTCGTCACGCCGCATTGCCGGCGGTGAACATGGGTTCATTGGAAGCTGCACGCAGTCAGGCATGTGGCGAAGTTTTCACCATCCTGTCTGCGCGCGTTGCGGCGCTTGGGTGGCAGCGACTTATCCACACCGTTGCCCCACGGTCGTCCACAGTGGCTGTGGATGACGCCCACCGTCGATCGCCTCAGCGCTGGACCGTCTGTCGGCGCCGCCGCCGCGGCCTCCCGGCATCGCCGGCAGGCGCCTATAGTGCAGGCGAGCCCTGGCCCTGCCAGGGCACCGCGAGGTGCGTGATGTTCGCCTGGACCGCGTTCGCCCTGCTCGCCGCTGCCACGGCCGCTCCGCCGTCGCCCATGCCGCCGTCACACCCGGCGGAACTGGTGCAGGCGACATCGCCAGCTCCTGCGACGACCACCACGCCGACTCCGGAGCAGATCATGCAGCTGCCGCCGGCGCTGCACGCGCTGCTGCAGCAGCGCATCGACCGCAGCGCCGACGCCGAGCACCGCCTGCAGCAACTGGTGGCGCTGGCCTTCGATGCCAACGGCCTGAACCTGCAGTACGACGCCAAGGCCACGCACAGCGTTGCCGAGAGCTACGCCACGCGCCAGGTCAACTGCCTGTCCTTCACCCTGCTGTTCGTGGCGATGGCGCGCGATGTCGGGCTGCAGGCGCAGGTCCAGGAAGTGCGCCGGGTGCTGAGCTGGTACGAGGACGGCAACGCGCTGTACAACGTCGGCCACGTCAACGCCGGTGTGCGCGTGGACAGCGGCCGCGGCAGCATCGACCTGGACCGCAGCGTGCTGATGGACCGGCGTGGGCCGCAGCCCATTTCCGACCGCCGCGCCCTCGCCCACTATTACAACAACCGCGGCGCCGAACTGATGGTCGACGGCGACCTGGACGGCGCCCGCGCGCATCTGGCGATGGCCTTGCAGATGGATCCGCGCTTCGCCGGCGCATGGAACAACCAGGGCGTGCTGGCGATGCGCGATGGCGACGGCGCCGCCGCGGCACGCGACTACGCCAAGGCGTTGGAGATCGACCCGGAGCACCTGCCGGCGCTGTCCAATGCCATCGGCCTGGCCCGGCGCCTGGGCGACGGCGCGCGCGAGGCCGCCCTGCAGCGGCAGATGGAACACGTGCGCCAGCGCGATCCGTTCCAGCAATACCTGCTCGGCACGGAGGCCGAGCAGCGCCAGGACTACGCCACAGCCATCGCCTACTACCGACGCGCGCTGCACCTGTACGACGGCGCCCATCTGCTGTACTTCGCCCTGGCCCGCGCCTACCTGCACAGCGGCGACACCCGCCGCGCATCCGTGGCGCTACGCGAGGCCATGGCACATGCAGATCCGGCCACCCAACCCCGCTACCAGGGCAAGCTGGAGGCGTTGCGGCGGCTGTCCTCGACCGCGCGGCCGCCGCGCTAGGGCCGCCCAGGGCGTGTCCTAGCCGGCCGCGTGCGCGCAGGCGCCACGACGTGCCGCCTGGCGCGCCCACAGGTAGATCAGCAGGCCGCCCACGGCCATCGCCGCGCCCACATAGCCGGTGGAGGTCCAGCCCAGGCCGGCGCCGATCGCGATGCCGCCCAGCCACGGTCCCAGCGCGTTGGCCAGGTTGAACGCGGCATGGTTGGAGGCCGCCGCCAGCGTCTGCGCGTCGCTGGCCACGTCCATCAGGCGGGTCTGCAGCACCGGCGCCAGCGCGCCCATGCTGCCGACCGCCACCACCGCCGGCAGCACCGCCCACGGCGAGGTCGCCGCCAGCGGGAACGCCAGCAACACCACCAGCGACCACAGCAGCACCAGCGGCACCGCGCGGAACTGCATGCGGTCGAACAGCCAGCCGCCGGCCAGATTGCCGAGCAATCCGCCCAGCCCGAACGCGCCCATCGCCACCGGGATCCAGTGTTCGGACACGCCGGTGACCTCCATCAGGGTCGGCGCCAGATAGCTGAAGACGCAGAACATGCCGGCGAAGCCGATCGAGCCGATGCCCAGCGCCAGCCACACCTGCGTCCGGTTGAAGGCGCGCAATTCGCGCAACGGCGAGGGCCGCGCCTCCTGCGGATCGGCCGGCAGCAGACGCCACACCAGCACCACCGTCAGCACCGCGATCACCGCCACCAGGGCGTAGGCATAGCGCCATTGCGCCACCTGGCCGAGCCAGGTCGCCAGCGGGTTGCCGACCAGCACCGCCAGGTTCAGGCCCAGCAGCACCCGGCTGACCGCCGCGCCACGCTGGTCGGACGGACCGATCGAGGCGGCCACCAGCGTCGCCACGCCGAAGTAGGCACCATGCGGCAGGCCGGCGACGAACCGCGCCAGCAGCATGCTGTGATAGTCCGGCGCCAGCGCGCTGGCGAGATTGCCGAACGCATAGAAGCCCATCAGCGCCAGCAGCAGATGCCGGCGCGGCCAGCGCGCGCCGAGGATCGCCAGCAGCGGCGCACCGACCACCACGCCCAGCGCGTAGGCACTGATCAGATGCCCGACCTGCGGCGCATCGATGTGCAGGCCATGGCCGATGTACGGCATCAGGCCCATGGTGGAGAACTCGCTGGTGCCGATCGCGAAACCGCCCATCGCCAGCGCGAACAGGATCAGCACGTAGCCGCGCCGCGACAGCGGCGCCGTGGCGGATGAGGTCATGCGCACGTCCAGAAAGGAGGGCTGCCCATTATTGTGCATCGCAGCAAGCCTTGCAGCCCCAGGGCTGCAACGCCGCGTTGCGGCGTGCCGCTGGCGACACCTCACGCGGCGATGTCGTCGCGAAGATGCCGCGGCAGCAACGCACTGTCCCATCGCGCCGCGGCGAAACCCTCGTCATCTGTCCCCATGTCCTGCACGCACGCCGCCTTGCAGCACTCCGCCGTAAGGTCGCCCGTCCCACCCCCACCACCGAGAGACGCACCGATGACCGATACCGCTTCCCCGCTGTTCACGCCGCTGCGCCTGGGCGCGATCGCACTGGCCAACCGCATCGTGATGGCGCCGCTGACCCGCAATCGCGCCGAAGGCGAAGGCCGCATTCCCTCGCCGCTGGCCGCCGAGTATTACGGCCAGCGTGCCAGCGCCGGCCTGATCGTTGCCGAGGCGACCCAGATCAGCCCGATGGGCCAGGGCTACAAGGACACCCCGGGGATCTACAGCGACGCCCAGGTCGCAGCCTGGAAGACGGTCACCGATGAGGTACATCGCCGCGGCGGCAAGATCGTGCTGCAGCTGTGGCACGTCGGCCGCATCTCCCACGTCAGCCTGCTGCCGGACGGCGCCGCACCGGTGGCGCCCAGCGCGCTGCGCGCCAACGCCAAGACCTTCACCGCCGAGGGCTTCACCGATGTCTCCGCACCGCGTGCGCTGCGCCTGGACGAAATCCCCGGGCTGATCGAGGACTTCCGCCGCGCCGCCCGTAACGCCATCGCCGCCGGCTTCGACGGCGTGGAAGTGCATGCCGCCAATGGCTATTTGATCGACCAGTTCCTGCGCGACGGCAGCAACCACCGCGACGACGCCTACGGCGGCAGCATCGAGAACCGCACCCGCCTGCTGTTCGAAGTGGTGCAGGCGGTGGCGCAGGAGATCGGCGCCGACCGCACCGGCGTGCGCCTGTCGCCGGTGACCCCGGCCAACGACGCGCACGACAGCGACCCGCAGCCGCTGTTCGAGCGCGCGGTGGAACGCCTGGATCCGCTGGGCCTGGCCTTCGTGCACGTGATCGAAGGCGCCACCGGCGGCCCGCGCGACAACATCGCCTTCGACTATGCCGCGCTGCGCGCCAAGTTCCATGGCCCGTGGCTGGTCAACAACGGCTACGACAAGGCGCTGGCCGAAGCGACCGTGGCCTCCGGCCGCGCCGATGCGGTAGCGTTCGGCCGCCCGTTCATCGCCAACCCGGACCTGGTGGAACGGCTGCGCCGCGATGCGCCCTTGAACCAGGTGGACGCCGACACGCTGTACGGCGGCGGCGCCAAGGGCTACACCGACTATCCGACGCTGGATTGAACCCCGCTGCGTAGCGGCGGCACGCACGTGCCGCCGCCACGCATCAGCGGAGGCGATGACCCGATCAGCGTGCAGCATTGGCCACGCCGCTGCACGAGGCCCTTGTTCGGGTCCAGCGCGCCTAGAACACCAACCGCTCGCCGAGGAAATCGACGAACACGCGCAGCTTGGGCAGCATGTGCCGGCGCGACGGCCACAACAGATGGAAGGTGCCGGTGGAATCGACATAGTCGTCGAGCAGCGTGCGCAGCGTGCCGGCCGCCAGTTCGGCGCGCACCGAGTGCTCCGGCAGGAAGGCGATCCCGCAGCCGCGCAAGGCCAAGCTCAGCCGCGTCTCGATGTTGTTGCAGACCATCGACACCGGCAACGCCAGGCCAGCCGCCGCCGCACCCAGCGGCCAGGCTTCCAGGCGCCCGCTGCTGCGGAAGCGGTAGTGCAGGCATTGATGCGTCAGCAGGTCGGCCGGCCGCAACGGCGTGCCGCAGCGCTGCAGGTAATCCGGCGCGGCCACCAGGCAGCGGCGGAAACTGCCCAGGCGGCGCGAGGCCAGCCGCGAATCGTCCGGCTCGGCCACGCGCAACACCGCATCGAACCCCTCTTCTATCACGTCCACCAGGCGGTCGTCGAAATCCAGGTCCAGTTGCACCTGTGGATAGGCGCGCATGAAGTCGCCCAGCACCGGCAGCAGCACGTTGTTGTTCATCGGCAGACTGATCCGCAGCCGCCCCTTCGGCGTCGCCGCCAGGCTGCCCAACTCGCCGCGCGCGGCTTCGACCTCGGCCAGGATGCGCCGGCAGCGCGGCAGGAACAGTTGGCCTTCTGCGGTCAGGGTCAGGCTGCGGGTGCTGCGATGGAACAGGCGCACCCCCAGCGACTGCTCCAGCCGCGCCACGCTCTTGGCCATCGCCGAGGCGGACAGGCCCAGCACCCGCCCGGCCTCGGCGAAGCCGCCGTTCTCCACCACCTGCACGAAGCCACGCAGGCTTCCCAGACTGTCCATCGCAGCACCCATTGCGGACATTCATGTCCTTGTAGCCAGGAACTCTACCCGTCTTTTTCGGCAATCGGCTGGCAGCCACGCTGTCACTTCCTCCGCCAAGCGCCGCCGCCATGCCTGCGTCCTCTGCCACCGCCTCCGCGTTTCCGCCCCCGGCGCTGCCGCCCCTGTCGCCACAGCAGGCCGCGCCGTTGGATGCCGCGATCGACGCCGCCCTGCAGCAGCAGCGGCTGGTCGGCGCGGTGGTGCTGGTCGCCCATCGCGGCGCCTGCATCTACCGCCGCGCCGCCGGCTGGGCCGACCGCGAGGCGAAGCGACCGATGCAGGAGGAGACCCGCTTCCGCCTGGCTTCGGTCAGCAAACTGATCGTCGCCACCGCGGCGTTGGCGCTGGTGGCGCAGGGCCGGCTGAGCCTGGATGCGCCGATCGCACGCTGGCTGCCGTGGTTCCGTCCCGCCCTCGCCGACGGCCGGGTGCCGGACATCAGCCTGCGCCAACTGCTCAGCCACAGCGCCGGATTGGGCTACCGCTTCCTCGAACCCGACGGCGGCCCGCTTGCGCGCGCTGGCGTCTCCGATGGCATGGACGCCAGCGGCCTGAGCCTGGAGGAAAACCTGCGCCGCCTCGCCCAGGTACCGCTGCAGTACGCGCCGGGCAGCGGCTGGGGCTATTCGCTGTCGATCGACGTCGCCGGTGCGGTGCTGCAGGCGGCTAGCGGCCAGCCGCTGGCGCAGTTGGTGCATGATCTGGTCACCGCCCCGCTGGGGATGCAGGCCACGGCCTTCCATGCCGAGGACGCCTCCAGCCTGGCGGTGCCTTACGTCAACGGCCAGCCTGCACCGCACCGTCTGGGCGAAGGCGACGTGGTCGCGCCGCTGCCCGACGTCGCCGGCATCGTCTTCCATCCCTCGCGCGCGCTGGACCGCACCGCGTTCGCGTCCGCCGGCGCCGGCATGGTCGGCACTGCCGGCGACGTGCTGCGGCTGCTGGAGACCCTGCGGGGCGGTGGCGCGCCGCTGCTGCCGGCTGCGCTGGTCGCGGAGATGGGCCGCGCCCAGGCCGGCGAACGCGGTCCGCCGGACGCACCGGGCTGGGGCTACGGCCTGGGCGTTGCGGTCCTGCGCGACCCGGCGCCGACCGCGACCCCGGAAACGCCCGGCACCTGGCGCTGGGGCGGCGCCTATGGCCACAGCTGGTTCCTCGATCCGGCGCGGCAGCTGAGCGTGGTCGCGCTGACCAACACGCTCTACGAGGGCATGTCAGGCGTGTTCGTCACCGAGCTGCGCGATGCGGTGTATGCCGCGGTACGCACCGAGTCCGCATGAGCGATGCGCTACGGCGCCGCGCGTCGCGCATCGGCACTGCGGCGACACCGTGCAGGCGCCGCCGCGTGCTCAGGGTGCGCTGGCGGCTGCCGCTTGCACCGGCGCGGCCGCCGGCGCGGACAGAGACGTCTGCAGGAAGCCCGCCACGCCGCTCCACAACGCGACGCGATGCTCGACGTCGGCGAAACCGTGGCCCTCGCCTTCGAAGCTCAATCCCACCGGCGGATTGCCGGCCATGTCCAGCATGCGCAACATGCGCCGGGTGTGCTCGTAGTCCACCCGGCGGTCCTCCAGGCCGTGCGCCAGCATCACCGGCACCTTGATCGCGTCGTAGTGGTACAGCGGCGAGGTGTCGATCATCTGCGCCAACTCCGCCTTGGGGTCGCCCAGGTACTTTTCCAGGTTCGCGCGTCCCTCGGCGCTGCGCGCGCTGTCGCTGGCCGTGTAGAACAGGATGCGATCGGCCACGCCGGCGATGGAAACGGCGCAGCGGAAGCGTTGCGGCCAGCGGATCGTCATCACCAGTGCCGAATAGCCGCCATAGCTGGCGCCGAGCACGCACATGCGCTGCGGATCCAGCGGATAGCGCGCCTGCGCCTGCACGATCGCCGCATCGATATCGTCCTCGATCAAGGTACCGAAGCTGCCGCGCCCGGCCTCGCGAAACGCGCGGCCGTAGCCGTCCGAGCCACGGAAGTTGACGCGCAGCACCGCATAACCCATCGAGGCGAGGAACTGCGTCTCCGCATCGAAGCCCAGCGCATCGGCGACGCCGATCGGTCCGCCGTGCGGAAACACCACCAGCGGCTTGGGTCCGGCGCCAGGAGGCAGGGTCACGAAGGCTTCCAGCGGCAGCCCGTCGCGGCTCTTGAATCGGAACACCTCGCTGGGCGCGAAGGCCATGCCATGCAGCCACGGCATGGCCTCGCCGATCGTGCGCGCCACGCGCTTGTTCAGGTCGAGATGGTAGAGCTGCGGCGGCTGGTCGGCGGCGTCGGCCCAGAGCACCATCTGTTTGCCGTCCGCATTGCGCGCCGCGATCTGTACGTTGCGCCCCGGCAAGGCCGCGCTGAGCGCGCGGCCCAGGCGCTCGTCGGCATTCTCAAAGTAGTGGCTGACCAGGCGGCCACTCTCGTAGTACGTGACGCCGATCGGGGTGCGCTGCGGGCCCTGGATCATGTCGACCACGTCGATCCCGCTGCGGCTGAACAGCGTTCGCACGATCTTGCGCGTGGCCACGTCGTAGGCGACCAGCTCCCGCTGCGCGCGTCCGTCGTCGGTCACCGCATAGATCTGGTCCGCCGCAAAGGACAGGCCCACCGGCTGGAAATCGCGCAGGTGGTCGAGCGTCATCACGTCGCGATAGGTGGTTCCTTCGCCGTCGCGGTAGCGCAGCACGTAGCCATCGTCGCGGCGCACGATGGCCAGGCGCAGCCGCCCTTCCCCATCGGTCAGCCAGCCGACGTCGCGCTCCAGGCCGACGTTCACCCGGTCGCGCAGGCGCGGCCGCCAGCGGTCGATCGCCGCCTGGCTGGACACGTCCAGGACCTGCACGGCGTTGTCGCCGTTGCTCAAGGTGGTGGCGTACAGCACCTGGTTGGGGCGTTGCGGCAGGGCATCGACCAGGAACCCGCCGTCGGGCAAGGTCAGCGGACTCCATTTGCGCTTGCCGTCGGCCGCCACATCGGCGCGGATGCCACGGACCACGTCGCGCCCGTTCTTCACCGGCACGGTGAACAGCAACGCGTCATTGCCGGCCCACAGCATCTGCTTGATCGGATCGACGCTGGTGGCGAGCAGGCGCTGCTGATCGCTGGACAGGTCCAGCAGTTCGATGCGCCATTCGTCCTTGCGCTCGTGCACCTGCAACGCCAGCAGATCGCCGCGCGGATTCAGGCTGAGGTCGGCGATGCGGTTGCCGCGGAACAGCGTGGCCGGCGCGATCGGCAGCGCGGCGCGCGGCGCAGGCGGCGTGCGCAGTGCGACCTGCGCCGCGGGGCGTGCGTCGGGGTGCTGCGCGAGCGCCTTGCGATAGAACTCCGGGAACGGATCCGGGTAGTGTCCGGCGTAACGCAGGGCGTAGCGTGCCCACAGCGCCGGATGGGTCTGTTGCAGCCAGTCCATCGCCGCCAATGCGCGATTGACCATGCCCATGTCGCCACTGAAGAACGAGGCCGGCCGGAACAGCAGATCGCCCGGGTAGGTGATCTGCCCCGGCTCGAGCCGGAAGCGGAACTCGTCGCTGTCGCGCAGGCTGTAGCCGAACTGCGGGGTCAACAGCACCCTGCGCCAGGCGTAGTCGCCGGCCGGCGCGATGTAGAGCCGGTAGCTGATGCCCGGCTTGAGCCCGGACATGGTGCCGCCACCGAAGACCTTGCCGTCCTTGTTCAACTCCACGCCGCTCAATGCGACGTCGGTGTCCACCGCCACCACCACCAGGCCTTCGCCCGACGCCAGTTCCGGCGTCTGCCCCGGCTTGACCTCCTGCATGCGCGCCCAGGCCGGCAGCGCCAGCAGGCACAACCCCCATGCCAGGACCAGCGTGCGCGCCAGACGGCCGGCAGCCGTCGCCCCTGTGTACGTTCGCATGTGCATCCCCTGTTCCGTGTCTGCGCCGGCCTGGCCGGCGGCGCCCCCCGGCGCCGTTGCGCATGATAGCCGGCGCACCGTGCGGGCTGGGCGCCGGCGCGCAACACGCGAGGACGGTCACGCCGCGCGGGGTCGCCTCTCCCTTCCCGGGCAGGAGGCACGCGGTGCGCGGCTGGCGCGCCCGGACGGGCGGCCTTCATCGGCTGACGGACGCAGCGCGCGGGAGCGGCTTAAGCCACCGCGACGGGCGGTCGCGATGAAGCCTGTCGCGGCTGAAGCCGCTCCTACGGGCAATCTGCGTCCGCGCAGCTGCCGCGAACCTCGCCCAGCGCGCGGCCGCACAGTGCCGCGCAGCGCCCGGCCCGGCGCGCCGGGCTCAGGCCTTGCGCAGGAAGCAGGTCTTCAGCACCAGGCCCTTGATCTTGTCCGAGTTGCCTTCGATGTGTTCGGCATCGTCCTCGACCAAGCGGATGCCGCGGATCACCGTGCCCTGCTTGAGCGGGATCGACGATCCCTTGACCTTCAGGTCCTTGATCACCACCACCGTGTCGCCGGCCTGCAGCACGTTGCCGTTGCTGTCGCGCACCACCGTCGCCGCGTCATTGGCGGCCTCGGCCGCGACCGGCCACTCGTGGCCGCAGTCCGCGCACACCCAGTTGGCGCCGTCGACGTAGGTGTTTTCCAGGGTGCATTGCGGGCAGGCGGGTGCGGCGGGCATGGGAGTCCTTGATACGGCGACGACGGCGAGCCGCCTATTGTAGCTGCCCGCCCCGTGCCGCCGCGCGGCCGCCCCAGCCGCAGGAATGTCATGTCCGCTTCGTCCGGGTCCCGTCTCGCGATCTACGCCGCGCTCGCCGGCAATCTGGCCATCGCCATCGCCAAGTTCGTCGCCGCGGCGATCTCCGGCAGTTCGGCGATGCTCAGCGAAGGCGTGCATTCGCTGGTGGACACGGTCAACGAGCTGTTGCTGCTGTACGGCCTGCGCCGCGCCGCGCGCCCGGCCGACGCCACCCATCCGTTCGGCCATGGGCGCGAGCTGTACTTCTGGAGCTTCATCGTCGCCCTGCTGGTGTTCGCGCTCGGCGCCGGGGTGTCGCTGTACGAGGGCATCGCCCACATCCGCCATCCGCAGCCGGCCAGCGACCACACCCTCAACTACATCGTGCTGGGGCTGTCGCTGCTGTTCGAGGGCGGCTCGTGGTGGATCTCGCTGCGCGAGTTCCGCGCGCGCAAGGGCCGCCTGAGCTACGTGCAGGCGTTCCGCGAGAGCAAGGATCCGAGCCTGTTCACCGTGCTGGTGGAGGACAGCGCAGCGCTGATCGGCCTGCTGATCGCGCTGGCCGGGCTGCTCGCCGCGCAGTGGCTGGACATGCCGGAGCTGGACGGCGTCGCGTCCGTCGGCATCGCCGCGGTGCTGGCCTGCTCGGCGTTCGTGCTGGCGCGCGAGACCAAGGGCCTGCTGATCGGCGAGCCGGCGGCGCGCCCGCTCGGCGACGCACTGCGGCGCATCGCCGCCGCCGATCCGGACGTGCGCGCGGTCAACGGCGTGCTCAGCGTGCAGATGGGACCGGACCAGGTGGTGGCCGCGCTCAGCGCCGAGTTCGAGGACCAGCGCAGCACCGCGCAGATCGAAGCCTGCATCGAGCGCATCGAGGCGGCCGCGCGCGCCGAGCACCCGGAACTGCAGGCGCTGTTCGTCAAGCCGCAGACCCCGGAGACCTGGCTGGCCCGGCGCACCGCGCTGCGCCGCCCGCCGCCGGCCTGAATGCGCAGCGCGCGCCGCGGCGACTTGCGGCGATGCGCGGCTTTTCGTTAGGGTAGCCGGGTAGCACCCCTCTCATCGCGCTGTGACTGTGCCGGCGTATCCCCCTTACTCACTGAACGAGGTTTCCCATGGAGATCGCCAACGGGCTTGTCGCCACCATCCACTACACCCTCACCGACGATGCCGGTGAAGTGATCGACCAGTCCTCGCCGGACAATCCGCTGAGCTACCTGCACGGCGCCGGCAACATCGTGCCGGGCCTGGAAAAGGCACTGACCGGCAAGCGCACCGGCGAATCGGTCAAGGCCGACGTGATCCCGGCCGAAGGCTACGGCCCGCGCCACGAGCAACTGGTGCAGCAGGTGCCGCGCCGTTCGTTCCCGGACGCCGAATCGCTGGCGCCGGGCATGCAGTTCCAGGCGCAGACCGACCAGGGCCCGCTGCTGGTCACGGTCACCGAGGTCGGCGAGGAGCTGGTGACCATCGACGGCAACCACCCGCTGGCCGGGCAGGTGCTGCATTTCGCGGTGGAAGTGGCCGGTGTGCGCGAGGCCACCGAGCAGGAAAAGAACCAGGGCCACGCCGGCGCCGCGCTGTAAGCGACCCGGTTTCCGGTTTTCAACGAGGCCCGCCGATGCGGGCCTCGTGCGTTCCGGGCCGCGCTTGCGTCGCGCCGCGGCTTGCCCCACAGTGCGCTGCCCTCCCGCCCCCGGCACCGTCATGCGCCTCGGTATCGACTTCGGCACCAGCAATTCCGCCGCCGCCGCGGCGATCGACGGCCGCGTGGTGCCGATCGATTTCGGCACGCAGCAGCAGTTCCGCACCACGGTGTATTTCCCCGAGGTGATGCGCGACCCGGCCGAGTTCGACCTGACCCCGGCACTGGAACGGCAGGTGGACGAGCTGATCGAGTCCGGTCGCCGCGATGCGCTCGCTGCCGGACGCGACCGCAGCCCCGAGGCGCTGCGCCGCGATGCGATCCGGGTGGTCCGCCGGCAGTGGATGGAAACGCAGATGCGCGAGCCGCGCAGTTCCGCGGCGCTGCTGCAGAACGCGGTGTACGGCGACGACGCGCTGGACGCGTATTTCGTCGAAGGCGAAGGCAGCCTAGTGCAGAGTCCCAAGTCGATGCTGGGCTACAACCTGCATCCGCGCGCACGCCAGACCATCACCGGCATCGCCGCGCACATCCTCGAACACATCCGCCTGACCGCCTCGCGGCAACTGGGCGTGCAGGTGCGCCGCGCCCTGCTCGGCCGCCCGGTGCAGTTCCGCAGTTCGATCGGCGAGGCCGGCAACGCGCAGGCGCTGGAGATCCTGCACAGCGCGGCGATCACCGCCGGCTTCGACGACGTCGCCTTCCTGGAGGAACCGGCCGCTGCGGCGATGCACTACCACGCGGTCAGCCGCGAGCGCCACGCCGCGGTGGTGGTGGACATCGGCGGCGGCACCACCGACATCGCCTACGCCAGCGTCGGCGGCGACGCCGCGCCGCAGGTGCACCGCGCCTGGGGCATCCCGCGCGGCGGCACCGACATCGACCTGGCGCTGAGCCTGGCCGGGTTCATGCCGCAGTTCGGTCGCGGCCTCACCCGCGTGCCCTCGCACCACTACGTGGAAGCGGCGATGGTGCAGGACACCACCCGCCAGCGCGATTTCCGCCAGCACCGCTACGATGCCGTACCGGCACCCTACGACACGCGCCTGCAGGCCTTGCAGGAACCCGGCAACACTGCGCGCCTGTACCGCGCGGTGGAGCGCAGCAAGATCCGCCTCAGCGACGCCGAGCGGCACGAGGAAACCCTGGACTACATCGAAGCCGGGCTGCAGGTGCAGGTGCAGGCCGAGGAACTGGTGCAGGCCGCGCGCAGCTACCTGGAGGCGCTGCAGGAACTGCTGGCACAGGTGCGCCAGGACATCGGCGGCGATCCGGCCGCGGTGTTCCTGACCGGCGGCATGTCGCGCGCCGGCTACCTGCAGCGCCTGGTCGCCGCGGCCTTCCCGCAGGCGCGCCTGGTCCACGGCGATCCCTCGTTCGGCGTGGTGCAGGGCCTGGCGCTGGCGGCCGCGCAGGACTAACGCCGCGCGGGCGAGCCGTCCGCGCGGCGTCCGATCTCACTCGCGTCCTCCGCATCCCCGCGGCCCACACCGTTCACACTGCACCGCAACAACTGGCGTAGCATGGCGGCACGCTCAAGTCTCACGTCGCTACGCGCGTCTCGTCCGGCCGTTCCTGTCGCCCGACTCGCCCCTTCTCGCGCCAATCTCCGTCCCGCTGTGGGCCGGACTCATCGGAAGCGCCATGTCCCCCGCCCTTGCCACGCGCCAGACCGAGCGCCTGGCCTCGCCGCTCCAGCCTCCGTGCCGACCGACAGGTCCGGCGCACGGCGGCCACGCATGAGCGAAACCGCGCTGGACGCGACCGACGCCGACATCGCCTGCGACCGCTGCGACGCGATCTGCTGCCGCCTGACCGTGCTGGTGATGCCGGACGACCAGGTCCCCGAGCATCTCACCGAGTACACCCGCGAGGGCCTGCACGTGATGGCGCGCGACGAGGACGGCTGGTGCGTGGCGGTGGACGGCGCGCGCATGTGCTGCTCGATCTATGCGCAGCGCCCGGCGATCTGCCGGAAGTTCGCGATGGCCGGCCCGTACTGCCGCGAGATCCGCCGCACCCACCACGAGCAACTGACCCGTGGCATTCCCCTGACGATGTACTGACTGCAGGAGTTCCAGCATGGCACGACCCACCGGCAACACCGCTTCGCCCAGCGCCAGGAACGCACGTGGCGCCAGCGCCGGCGACAAGGCGCAAAAGGGCCTCAGCCGCGAGCGCATCGAGGCCGACCTGGCCGCCTTCCATCAGGCCGGTGGCCGCGTCGAGGTGCTCGGCACCACTCGCGTGCTGAAGAAGGTCGACGTCGCCGACGCCGGCTAGGGCGTGTCGCCCATCCCCGAGCATGCCGCGCCGCGATTGCGTTTGCCTGCGGCAGCACACCGCGAGGACGTGGCCGGTCCACGCTGAGCGACGACGCGGCGCCAGGCACGTCACCACGGCGCCTCGGATCGGGGCGACGTCCGTACCGACAGGGCGCCCGACGCGGCCCCCTCGGGAAACCCGCCCCGGCCCGGAGGCACGGCGCCGTCTTCACGCCGGAAGCGCATACTGCGGTCTCGTCCAAGGTCTCGCTTCGGCATGCTCCTGCGCTCTCTGTCCGCCGAACTCGGCCAGCCCGCCTGCGGCAACTGTCGCGATGGCGAGCCGCTGGATTTCGCCGTGCGCATGGCATTCCAGCCGATCGTCGATGCCGCCAGCCGCTCGATCTACGCCTACGAGGCACTGGTGCGCGGCGAGGACGGCAGCGGTGCGGCGGCGGTCTTGGCGCGGGTGCGCCCCGAGCAGATGTACCGCTTCGACCAGACCTGCCGGGTGCAGGCCATCGCCACCGCCGCGCAGCTGGGTTTGCGCACGCGCCTGTCGATCAACTTCATCCCCAATGCAGTGTACGAGCCGGCGACCTGCATCCGCCTGACCCTGAAGGCGGCCGAGCATTTCGGCGTGCCCACCGGCGACCTGATCTTCGAAATGAGCGAATCCGAACGCGTCGCCGACCTGCCCAAGGTCGTGCGCATCCTGCGCGACTATGCGCAGCGCGGCTTCCTCACCGCGATCGACGACTTCGGCGCCGGCCACTCCGGCCTGAACCTGCTCGCCGATTTCCAGCCGCACCTGATCAAGCTGGACATGGCGCTGATCCGTGGCATCGACGGCAGCGCCGCGCGCCGCCACATCGTCGGCGGCATCGTCGCGATGGCCGCGCCGCTGGGCTGCCGCATCCTCGCCGAGGGCGTGGAAACGCCCGCCGAGTACCGCGCACTGCGTGCGCTGGGCATCGACCTCTACCAGGGCTATCTGTTCGCCAGGCCGGCGCTGGAGGCGCTGCCCGAGATCACCGAGGCGCAGTGGGACGCGCTGGAGCGCGCCGACTAAACGGGCCGCCGCAAGCACACGCAGCACGACTTGCCCGCAACGGCCTCGCTTGCGACCATCGCAGTCCCCTGCGTTGTCCGATGTGCGATGCCTCCGCTCCATACCTTGTTGCCGCCATGGACGCACCGCTGGCTCGATGTGATCGTGCCCGGCGCGCAGATCGTGCTGATCGTGCTTGCGGCGTGGTTGCTGCGCACCCTGCTGCGGCGGCTGATCCGGCGCCTGGGCGAGCATCACGCGCTGCCGCCGGAACTGGTGCTGATGGCGCGCCGCGGCAGCGGCTTCGTGATCTACGCCGCGGCGCTATTGCTGATCCTGGACCGCTTCGGCGTCTCCGGCACCGTGCTGTGGACTGCCTTCACCGGATTCGCCGCGGTCGCGGCGGTGGCGTTCTTCGCCGCCTGGAGCGTGCTGTCCAACATCTTCTGCACGCTGCTGATCTTCACCACGCGCCCGTTCCGCCTGCACGACCACATCGAGCTGCTGGAGAACGGCGAGAAGCCAGGCCTGAAGGGCCAAGTGATCGACATCAACCTGATCTACACCACGCTGCGCGAGGAACGCGACGGCGACGGCGAGAGCGTGCTGCAGATCCCCAACAGCCTGTTCTTCCAGCGCAGCACGCGCCGCTGGCGCGGCCATACGGTGCCGCCCGGACTCGGCTGAAAACGCCGCGACACCAGCGATGCTGACGCCATCCACATGGCGCAGCCGGTATGGTCGCTGCCAGCCGCCTTGCGCGGCGATCTCCCCTTCCCGACCAGGTACAGCATGGAACCCGTCATTCCCCCGTTCGCCGACCTTTTCGCCCAACTTGGCCTGCCCAACAGCGAAGGCGAGATTCGCCAGTTCATCGCCCAGCACGCGCCGCTGCCCGATGACATGCGCCTGGAAGAAGCACCGTTCTGGACGCCGGCGCAGGCGCAGCTGTTGCGCGAGGAACGCCTGGAAGACGCCGACTGGGCGATCGTGGTCGATCAGCTCAACATCGCCCTGCACGCACGGCCCTCGACGCCAGGCGCCGACCACGCCGGCTGAGCGTCAACGCAACTGGCTGTCCTTGCTGCCGCGGCGGTTGTAGCCGCTGTGCTCGTGCTGCGCGCGGTCCTGCGCGTCCTGGCAAGCCACGCACAGGCGCACGCCCGGCACCGCCTTGCGCCGCGCCTCGGGAATCGGCGCATCGCAGTCCTCGCAGTGGCTCAGTCCCGGGCCCTGCGGCAGTTGGCTGCGCGCCCGCTTGATCGCATCCTCGACGGTCGCATCGATCTGGTCCTGCACCGCGCCGTCGCCTGCCCACCCAGTGGCCATGGTCGTCTCTGCACTGTTGCCCTGTCTGGATGATGCGGCCGCCCCCGGCGAATGCAATGCACGTCGGCTTCACTTTTCCGGGACATTCATGCGGCGCCGATGGACGGGGGGCGTCACCAGATCAGATCGTCCGGCACCTGGAACTGGCTGTAGTAGGGATCGTCCTCGCCGCTGGCCGGCGTTGCCGCCAGCGCATCGAACACGATGGTCGCCGGATCGCGGGCGACGATCCTGTCCACCACCGCACGCGGGATCGGCACGTAGCCGGCCTCCAGCCGCGCGATCACCACGCTGCCGGCGATCAGCTGCGTGCGCAGCGCCGCATCCACGCGCAGCCGCTGGATCTTGCCGGCATCGGTGAAGTGGTAGTCGATCTCGCCGTCGGCCTTGAGCTTGTGGCTTTCGACCAGTTGCCGCGCCTGCGCACGCTGCTCCTGCGCACGCGCCTGCGCGTTGCGTTCGGCGGACAGCGCGCGGTCGCGCTCCACCCGCTCCTGCCGCAACCGCTCGCTCTCGCGCTGCTCGGCGCTGGGCGGCGGCGGGGTCTTGCCCTGGCGCGCCTTGGCCTGCTCGCGCGCGACCTGCGCCACCTGGCTCTTCTTCACCAGGCCGGCCTTGAGCAGTTGCTCCTGCAGGGGATTGCGCATCGGAAGCGTCCACGGACTCGGATTCGGGAGCCGCATGATACCCGCAGCGCCGGCGGCCGCCCGCGAAGGCCCAGGCATGCGACGGGTGCGCGTGCAGCGCACGGCACGCTAAGGTGGCGGCATGGACACCCTGCGCTATCTCGTCGGCTACCCGCCCCAGGTCCTGGACCAGGTGCGCGAGCTGATCGCGCGCCAGCGCCTGGGCGACTGGCTGCGCAGCCGCTACCCCGAGGCCAATGCGGTGCGCACCGATCGCCAGTTGTACGACTACACCCAGGCACTGAAGGACCGCTGCATGCGCAGCGCCGAGCCGCTGCACAAGGTGATCTACGACAACCGCCTGCAGGCGGTGAAGCACGCGTTGGGCACCCACACCACGGTGTCGCGGGTGCAGGGCGGCAAGCTCAAGGCCAGCCGCGAGATCCGCATCGCCGGCGTGTTCCGCGATGCCCCGGCGGCGTTCCTGCCGATGATCGTCGCCCACGAACTGGCGCACCTGAAGGAGAGCGCGCACAACAAGGCCTTCTACCAGCTGTGCGCGCACATGGTGCCGGACTACCACCGGCTGGAGTTCGACCTGCGCCTGTACCTGACCCAGCTGGAACTGGCCGAGCGCTGACACCGCTGCGTGGCAGCGCCCCCGCGACGCCCGTACACTGCGCCCCCGACCGATCGCCGCACCGCCGATGTCCAGCCCCGTCCGTCTCGACAAGCATCTCGCCGCCCTGCTGCCGTGTTCGCGCGGCGAGGCACAGCAGTACATCGAAGGCGGCTGGGTCAGCGTGGACGGCGTGGTGGTCGAGGAACCGCAGACGCCGATCACCACCCAGCAGGTGACGCTGGCGCCTGACGCGCAACTCGGCCCGGCACAGGCGGTGACCCTGCTGCTGCACAAGCCGGCCGGCATGCGCGCCGAAGAGGCGCTCGCGCTGGCGACGCCCGCCCACCGCAGCGCGCTGGATACCAGCGACGTGCGTGTGCTCAAGCGCCATTTCCTGCGCCTGAGCATGCCGCTGCCACTGGAAACCGAAGCCAGCGGACTGCTGGTGCTGAGCCAGGACCGCCGCGTGCTGCGGCGGCTGAGCGAGGACGCGGCCACGCTGGAGCAGGAGTTCGTGGTGGAGGTCAGCGGCACGTTGCAGCCCTATGGCCTGCACCGGCTCGCGCATGGCCTGCGCCATGGACAGCGCACGCTGCCGCCGTGCAAGGTCAGCTGGCAGAGCGAACAGCGCCTGCGCTTTGCGATCAAGCACGTGCACCCGGGCCAGTTGCGCGACATGTGCGCGCAGGTCGGGCTGGAGGTGAGCGGGCTGCGCCGCCTGCGCATCGGCCGCATCCCACTGGGCAAGCTGGCGCCGGGCGAATGGCGTTATCTGCCGAGCGGCGAGCGTTTCTGAGCGGTTGCGCCGCTCGTCGACCATCTTTACCGGCGCCCGTACCCTCACCCCAACCCCTCTCCCGGGGGGAGAGGGGCTAGAGCGCGCGCGGTGGATCAGGGCTGCGCAAGCGCGCGCTGGATGGCCTGCTCGGCCAGCGGCGCCATCACCGCATAGCCGGCGTTGTTGGGGTGCACGCCATCGATGGCCACGGTCTTGTCCATGCCGCCGTCGCGGTTGCTCAGCTTGCTGTAGTAATCCAGATACACCGCGCCCTGCTGCTGCGCGTACTGCTGCATCCAGGCATTGAGCGCACGCACCTTCGGCGCCGGCTGCAGGCCCGGCCGCCACGGATAGTCGGTGACCGGCAGCACCGAGGCCAGCACCACCTTGATGTGGTGGGCCTGGGCCAGTTCGGTCATCGAGCGCAGGTTGTCCTCGATCATCTCCAGCGTGGACAGCCCGGTGTTGCCGGCCAGATCGTTGGTGCCGGCCAGGATCACCACCACCGCCGGCTTCAGGTCGATCACGTCCTGGCGGAAGCGCACCAGCATCTGCGCGGTGGTCTGTCCGGAAATGCCGCGGTTGACGTAGGCGGACTTGCCGGGGAAGAACGTGGTGCCTTCGCGGCGGCCCCACGCGTCGGTGATGGAATCGCCATAGAAGACCACGCGCGGTGCGTCCGCTGCCGGCGCCGGCAGCGCGGCATTGTCGGCGCGATAGCGCTGCAATTGCGCCCAGTCCAGCAGGCGCTGCTGCATCGCCTTCACTTCGTCGGGCTTGAGCGTGTCCGGAGCACGCGTGTACAGCGCATCGACCTTGCCCTCCAGCGCGGCGGTGGACGCCGGCGTTGCCGCCTGCACGGCACCGGCGGCCGTGGCGCACAGCGCGATGGCGAGGGACAACAGCGAGGGGCATTTCATCGAGGCATTCCTTGTGCGGACAACGTGATCGCACAGTGTAACCAGGCGCGCGCATCGGCCATACGGCATCGCCGCAGCGGCAGCGCCAGGACCCTCGCGCTGCACCGCGATTCAGTCCGCGCTCACGCGTCGAATCCTGCGCTCAGAATCGACAGCACATATCGCCACGCGCTACGTCAGCACGTCGCGCTGCGCCCTGGCGATGCAGTGCAACGCACGGCCTCGACCGCCATCGCATCATGGCCCGACCTGCGTCACGTGGATGCCGACACGATGACCGGGCGATGCCGTCGCCATTGTTTTTCGCTATCGCCGCAACCTTTTGCGAGCGCCCTAACTTTTTCGTAAGTACATGACACGCAAGGATTTCCACTTCTAGGATGGCCGCGGACGTGACGGGGGGATCCTCACTCCCAAGCCCGAAGGACATCCATGAAAACGCGTGATGCACACCAGAACCACTCCCGCCTGCGGCTGGCGTTGATTCCCGGCTTGATGTTCAGCGCAATGGCGATGGCGCAGTCCGCAGGCACCGCAGCGGCGACGACCGACACCACCGCCGCCAGCGCACAATGGCGCAGCACCTTCTCCGGCGGCACGCCGTTCGCCACGCACAGCCTCTGGGACAGCGCCGGCGGCGGCTTCCTCAACACCCGCTTCGCGCCCGGCGAATGGCAGATCACCCCGTTCAACGCGGCGCGCCTGAAGACCGCGTGGACCTTCACCACCCAAGGCGACGTGTCGGCCACGCCGACCGTGCAGGGCACGGCGCTGTACGTGCCCGACTGGGGCGGCCAGCTGTATCGCATCGACACCGACCTGGGCAAGGCGGTGTGGCAGGTGAAGCTGTCCGACTACACCGGCATCGCCGGTTCGTTGTCGCGCAACAGCCCGGCGATCGCGCGCGACAGCGTCCTGGTCGGCGACCAGGCCAGCGGCACCGTGCTGGCGATCGACAAGACCACCGGCAAGCTGCTGTGGAAGACCCTGGTCGAATCCAACCCGCAGGCGCGCATCACCGCCTCGCCGGTGATCTACGGCGACCGCGTGTACGTCGGCGTCTCCTCGGGCGACTGGGGCGGGCTGAGCGCCGGCTACAAGTACACCTTCCGCGGCAGCGTCGCCGCACTGGACCTGAAGACCGGCAAGCTGCTGTGGAGCTTCCGCACCGCGCCGGAGGGCTACACCGGTGCGTCGGTGTGGGGCACGCTGGCGATCGATCCGCTGCGCCAGCGCGTCTACGCCACCACCGGCAACAACTACTCGGTGCCGACCGACGTGGCCAGTTGCGTCAAGAACGCCAACGGCGACAAGACCGCGCAACTGGCGTGCATGGCGCCGGACAACTACGTCGACTCGGTGCTGGCGCTGGACATGCGCAGCGGCAAGCCGGTGTGGACGCGCCGCCTGCAGGGTGCCGACGCCTGGTCGCTGTCGTGCCTGGTGGCGCCGACCAACGGCCTGTGCCAGGACCCGCAGGGACCGGACTACGACTTCAGCGGCGGCGGCGCCAACCTGTTCACGGTGATCCGCAACGGCAAGCCGCAGGCGCTGGTCGGAGCCGGCCAGAAGAGCGGCGTCTACTGGGCGTTCGACGCCGACAGCGGGCAGACCGTGTGGTCGACCCAGGTGGGCCCGGGCGGCACCGCCGGCGGCATCGAATGGGGCTCGTCGGTGGATCCGTTCGCCGCGCGCGTGTACGTGGCCATCAACAACAACGAGCACACGCCCTACACCCTGGCGCCGGGCAACACCGAGACCTGGAACGCCGGCTCCTGGGCCGCGCTGGATGCGGCCAGCGGCAAGATCCTCTGGCAGGTCAAGGTGCCGGGCACCGACCCGGTGCAGACCACGTTCGGCGCCGGCGGCCGCGGCCCGCTGGCGGCGTCGCCAGGCCTGGTCTATGCCGGTTCGATGTCCGGCGCGATGACCGTGCTCGACGCCAAGACCGGCGCCACCCTGTGGAGCTTCGATGCCGGCGGTTCGGTGTCCAGCGCGCCGGCGATCGTCGATGGCGCGGTGTACTGGGGCGCCGGCTACAGCCGCTTCAACTTCGGCACCGGCGTCAACAAGCTATACAAGTTCGTGCCGTCGAACCGGCGCCGCTGAGCGCCCACGGCGTCGCATCACGTGGATCGCATCGCCTCTCCTGCGCAAGCAGGGGAGGCTTTTTTATGCGTCGCGCATAACCCGCCATCACACGCAATGTGAGCAGCTGTCTACGAAACCGGCCTCCCGAGCGTGACGCCTGGCACGCAATCATCGTGGCGTCGTCCGTAGCCTCGGCAGGCACCCTGAACTCGGGTGCAACGGCATCCGGTCCCCTGCCGGATGGTCTCGTCCCTCTTCGCAGAAGGAAGATCGATGAATCGCAAGCATGCGTTGTATCTGGCATTGCTGGCCGGCATTGCCGGCATGTCCCCCGTCGCCATGGCTGCCACTCCCCCAGCAGCCGAGATGGACTCCGCCCCGGTCGAAGCGCGCCCGGATGCCGCCGCACTCGGTGGCGCGGAACTGCGCAGCCTCACCCCGGGCAGCGCGCACGCGCCGCGCCTGATCGAACTGGCCGCACCCGACAGCAGCAAGGCCGCGGCGATGAAGCAGGCGCGCGGGCAACAGGTCAAGAACGGCCAGCCGCTGCAGATCGGCTTTTCCCGCGACGTCGCCAAGCCCGAGATCAACCTGCGCCGCCTGCGTTGGCAGACCCTGCCCAATGGCGCCCAGGTCACCAGTTTCGAAATCGTCTCGACCAACGCGCAGGCGCTGCGCGCGGCGCTGCAGCTCAGCGGCAGCGGCGCCCAGCCCGGCGATCCGGGCAAGGCGACGCTGCGCTTCGCCGGCGAGGATGGCCGTGTGTTCCAGCAGAGCGGCGCCGATTTCGCCGGCAGCCAGCCCGGCTGGTCGGCGGTGATCGCCGGCGCGCGCATGGTGGTGGAGATCGAACTGCCGGCGGGCCAGTATCCGCAGGGCTTCGCACTGAAGATCCCGCAGCTGTCGCACCTGGACATCAGCCCGGTCGCCAGCGACACGATGATGCGGCCGATGATCGGCGAGAGCGATTCGTGCGAGCGCGACATCGTCTGCCGCGCCAGTCCGACCTCCGGCTTCACCTCGGCGGCCAAGTCGGTGGCGCGCATGACCTTCACCAGCGGCGGCAGCACCTACCTGTGCACCGGCACCCTGCTCAACAACAGCAACTCGCCGAAGAAGCCGCTGTTCTGGACGGCGGCGCACTGCATCAGCACCCAGACCGTGGCCAACACGCTGCAGACCTACTGGTTCTACGACGCCACCACCTGCGGCGGCTCCACGGTCAATTCCAACTACACCACGCTCGGTGGCGGCGCCTACCTGCGCCATGCCAACACCACCCGCGATACCTCGCTGCTGGAGCTGAAGAGCACTCCGCCCAGCGGCGCGTTCTATGCGGGCTGGAGCAGCTCGGCGATCGGCTCGACCGGCACCGCGATCGAAGGCATCCACCACCCCGCCGGCGACGTCAAGAAGTACTCGCTGGGCAAGGTCACCGCGCTGTCCAGCTCCATCGACGGCAAGTCGCCGCTGTACCGCGTGCAGTGGAGCACCGGCGTCACCGAAGGCGGCTCGTCCGGCTCCGGCCTGTTCACCGTCAACAGCAGCGGCGCCTACCAGTTGCGCGGCGGCCTGTATGGCGGCACCTCGTACTGCAGCGCACCGAGCGATCCCGACTACTACTCGCGCTTTGCCGACGTGTATTCGTCGATCCAGCAGTATCTGAGCCCGTAAGCCAAGGTCCGGGAGGGCCGTACTCCCGCACCTGCGCCTAGGACAGGCCGTCTCACACGGGCGGCCTGTCCGTTTCGCACGCCGATGGCGCACACCAGCTACACTCGGCGCACTCCCCTCACCGGCAGATGCGCATTGGCCAAGCCCAACTACTCCTTCGAGAAACGTCAGCGCGAGCTGGCCAAGAAGAAACAGCAGGAAGAAAAAGAAGCGCGCAAGCGCGAAGCGCGCGCCGCAGCGGCCAAACCGGCATCCGACGATGCCGCCGCGCAGAACGACACCGATACCGCCAGCGACGCCTAGGGCGATGGCGGCACAGCAGGTGGCTGCCGGCCACCGTGGCGCCTGCGTCTATCCGCCTGCAGGCCGCGTCTGCTCAACGCGACCTGCCCGGTCTTGGGCTCAACTGACCTTCTTGGCCAGCATCGTGCCCAGCACGAACAGCACCAGGGCGATGGCGATGCCGGCCCAGAACAGGAACTTGGCGACGCCCATCGCTGCGCCCGCCACGCCGCTGAAGCCGAGCGCGCCGGCGATGAGTCCGATGATGGCGATGATGATGGCCCACTTGATCATGATGCGGTCTTCCCGAAACGAGGACAGGCGTACGCCGTAGCGGCGTGCGGTGGCATCGGCAATGGCCGACGCTTGCCCGGGAGACTAGCCAGCGCGACATGCGCAAGCGGTGAAACGCAGATGCACGCACCGTACACGTGTGGCGCGGCGCGCGACCGCTCAGGCGGTCCCGGCCTGCGCGGTCTGCGGCGGTGACGACGCATCCGCCGGCAGGCTCGGCGCAAACCATTCCGCGCGGCGCAGCCAACCGGCCAGGAACTCGGCGTCGGCCGGACGCTCCGCCACCAGGCGCTGGTAGTAGGCGATCCGCTGCTGCCGGTACTGCGCATACACCTGCGCCGCGTCGGCCGTGGCGAGGGCGGCCAATGTGGTCGGTCCCATCTCTCCATCGATCACCAGTTGCGTCGCGCCCAGTTGCTGCAGGATGCGCTGCAACAGCTCGATCGCCACGTTGCCGGCGTTGACGTAGAAATCGAACACGAGTTCGGCCAGCGTCTGCGAGGCGATGCGGTCGGCGCCGATCCGGTCCCAGTACGCCTGCTTGTAGATGGCCGCGGCCTGCTGCACAGTCAGCGCGCGCAAGGCCTGCAGGGTCGGCGCCTCGCCCAGCAGCGCCTGCGCATCACGCTGGAAGGTGGCCAGGCTGATGCCGTAGTTGGTGGCGCCGCCCGGATCGTTGGGATCGTCGACGAAGCCGCCTTCGAAGCGCAGCAACTGCGGGAGATACAGGTCGAACGAGGCCATGGCGAACTCCTTGCGGACGCGATGCAGGTTGCCAACAGCGTGGCGCCCCCAGCGGCGCCACTCGGTTCCCGGGCACTCCGGCATTCCGCCAGGCGCCCCCTAACTCACGTCGTGGCCATTGGCGGCGCTGGTGGCACTGGCGCAGTTTCCGGAAAACCCAGCGCCTGCTCGGCCGCACGCGCGGTCAGCGCCATGTCCGCCCAGGGCGGATGCGCCGTCGTAGGCGGCAGTTGGCTGCACATCAACCGCTGCGGATCGGTCTGGTCGGCGAAGGTGCCGCTCCAGGCCTGCGGCGTCTGCCACAGCGCATGCTGCAGCACGACCTGCATGTTGGCGATGGAGTGCCGTGGCAGCAGGTGCGGGAACCAGGCGCCGTTGACCTCGTAGGCGGTGCGGAACGCCTGCCCCACCGGCGCATAGCCGAACGTGGACGGCGGCAGCGATGGCACATAGTCCCAGTAGTTGTAGCAGCGCGTGCTGTCGGCCGCGGCGATATGCGCGGCATAGACCTGCTCCCAGCTCGCGTCGCCGACCATCGGGCTGCAGAAGTTGATGTTGCGACTGGGCAGCGCCGGCCGGCTCAGCGCCAGGTCCAGCGAGAACAGCTGGCTCAGTGCGCCACCCAGGCTGTGTCCGGTGACGTAGACCTGGGTCGGCGCGAAGTGCTCCAGCAGCGCGAACAACTGCGCGCGCATCGAGGCGCGCATGGCGCCGCCCCTGGCGTCGTAGATGCCGTAGAACCCGGCCGACACCTGCGGCACCGGCGTGGCGGTGCCGGCGGTGGGCACGAAGGCAGTGGTGGAGAAGTCCAGGTCCTCGTAGATGTCCAGATCCGAGTCGGTGCCGCGGAACGCGAACAGATAGGTCCCGGCGGCGACCGTGGAGCGGAACAGCAGGCCGAACAGTTCCTCGCTGCCACCCAGCGGATCGCCGTCCCAGCCGGACCAGCGGGCGACCAGGCGGTAGTCGGACGGCGCCACAACCGGCTTGCCTTCGTAGGCGGCGTACGCGGCGATGCTGGCGGCTGCCATCGCCAGGGTCAGTTGCGGAGGCAACAGCGGTTGCGTCGCGGGAATCGCACTCATCGGCGAACGTCCTGTCGGAAAGCGCGGCGTGGGCCGCGGGAACCGGCACACCTTCCCTGCGGAACCGTGGTCCGTCCGCCACGCTGCGGCCGCCATCGGGGAGATGGCCAAGTACAGCGGGGCGTGGTCGCTTAGTAGCACTGCCGATCCAGGCGATGCTTCGATACGCATCGCATCGCCCTTCGCAACGCAGCACTTGTCTACGACACCCGCGCGCACTGCCTCTCCACATCGCCTGCACCCTCCCGTCACGGACCGCGCGCGCCGCGCCCGGCACAGTGCAGGCGGGCACTGTCGCCCGCTCGGAGATCCGCATGGCCAGCCCGCAGGAACTGGAAGAGAAATTCTGGAAGGCATTGAAGTCCGACCGCACCGTGATGCTGGGTCTGGACGGCGTCGAGGACGGCCACGCCCGCCCGATGACCGCACAGTTCGAGGGCGATCACGGCGGCCCGATCTGGTTCTTCACCTCCAAGGACAACGCGCTGGTGCAGAAGCTGACGCAGAGCCAGCGGGTGATCGCGGCGTTCAGCGCCAAGAACCACGACCTGTTCGCCAGCATCAGCGGCACGCTCAGCGTGGACAACGACCAGGCGGTGATCGAGCGCCTGTGGAACGGCTTCATCGACGCCTGGTACGAACAGGGCAAGGACGATCCGAAGCTGGCGCTGCTGCGCCTGGATCCGGACCACGCGCAGATCTGGCTGAATGGTTCCAGCCTGATGGCCGGCATCAAGGTGCTGTTCGGGATCGATCCCAAGCGCGACTATCAGGACAAGGTCGCCGACGTGCCGCTGCGCTGAGGTCGACGCGCTCGCCACGCCGCCGTCGCGCCGGCTGCATGCGTGCAGCCGGGGCCTCCCGCTAGGCAGGCCGTCTCCTGCCCGCCGGGCGCATCGCGCCTGCATGACGTCGAGAAAACGCGCCGCGCGTCATGCAAGCGGCGCATGGCGTCGACCGTGCCGAAGCAACGGATCATTCGGCCTTTAGCAGTCCACGGATCGCATCGCGCAGCACCGCTTCGTTGGCCCGCAGGGCACGATCGACTTGGTCTTCGGCCGCCGCCTCCGCAAGACGCAACCAGGCCTGCGCCGCCGCCGCGTCGCCGTGCCGCACGGCCATCAATGCCCGGCAGCGCGGGCGCAACGCAGGAGCGATCCAGTCCGCCTCCGCCGTCAGTCCCGCCTCCAGCATCTCCATCTCGGCGCTTCCCGCCATCGCACGCGAAAATGCGAATTCGCACCGCAGCAGCATGACCAGCGTCGCCCAGTGCGCGGCAGCGGGCCCCACTTCCGCAAGGCGCTGTTCCATCTGCGGTTGCAGTTCCGCCGCTTGCCGCCACTGACCACGCTGTTGCGCCGCCTTCAACGCAAACCAGCTGTGGCACAAGGCCAGGTCGCTGCGTGCCAGCACGTCCAGGCGGGACGGCGGCAGCCTGTCCGCGGTGACGCCCTTGCACGTCCACCCATTGAGTTCGGCAAGCACGTACGCCGGGGCATCCGCTTCGTGCCACCGCGCCACATTCACCCATTGCAAGCCATCGGTTGCGCCCGACCGGCCCTGCACCGGCAACAGATTGATCAGCGCGACCGCGAAGTTGAGGACGCCGATGCCAACGCAGAATGCGCCCAGGCTGCTGTCCAGGCCGGCGCCTCGCGCGGCAAGCCATGCGATCGACGCCACCAGCAGATTGGCCGCCGGCCCGCCGACGATCGTCAATCGATACTGCCGGCACAGCGACAGGGAGGGATCCGGCACGGGCAGCACGAAGCCGATCGGATGGCCGGGGCGCACGCGCCGCCAACGCATCTTCCAGCCACGGCGGCGCGCATGCAGTTGCAGCGGGCCGATATGGATCAGGTAGACGGTCATGCCCGCGGCACGCGCCGCCAGCACGTGGCCGCACTCGTGCAGCGCCACCGTCGCCATGCCCGCCAGCGGAAGACTGAGCAGGATCACCGGCAACTCGACCATGCCCGGTGCCCAGACGCCCTGGACCAGGGCGATAGCGCCGACCGCCATCGCCGAGACGCCGATCAGCAACAGCACGCCCTGCACGCCTGTCAGGAGCCGATTGAGCCAAGGCGATGGCATCCACACGCCGCGTGTTGTCCCGGCCGAACTCATGGTCGGCTCCGCGCGGCACCGAGCGGCCGCCTGCCACGCCGGAACCGCGCGGCGCACGCATGCGCATGCGCCGCCAGCAGGGCGCCACCTTCATGGACGGCGATCGTCGCCAGCGGCGCCAGCAAGCAGATCAGCCTCGGCGCCAGCGC
This sequence comes from Xanthomonas indica, assembly GCF_040529045.1. Taxonomy (NCBI): domain Bacteria; kingdom Pseudomonadati; phylum Pseudomonadota; class Gammaproteobacteria; order Lysobacterales; family Lysobacteraceae; genus Xanthomonas; species Xanthomonas indica. Next base: position 2,118,402 of record NZ_CP131914.1, on the reverse strand, counting down.
GGACACGACAGCGATCCGCGCCTGCGTCGGCGCATGCTGTCTCGCGCTGCCGGCTGCGCCGACATCCCGTCGCATCGCCCGGTGGCCAAGCATCGCTGCGGCACCCGGCCGCTCTGCCGCACGTGTCGACCAATCACTGGCTGGACCACGCAACGGCGCCACCTAACGGCGATAGCGCACCGCCAACTGTGCGGCCGCGGCGGCGCGATGCCGGCGCAGGGCCAGGCCGAGCGCACTCATGGTCGCCACATCGGCGTCGCTGGCCTGCTCCTCCAGCGCGCGCTGCACGCGCGGCGACAGCCCCCAGTCCGCGGAGATGGCCTTGGCGCAGTGCGCCGACCAGGCCTCCAGCATCTCGGTCATCGCCGCCGGCGTGGGAGCCGCCTCGGCATGGCGTGCGTGGACATCGCGCAGCACCTGCACCACCGCGACCGCGCCCAGCCCGCACAGCAGCGCCAGCAATTGCGCGGCGTTCGCATCCTCGCGGTCCGGCACCTGCGCGGCGGCGTGCGCCGACAGCAGGGTGTGTTCCCACAGCACCGCCGCACAGCGGCCGAAGACACTGCCGTCGTCGACGATCACCGGCTGCAGCAACGCCGCCAGCACGATCTGGCGCAGGCCCTCGGTGCCGAGCAGGGCCACCGCCCGCTCCAGGTTCTCGATCGGCTCGGGATGGCGGCGGTAGACGACGCTGTTGGCGATGCGCAGCAGGTTGCCGGCCAGCGCCGGGTCCTGGCCCAGGATCGTGGCGATGGCGTGGGCGCCGGCGGCCGGATCGTTGATCGCACGGGTCAGCTGCGGCAACAGGTGCGGGCGCCGCGGCGTGTAGCGCGGATGCGCGTCGATGCGCGCCAGCACCGCGGCGGCATCGGCCATGACCGCCGGCGTGGCCGCGGCCGACGCGTTCACCGGCCGGCCGGCGAACGCCAGCTCGCACAGGCGCGCCAGGATCGCCGCATCCGGCACCGGATCCAGATCGATCAGCGCCGGATCGGCGAATGGGTCGATGCCCGGGTCCGCTGCGGCCACAGGCGCAGCCGATGCCGCGCGTGCAGGCGCTGCCGGCGCATCGAGTTGGCCCGCGCCCTCGAACGCCGTGCGCGCCTGCGGCGCTTCGGCCGCATCGCCATGGCCACGGCGCAGCCACCACCACAGTCCGGCCCCCAGCACCAGCACACCCGCACTGATGGCAATCCACATGATCGGCACGATCGTCGTCATCCGCAAAACATCGCCAGGTCCCCGCGCCCGGCCACCGGTGCGCGCCCACGCGGCGCGCCATGTCATTCAAGCACGCCGCGCGGGTTTCTGCGCAACGCCGACGTGATGCGGCGGCCGACCTCCGTCAGGCGGTCGGAGACACGCGCGATCGCGCTCCCCAGTCGCAAGCAAGCGGCGTGCCGGCGTTGCCCGTCACCACCCCGCCGGCACGTGCGTCGACACCCAGCATCCCCTGCGTGCGGCAGGTGGCTGATCCGGCCCAGGCATGGGCTTGACCGCCTGCTTTCCGGCGGCGACCGCCACGCGCACGTTCAGTGCGGCGCCGGCTCGGGGGCCGCGCGGTGGCCATAGCTGAGCACGCGCGTGAGCTTCCACCCGTCCGGGTCCTGGCGCCACACCATCACGAACTTGGCGATGCCCTCGCAACGGCCACTGGCCAGGTCGCAGAAGCGGTGCTCCCCCTCCTCGATCGCCCCGAAGTCCTTGACCGGGTAGACCCGCAGCGTGCCGGGCACCAACGCACGACGGACCTTGCCGCAGATCCATTTGCGCGTGCTGTCGACGACGCTCGCGCGATCCCAGGTGACGCCGCCGGTGTCGTGGTAGAACTCCACGTCCGGCACGAACAGCGACTCGAACGCCGCCAGGTCGCAGCGGTTGTAGGCGTCGAACAGGCGCTGGTCCAGCGCCGCGACGGTTTCGAACAGCGGTCCTGCAGCGCCGTCCCCGGCCGGTTCCGGGGCCCGGCTCGCTGCCGCGCACGCCATCAACACCCCCGCTGCCCAGGCTTTCATCGGTCACCCCTACGCTCGTCGATGGGAAGAACATGCGCTTCCCTGGGCAGTGGCCGCAAGCTTGCGACGCACGCAGGGGCCTTGCCGCGACACCCGCGCAGGCACACTCGCCGCCGCGGCGTCGATGGCGTCAGCGCCGACGCCCGACCGCGCCTACATGTTGCGCCGATACTCGCCACCCACCTCGTACAGCGCGTGGCTGATCTGGCCCAGGCTATGGGTCTTGACCGCTTCCATCAGTGCCGCGAACACGTTGCGGCGCTCGCGTGCGGTGCGCTGCAGCGCACCAAGGCCGGCGCCGTCGGCGGCCAGCGCCAGCGCATTGCGGCGCCGCTGCCAGTCCCGCACGTTGCCGATCTGCTGGTCCTTCTCCTGCTCGGTGGAGCGGATCAGCTCGATCTCGGTCGCGGTCTCGCCTGCGTGCTCCTTGGGCAGGAAGGTGTTGACCCCGACCAGCGGCAGGCTGCCGTCGTGCTTCTTGTGTTCGTAGTACAGGCTCTCTTCCTGGATCTTGCCGCGCTGGTACATGGTGTCCATCGCGCCGAGCACGCCGCCGCGCTCGCTGATCGCCTCGAACTCCTTGTACACCGCCTCCTCGACCAGGTCGGTGAGCTGCTCGACGATGAAGCTGCCCTGCCAGGGGTTCTCGCAGAAGTTCAGCCCCAGCTCCTTGTTGATGATCATCTGGATCGCCACCGCGCGGCGCACGCTCTCCTCGGTCGGCGTGGTGATCGCCTCGTCGTAGGCGTTGGTGTGCAGGCTGTTGCAGTTGTCGAACAACGCGTACAGCGCCTGCAGCGTGGTGCGGATGTCGTTGAACTGAATCTCCTGCGCGTGCAGCGAACGACCCGAGGTCTGGATGTGGTACTTCATCATCTGGCTGCGTTCGTTGCCGCCGTAGCGCTCGCGCATCGCCCGCGCCCAGATCCGCCGCGCCACCCGGCCGATCACCGTGTACTCCGGGTCCATGCCGTTGCTGAAGAAGAAGCTCAGGTTCGGCGCGAAATCGTCGATGTGCATGCCGCGCGCCAGGTAGTACTCGACGATGGTGAAGCCGTTGCTGAGGGTGAAGGCGAGCTGGCTGATCGGGTTCGCCCCGGCCTCGGCGATGTGGTAGCCGGAGATCGACACCGAGTAGAAATTGCGCACCTTCTGCTCGACGAAATACTGCTGGATGTCGCCCATCATGCGCAGCGCGAACTCGGTGCTGAAGATGCAGGTGTTCTGCGCCTGGTCCTCCTTGAGGATGTCGGCCTGCACCGTGCCGCGCACGCTGGACAGGGTCTGCGCCTTGATCTGCGCGTAGGTCGCCGCGTCCACCAACTGGTCGCCGCTGACCCCGAGCAGAGCCAGGCCGAGGCCGTCGTTGCCCGGCGGCAACTCGCCGTGATAGCGCGGGCGTTCGCGGCCGTCGAACAGCCGCGCCAGGGTCTGCTCGGCCTGCGCCCAGCGCTGCGCGTCGGCCTTCAGGTACTTCTCCACCTGCTGGTCGATGGCGGTGTTCATGAACATCGCCAGGATCATCGGCGCCGGGCCGTTGATGGTCATCGACACGCTGGTGGTCGGCGCGCACAGGTCGAAACCGGAATACAGCTTCTTCATGTCGTCCAGGGTCGGGATGTTGACACCGGAGTTGCCGATCTTGCCGTAGATGTCCGGACGCGGCGCCGGGTCCTCGCCGTACAGGGTGACGCTGTCGAAGGCAGTGGACAGGCGCGCGGCCGGCTGGCCGACGCTCAGGTAGTGGAAGCGCCGGTTGGTGCGCTCGGGCGTGCCCTCGCCGGCGAACATGCGGATCGGGTCCTCGCCGGTGCGCCGGTACGGATACACGCCGCCGGTGTACGGATAGCTGCCGGGCAGGTTCTCCTTGCCCAGGAAAGTCAGCAGTTCGCCCCAGCTCTTGTAGCGCGGCGCGGCGATCTTCGGAATGGACTGGTGGCTCAGCGACTGCCGGTAGTTCTCCACCCGGATCGGCTTGCCACGCACCGCGTATTCGGTGACCGGGTCGGTGATCGACTTCAGCCGTTGCGGCCACTCGCGCAGCAGCTTCAGCGATTCGCTGGACAACGACTGCAAGGCATCGTTGTAGCGCTGGCGCAGCAACAGCAGGCTGGCGTCCACGGCGGCATCGGACACCTCGGCGGACGTGCGCGGCGCCGGCAGCAGGTCGTGCGCCGCATACAGTTCCAGTTGCGCCGGCAGCTGCGGATCCTGCAGCGCGTGCAGCGCCTGCCAGAACGCCTGCGCACGGTCGGCCGCTTCGGCCTGGCGCAGCACGCCGGCATTGAGCGCCCGCCCCTGCTCGGCGATCTCGGCCAGGTAGCGCACGCGCGCTCCGGGAATCAGCACGGTGGCGCGCGGCTCCTTCAGCGTGGTGTCGAGCTGCGGATGGAAGTCGCAGTGCATCGGCATGCCCGGCGCGCCTGCCGCGGCCTCCACCTGCGTCGCCAGCTTCTCGCGCAGCAGGCGGCACAGATTGACGAACATCCAGCTCACGCCCGGATCGTTGAACTGGCTGGCGATGGTCGGATACACCGGCACCGCCTCGTCCTCCAGCTGGAACGCCGCGCGGTTGCGCCGCCACTGCTTGCGCACGTCGCGCAGCGCGTCCTCGGCGCCGCGCCGGTCGTACTTGTTCAGCACCACCAGCTCGGCGAAGTCGAGCATGTCGATCTTCTCCAGCTGGCTCGGCGCACCGTAGTCGCTGGTCATCACGTACACCGGGAAATCGACCAGATCGACGATCTCCGAATCGCTCTGGCCGATGCCGGCGGTCTCCACGATCACCAGGTCGTAGCCGATGCCCTTCAACAGCGCGATGCAGTCCTTCAGCACGCGGTTGGTGGCGGCGTGCTGGCGCCGCGTGGCCATCGAGCGCATGTACACGCGCGGGCTGCGCAGCGCGTTCATGCGGATGCGGTCGCCGAGCAGCGCACCGCCGGTGCGGCGCCGGCTGGGGTCCACCGACACCACCGCGATACGCATCTGCGGGAAGCTGGCCAGGAACCGATTGAGCAGTTCGTCGGTGACCGAGGACTTGCCGGCGCCACCGGTGCCGGTGAGGCCCAGCACCGGCGCGGTGCGTCGGCTGCGCGGCTCGGCCGCGGTCGCCGCGCCGGACTGCCACTGCTTGCGCAGCAACGCCAGCTCGGCCTCCGAGAATGTCCCATCCTCGATCGCCGACAGCGTCCGACCGATCCCGATCTCGTCGTCGATGTCCGGCAGCGGGGAGCCGGCCGCGCTCGCGCCGCGCGCATCCGCCGCGGCCGCGCGCCCTTGCCCGGCCCGCGCCACCACGTCCTCGATCATCTCCACCAGGCCCATCTTCATGCCATCGTTGGGGTGGTAGATGCGCTCCACACCGTAGGCCTGCAGCTCGGCGATCTCCTCGGGGGTGATGGTGCCGCCACCGCCGCCGAACACCCGCACATGGCCGGCGCCACGTTCGCGCAGCATGTCCACCATGTACTTGAAATACTCCACGTGCCCGCCCTGGTAGGACGACAGCGCGATCGCGTCGGCGTCCTCCTGCAGCGCCGCGCACACCACGTCCTCGACGCTGCGGTTGTGGCCGAGATGGATCACCTCGGCGCCCTGCGCCTGGATCAGGCGGCGCATGATGTTGATCGCCGCATCGTGGCCGTCGAACAGGCTGGCGGCGGTGACGAAACGCAGGGGACTGGCGTCCGTCTGCGGCAACGGAACGCGGGACGCGGGAAGGCTCATCGTGCGGACATCGAAAAGAGAATGCCGCGATTCTAGGCGCGCAACGCGACACGGGCAGGTTGCGCTGCAGCATGCACGCTTGGGCGGCGCCCCGCATGCGCGCCGGCGCGCCTGGCTATCCGCTGCATGAATACGCCCCCGGCAGCGCGTCAACATCCGCGCCGGTCGCCGCGTTTCCTCCCGCGTCGGCACCCCGCCGATGCCTTCGGAGACCTCGCATGTTCGCTCGTCCCTTGTTGCTGGCCACCCTGCTCGGCGGCGCGCTCGCCGGCGGCATCGCCGCCGCGCCCGCGCAGGCGCGCGACGTGGTGGAACTGTCGGTCCGCACCGCGCCGCCGCCGCCACGCGTGGAACGGGTGGTGGTGCGACCCGGCTACGTGTGGATGCCCGGCTACTGGCAGTGGAACGGCTACCACTACGTCTGGGTCGCCGGCCGCTACGTGGTGGAACGGCCGGGCTACGTCTACGTCGGCCCACGGTGGGAGCACCACGGCCCTGCCTATCGCTTCCGCGCCGGCTATTGGGTCCGCCGCTAGTCCATCCGCCCCACAGAAGACGCGCGATCGCCGTGCCGGCGGCGATCGTGGACCGCGCCGCCGCGGTATGCAGGGCCGCGGCCATGCGTCGACCAGCGCTGCCGCCCACGGCGCCAGCGCTCGCCCGCGCGTCACCGCACCCCGCGCGGTCACCACTACCGCAGGGCCGCCCCGGACGCCCACGCGCCGCCCCCCTGTGCCAGGCGCCATTCCCGCCCCAGTCCGCCCCGCTCAAAGCCTACGCAAGCGACCCGGCGAACGGCCGCTCTTGCCCCTGGCGTCGCACGCAGTGGCGAGATGCCCATGCCGCGGGCCGCGGCGCCAGCGCGCGGGCGGCAGGCAATTGCTTTAAAATGCCGCCATCGCGACGCTCAGGGCCTGTTCCGGAACCGTCGCGTTTTTGTTTTGCGCCACCCACCAGGCATGTTCCTGGACCATGGTGTCCGACACCTGCAACGCCAGCGGAGCCCCCATGCTTTTCGAAACGCTAGCCAACACCGGCCACGAACAGGTCGTCTTCTGCCACAACCGCGACGTGGGACTGCAGGCGATCATCGCCATCCACAACACGGTGCTCGGCCCTGCGCTGGGCGGCGTGCGCATGCGCCCCTACGCCAACACCGAGTCCGCCCTGCAGGACGCGCTGCGGCTCAGCCGCACCATGACCTACAAGAACGCGCTGGCCGGGCTCAACATCGGCGGCGGCAAGGCGGTGATCATCGGCGACCCGAAGAGCGACAAGTCCGAAGCGCTGTTCCGCGCCTTCGGCCGCTATGTCGATTCGCTGGGCGGCCGCTACATCACCGCCGAGGACGTCGGCACCGACGTCAACGACATGGAGCAGATCTACCTGGAGACCGAGTACGTCACCGGCGTGCACCAGGTGCATGGCGGCTCCGGCGACCCGGCCCCGTTCACCGCCTACGGCGCGCTGCAGGCGCTGATGGCCTCGCTGCAACGCAAGTTCGGCCACGAGGAGATCGGCAAGACCAGCATCGCCGTGCAGGGCCTGGGCCACATCGGCATGGAACTGGTGAAGCTGCTCAAGGAGCGCGGCGCCAAGCTGTACGTGACCGATCTGGACCCGGCGCTGGTCGCGCGCGCGGTGGCCGAGTACGGCGCCGAGGCGGTGGACCCGGACGACATCTACGACGTCGCCGCCGACGTGCTGGCGCCGTGCGCCCTGGAAAGCGCGCTCGACGAGGCCAAGCTGCCGCGGCTCAAGGTCAAGATCGTCTGCGGCACCGCCAACAACCAGCTGGCCAATCCGGCGGTCGGCGAGGAACTGCACCGCCGCGGCATCCTCTACGCGCCGGACTACGCGGTCAACGCCGGCGGCGTGATGAACGTATCGCTGGAAATCGACGGCTACAACCGCGAACGCGCGATGCGGCTGATCCGCAGCATGTACCACAACCTCGGCAAGATCTTCGACCTGTCCGAGCGCGAGAACATTCCGCCGCAACAGGCCGCCGACCGCATCGCCGAGGCGCGCATGCAGGCGATCGGCAAGCTCAAGCTGCCGCTGGGCCGCACCGCGCCGCGCTCGATGGGCCATCTGCGCGGAGAGTGACGCAACACCGCCTGCGCCGCAGGCGGAGAGGTCGCAGCGCGCAGGGCCGAACAGCCTGGCCCTGCCTGAGCGAGCCTGGTCCGGCGCAACACGCGCCGGACCGGTGACCGCAACTCAGAAGCCCAGGCGATAGCGCAGCGACACCGCACGGTCGTCGCCGCGCGGACCGAACCGCTGGTCGTAGCCCAACCCCAGCAACGCCCCATTCCAGCGGGTTTGCAGACTGGCGCCGAACAGGCCGCCCGAACGCGCCGGCTGCAAATCCACCAGCGGCGCCCAGGCGTTCACGCCGACGAAGCTGGCCTGCCGGTCCAGCCCCTGTGCGGCCAGCGTCTGCTGCCACTCGGCATAGCCCTGCAGCGACCAGCCGCGCCCGCCGAATCCGCCACGCAGGCCGGCCAGCGCCTGGCTGCGCGAGGAACTGGCGGCACCGGCCATCAGCCCGAAGCCATCGCCGCCCTGTTCGCGGAAGCCATCGCTGTCGATGCGGCTGTAGTCCGCGCCCGCATACGGGGTCAGCCACGCCGGGCCGCGCCCGAACCGGTAGCCGACCTCGACGCTGGAGGACAGGAAGCGACCGGCGTAGCGGCTGGAGGCGTCGGCGACGGTGTCGCCGAGCAGCAGGCTGCGGTCGAGCTGGCGCTGGTACTGGCCGCTGCCCAGTTGCGCCAGCGCGTAGGCGTTGCCGGCCACCGCACCGAGATAGGCCTGGCCCTGCACCTGGCGATTGCGGCTGCGGTCCAGGCTGCCGGCGTCGCTGGCGCGACTCTCGCCGAAGGCAAAGCCGGCCACGGCGTGATCGCCCAGGCGCAGGTCCTGGCCCATCAGCCAGCCATCGAGCTGGAACTGGCTGCCGGCGAAGCTGCCCTGCCCGGTCTCGCCCAGGCGCTGGCTCCAGGCGCCGACCGCGCGCGGCTGGTCGACCAGCGTGTCGAAGCGGCTGGACAGCGCGCGCCGCTGCAGGTCCATGGTGTCGAAGGTCATCGCGGTGGCCGAGGCATGCGCCTCGCCGGACAGGCTGCGCAGCGTCGCCGACGCCGCCGCCACGCTCGGCGACTGCTGCACCGCGCCGGCCGCCTTGAGCAGGGTGCCGTCGACCGTGGCAGGGGCCTGGCTCAGCTGCGTGTTGAGCTGCGCGAACGCCGCGTCCACGCGCGTCGCCGACGCCAGGGTGGCCGCGGTGATGTTGCCGAAGCTGGCCGCGGCGGCGGTGACGCTCAGCGACTGCACGGTGATCGAGGCGCTGGTGGCGTCGTAGGACAGCGACGAGGTCAGGAACACGTTCGACGGCGTGGTCACCGAAGCGAACGTGCCGGTGAGCCCGCCATTGGCCTCCAGCACCTTGTACGCGGTGTTGTTGACCACGTAGTCGCGCTTGCCCAGCACATACAGCGAACCGCCCTGCAGGACGGCGCTGCCGCCGACCGAGAGCTTGTCGCCGACCAGCAGGGCCAGGCGGCCATTGCTGCTCTGCACGTAGTTGCCGCTCAGGCTCAGGGTGGCCGCGCCGACCTGGAAGGTGCCGGCATTGGCGACGCTGCCGCCGAGCGCGCCGGTACCGACGAAGGTGGCGCCATTGCTGATCGCCACGTTGGAACTGCCGAGGCTGGCCGCACTGAGCGTGCCGCCCTGCACCTGGGTGTCGCCGCTGTAGCTGTTCTGGGTGCCGCTCAGGGTCAGCGTGCCGCTGCCCTGCTTGATCAGCCCGCCGCTGCCGGCGATGTCGTTGGCCCAGGTCGAGCTGCCGGTGAACGCCACCGTGACATCGCCCCAGTCGAAGCGCCCCGGCCCCTGCACCGCCTTGCCGACGTTGAGCAGGCCGTAGCCGAACGTCGCGTCCACGCCCGGCGTGCCCAGGTCGGTGGCGGTGCCGAGCAGGGTCTGCCGGACCAGGTCGTTGTTGAAATACGGGAAGGCCTGCCAGACCAGCGCCGCCGCACCGGACACCAGCGGCGCCGCGTACGAGGTACCGCTGCCGTAGTAGTAGTCCGGGTTGCTGGTGGAGGTGGTCGCCTTGGGATCGACGAACACCTCGGTGCCGGGCGCGACCAGGCAGTAGCGCATCGCCGCGCCGCAGGCGTTGGAATACGACGCCAGTTGCGTGCCGGTGCTCGAATCCGTCGCCGCCACCACCAGCCAGCCGCGCTCCAGGTCCGCCGCCGGCAGCGTGCCGTTGGGGCCGGCCTTGCTGGGCAGCGAGGCGATGTCCGAGGGCGTGGACTTGGATTCGTTGCCGGCCGCGAACACCACCAGGCCGCCGTAGCCGAGCACGAACGGGCGGTACTCGTCGGCGATGGCGTTGGTCGAGTTCAGGTCGGTCCAGTAGATGCCGCCCCAGGAGTTGTTCATCACCTTGACCCCGGCATTGATCAGGTCCTGGTGCACCTGGGTGAGGCCCAGACCGCCGCTGACCTGGTTGCCGCTGCCGCTGCCGTCGTCCTTGGGCGGGGTATCGGAAATGATGCGCGCGGACACGATCTGCGCGCCCGGCGCGATGCCGCCCGGCCACTGCCCGACCGACTTGCCGGCCGCCAGCTGCGCCACGGTGGTGCCATGGCCGTCGACGTCGTCGACCTTGGTGTTGTTCTGGCTCGGGTCGACGTAGATCAGGTTCGACACCACCCGCCCGGCCAACGCCGGATGATTGCGGTTGACGCCGGTGTCGACCACGCCGATGCGGAAACCGCTGCCGTCGTAGCCGGCGTTGTGCGCGGCCAGCGTATTGGTCAGGGTCAGGTGCGCGTCGAACGCCGGCTGCGGAGGCGGCGGCGACGTTGGGGGCGGCGAGGTCGGCGGCGGCGGAGGCGGCGGCGGGGGTGGAGGCGGAGGCGGCGAGGTCGGCGGCGGACTGCCATGGACCAGATTGCCGCCACCGCCACCGCCGCCACCGCACGAGGTCAGCGCAACCGCCACCGCGGCCGCCAGCAGCGACCGTGCCATCAATGCCCGCATGTGCTTCCCCTCTACCTTGATCTGCCGCACCGTCCGGTGCCGTTCCCATTCATCGGCCGTCGGCGACGGCGATAAAACCCACGCCAATCTACACCGAAACCTCGTATGCGGGGCGGCCGCTCACGCGACCTGCGATTGGCAGAATCCGCGCCGCGGCCGATAATCGGCGCACCTCTTTCGTAAGGGTTTGCCATGACCGAGATCGTCATCGCCGCGGCCAAGCGCACCGCCATCGGCGCGTTCCTGGGCCAGTTCAACGGCGTGCCCACGCCGACGCTGGGCGCCGCGGCCATCCGCGCCGCGCTGGAGCAGTCCGGCATCCCCGCCGCCGACGTCTCAGAGGTCATCATGGGCTGCGTGCTGCCGGCCAATCTCGGCCAGGCTCCCGCACGCCAGGCCGCGCGCGCGGCGGGCGTGCCCGACGCCACCGGCGCCACCACCATCAACAAGGTCTGCGGCTCGGGCATGAAGGCGGTGATGCTGGGCCACGACCTGATCAAGGCCGGCTCGGCCAGCATCGTCGTCGCCGGCGGCATGGAGTCGATGAGCAACGCGCCGCACATGCTGCCGAACTCGCGCACCGGCAACCGCTACGGCAACTTCCAGGCGGTCGACCACATGGCCTGGGACGGCCTGACCAATCCCGACGACGGCCAGGCGATGGGCGTGTTCGGCGAGGCCACCGCGGAGAAGTTCGGCTTCAGCCGCCAGGACCAGGACGCGTTCGCGATCGAATCAGTGAACCGTGCGCAGGCGGCGCAGCGCGATGGCGCCTTCGCGGCGGAAATCGTCCCGGTCGCCGTCGCCACCCGCAAGGGCGAGGTGCAGGTCGACAGCGACGAGCAGCCGGGCAAGTCCGACGTGACCAAGATCCCGGCGCTGAAGCCGGCGTTCAAGAAGGACGGTACGGTCACCGCGGCCAGCTCCTCGAGCATTTCCGACGGCGCCGCCGCGCTGGTGCTGCTGGGCGCCGACGAGGCCGCACGTCGCGGGCTCGCGCCGCTGGCGCGGATCGTCGGCCACACCACCTTCTCGCAGGCGCCGGAGTGGTTCACCACCGCACCGGTGGGCGCGATCCGCAAGCTGCTGGACCAGACCGGCTGGAGCCTGGACCAAGTGGATCTGTTCGAGATCAACGAAGCCTTCGCCGTGGTGGCGATGGTGCCGATCAAGGAACTGGGCCTGGACCACGCCAAGGTCAACGTCCATGGCGGTGCCTGCGCGCTCGGCCATCCGATCGGCGCCTCCGGTGCGCGCCTGCTGGTGACATTGCTAAATGCGTTGCGCAGCCGTGGCGGCCGCCGCGGAATCGCGACCCTGTGCATCGGTGGCGGCGAAGCGACAGCGGTCGCCATCGAATTGATTTGATTGAAATTAACCCCTGAAACACAAAAATGAATGCGCGTGCGCTTGACAGCCGACTTTGGCTTGTCATCATGTTGAGGGCGCGCATTCGCGCGTTGCCTAACTAAACGACGAGGATAGACACAATGAGCATCAACAAGCTGCTGATCGCAATGGCCCTGGGCCTGGCCCTGGCCGCGTGCTCGAAGCAGGAGCAGGCCCAGGACGCCGCCGCTTCGGCTAACGAAGCCGCCACCGACGCGCAGGCTGCTGCCGACCAGTCGGCTGCCGCCGGCGCCCCGACCGCCGACGCCGCTCAGGCCGCTGCCGACACCGCCGCGACCGCCGCCAACACCGCTGCCGACGCTTCGGCCGCTGCCGCCGCTGCCCCGACCGATGCCGCTGCCGACAAGGCTGCCGACACCGCCAAGGCTGCGGAAGACACCGCCGACAAGGCGAAGGACGCTGCTCAGGAAGCCAAGAAGTAATCACTTCTTGCTTTTTGCAGTCCTGAAGGAGCCGCTGGTCCGCCAGCGGCTTTTTCTTTGCCTGGCGTTTGCCGAACAGCGCCGCGACGGTCGCCGCCATCGTGCCGTCGCATCGTCCTTGCGATGGGCGGCGCAGGCAGCGCGATGCATGCCTCCCACGGCGACACGGCAATCGCCCGTCGCCACGTCATGTCGCGAGCGCGCCACCCGCAGGATGCCCCGCCATCGCTGCGCACCGCGCTCGCCGCATGCAGTCCTTCGCGCATCGCCGGGACGACGCCGCAGGGACAACCCGTGCGACCTGCGCGGCCCAGACGCGTGCAAGGCGCCCGGATGTGCATCGCCCCCATGCGCCACGCACAGGCGAACGCACCGAGCGCGACGATCCGATCCCACGGATGACGGACGCCCGCTCGCGCACCTGCGCGCTGCAGTCCCAGGCTTTCGCCACCGGCACTCCCTCCCCTCCAGGGCGTTGGCCTTCCTGAACACTGCCCCATTCCACGGCCCCGCCTTGACGCAGGCTGCATGCGCGCCCGCCTAGGCTGCGCCGCGTCACCCACCCGTGGACGGAGAAGCCGCATGAACAAGACCCCGATCGTGGCCCTGCTGGGCGCCCTCGCACTGGCCGGCTGCCAGGGTCCGGAATCGCAGCAGGCGCAGCGCGACGCCAAGGTCGCCGCTGAGCAGACCGGCGAGGCCGCCAAGGAAGCCGCGGGCCAGGTCGCCCAGACCGGTCGCGAGGTGGCCGCCGATGCTCGCGACGCCGCGCACCGTGCCGCCAACTCCGAGGCCGTGCAGGACGCCTCGGCCGCGGCCAAGGAAATGGCGGCCGACGCCAGCGAGGCCACCGCGAATGCCGCGCAGAAGGTCGCCGACAAGGCCCGCGAGAACGCCAACGAAGACCCGCACAACGGCGATCGCGAGCGCCATTGAGTCACTGCCGCTCCCGCCCTGTGCGGGAGCGGCCCTGCGGCGCGGCATGCCGCGCGACGCAGCGGTTCGGCAGGTCTTTTTTTTGTGACGCCGGTCCAAGGCATTTGCGCCGTCACAGTAGACTTTTGCGATGCCGATCCTTCTTCGTGTGCGGGCCAGGACCCGCCTAGCCCTCCTGTTCTCCGCCGCGGTCTTCGTGCTGATCGGCTTCGGTGTCTTCACCGGCGCGCAGCGCGCCATCTCCGACGCCGAGCGCGTCGCCCACACCCACGAAGTCCTGCGCAATATCGACGAGGTGCAAGCCACCTTGCTGATGACCGAGTCTTCGTTGCGCGGCTACGAGCTGACCAACAACCAGGCCTACCTGACGCTCTATTACGACAGTGCCGAGCGCGTGCCGCGGCAACTGGCGCAACTGCGCAAGCTGGTCTCCGACAATCCGGTGCAGGTCGCCAACGTGCGGACGCTGGAGCAACTGGTGAACACGCGCCTGGCGCAGATGCGACAGATGCTCGCGGTGTACCAGCGTGACGGACTGGAAGCGTTGCAGCGGGCGATGGCGCCGAACGTGTACCAGAGTTCCAGCGCAATCCGCGACCAGGTGCAACAGATGATCGACATGGAGCAGCAATTGCTGCAGCGTCGCGACCTGTCCAACCAGCGCAGCGCGGATATGCTGCTGGCGCTGGCCCTGGCCGGCATCCCGTTCGGCCTGGGCAGCGTCGGCGTGGTCTACGCGCTGCTGTTCCGCGAACTGCGCAACCGCAGCAACGCCGAGCAGGCCGCCTCGGTGGCCAACGAGAAGATGGAGGCGAGCATCCGCGAGCTGGAGCGCACCAGTGCGGATCTGAACGCGCTCAGCCGCTACACCGGCCTGCTGCAGAGTTGCGTGGAGCCGGCCGAGGCGCTGACGGTGACCGCACGCCTGCTCGCCGCGCTGATGCCCGACACCGGCGGCAGCGTCTACCTGCTGCGCGCCTCGCGCGACCGCGCCGAGGAGATCGTCAGTTGGGGCGAGCCGCCGGTCGGCAGCGAGCCGGCCGTGGCGCCGCAGGACTGCTGGGCCTTGCGCCGCGACAAGAGCCACTTCGTGCACGCGCAGGGCCACGACTCGGCCTGCGCGCACCTGCGCGAGGATCCGTCCGCCGTCGGCGCCAGCACCGCCTGCATTCCGCTGTCGGCGCAGGGCACGCAACTGGGGTTCGTGTACCTGGCCGGGCGCAGCGCGGGGCCATTGCCGCGCATCGCCATCGCCGAGGCGGCCGCCGAGCAGCTGTCGCTGGCGTTGAGCAACCTGCGCCTGCGCGAGTCGCTGCGCCTGCAGTCGATCCGCGACCCGCTCACCGGCCTGTTCAACCGCCGCTACCTGGAAGAATCGCTCAACCACGAACTTGCCCGCTGCGGGCGCCGGCAGATGCCGCTGTCGCTGCTGATGCTGGACGTGGACCACTTCAAGCAGTTCAACGACCTGCATGGCCACGGTGGCGGCGACAGCCTGCTCGCCGCGGTCGGGCAGATGCTGTCGACACGGTTGCGCGGCGAGGACATCGCCTGCCGCTATGGCGGCGAGGAGTTCACGGTGATTCTGCCGGAGACCGGCCCGGAACAGGCGCAGGCGATCGCCGAACAGATCCGCAGCGCGGCTCAGCAACTGAGCGCCAGCGTGGACGGCAAGGCGCTGCCGGCGGTGACCATGTCGATCGGCGTGGCCAGCTACCCGCGCGATGGCGTGGTCGCCACGACCCTGCTGCGCAAGGCCGACGCGGCGCTGTACCGGGCCAAGCGCTGCGGCCGCAACCAGGTGCAAGCCTACGATTCCACGCTGGACGGCATGGGCTGAACCGCCGGCGGCCACGGCCGGCCCGTCGTTCTGAAGAAAGCGTCACAAAATCGACGCGGTAGAGCGGCGATAGTCGCGCTTCCCCCGACTGGAGACGACAGCCCATGTCCATCTGGAAAGACCAGGGTCCCGCGCGCAAGGATGGCCTGCCGCCCGTTCCCGGCAACGGCGCAGCGCCGCCGGAGCCGCGTCCGCCGGGCGATGCCGCCCCAGGCGAACCGCTCGCCGCGGTCGCGGCCGCCGCACCCGCCGTCCGCGCCCCCGCGCCGGCCCCGGCCGCGAAGGAATCGCTGATCGCCGCCGACATCAGCATCGAAGGCAAGATCGAGGGCACCGGCCATATCCGCATCGCCGGCAAGTTCAAGGGCGACGTCAACGTGCAGGGCGATCTCACCATCGAGACCGGCGCCAAGCTCAGCGGCGGCGTGCGTGCCGACAAGGTCGTCATCGCGGGCGAGCTGGAGGGCAACATCGAATCGGCGTCGCGGGTGGAACTGCTTGCCTCCGGCGCGCTGATCGGCGACGTCAAGGCCGGCTCGCTGACCGTGGCCGCCGGCTCGCGCATGCGCGGCCAGGCCGACTTCGGCTGGGACGACGACAAGCACGCCCGCAAGGGCGGCAAGCCCGCGGAGTCCGACGCCGGCGCATGAGCAGCCCGCGTCCCGGCAGTCCGGGGGCGACCCGGACCTGCCCGCATTGCAAGGCCACCATCCTCGAAAGCGCCAGCGTCTGCCCGGCGTGCAAGCATCATCTGCGCTTCGATTCGGCGGTGCTGCAGCAATCGGCGCCGTCGGCGCTGGTACCGCTGCGGGTGGAGGGCAGCATCCGCCACCCGGCCGACGGCAGCGCCTGGGAATACACCGTGCTGGTCAGCATCCGCAACGGCCGCGGCGAGGAGATCAAGCGCCAACTGGTCGGCGTCGGCGCCATGCTCGACGGCGAGGAGCGCAGCTTCACGCTGTCGGTCGAGGCGACGCCAGTGCGTGGGGGCAAGCGCGGGAGGCACTAGCGCCTGTGGCGTGGGATTGGGGATTCGGGATTCGGGATTCGGGATTCGGGATTCGGGATTCGCAAGAGCCTAGCCCCTCTCCCATCGGGAGAGGGGTTGGGGTGAGGGTACGGCCGCGCGCCGCCGGTGAGGTTGCACTTGCTGCCTGGCTACGCTGGCTGTCGCACCTTCATCCGCCCCTTCGGGGCACCTTCTCCCGGAGGGAGAAGGAAATGCTTTCCGCTTGGCGAGGGCCCGATGGGCCACCACGCCGTACGCCTACGGCAAGGCGCGCGCCAGCAGTTCTTCCACCGGCGCACCCGGCTGCAGCGTGCCGAACGCCAATCCATGCGCACCGGCCAGACGGCTGTGCACGAATGCAGTGGCGGCAGGACTGGCGCTGCGCAGCAGGAGCGCGGCCTGCACGACCAGCGCAAGGCGTTCGGCCAGGTGCCGTGCGCTGAACGCGTCCACCTCGGTGTTGCCGGCCAACGGCGCGCGCAGTGCGTCCAGCGCTGCGTCGTAGACCGGGTCGATGCCGGCCGCCGTCTGCAGTTCCGCCAGCACCGCGGCACCGGTGGCCGGTTCGCGCGCCAGCGCGCGCAGCACGTCCAGGCACTGGATGTTGCCGCTGCCCTCCCAGATCGAATTCAGCGGCGCCTGTCGGTACAGCCGCGGCAGGATCGATTCCTCGACGTAGCCGGCGCCGCCCAGGCATTCCTGCGCCTCGTTGACGAAGGCCGGCGCACGCTTGCACAGCCAGTACTTGCCCAGCGCGGTGGCGATGCGTGCGAATGCAGCCTCGGCGGCATCGGTATCGGCCGCGTCCACCGCGCGCGCCACCCGCAGCGCGAACGCGGTGGCGGCTTCCGATTCCAGGGCCAGATCGGCCAGCACGTTGCGCATCAGCGGTTGCTCGACCAGACGCTTGCCGAAGGCAATGCGATGCCGCGCGTGGTGCAGCGCCTGCGCTAATGCCATGCGCATCTGCGCGGCGGCGGCAAGCATGCAGTCGAGCCGGGTCAGCATCACCATGCCGATGATCCGCGCCACCCCACGCCCTTCCTCGCCGACGCGCTGCGCCCAGGCACCGGCGAACTCCACTTCGCTGGACGCGTTGGACCAGTCGCCCAGCTTGTCCTTCAGCCGCATCAGCCGCAGCGCGTTGAGCCGGCCATCGGGCAGGCGCCGCGGCAGCAGGAAGCAGGTCAGGCCGCCCGGCGCCTGCGCCAGCACCAGGAAGCCGTCGGACATCGGTGCGGAAAAGAACCACTTGTGCCCGACTAGGGTGTACGCGCCGGCGCCGTCCAGCGGCGTGGCGACGGTGGCGTTGCTGCGCACGTCCGAGCCGCCCTGCTTCTCGGTCATGCCCATGCCCAGGGTGATGCCGGCCTTGTCGGCGATCGGCACGTCGCGCGGGTCGTAGTGCGGCGCGGCGGCCTTGTCGGCCCACTCGCGCAAGGCCGGGTCCTGGCGCAATACCGCCACTGCGGCGTGGGTCATGGTCAGCGGGCAACTGGTGCCGGCCTCAGCCTGGTGGTGCAGGTAGCTCAGCGCGGCGCGCGCCACATGCGCGCCCGGCTGCGGGGCGTGCCAGGACAGTCCGGCCACGCCATGGCGCTTGGCCGCGTCCAGCAACTGGTGATAGGCCGGATGGAACTCGACCGTGTCGATGCGGTGGCCGTAGCGATCGTGCGTGCGCAACCGCGGGCGGTCGCGGTTGGCGTCGAAACCGAGCCGATACAGCGTCTCGCCGGCGAGCGCACCGTAGTGCGCCAGCGCCGCGGCGAAGCCGTCGGCCCCCTCGCGTGCGATGGCCTCGCGCAGCACCGCGTCGTCGGTCCACAGATCGCGCGGTTCGAACGGCGGCGGCTGGTTGTCGACCGTATGCGTGGCGTAGGCCGGCAGGTCCGTGTGCATGCATCTCCCTCCCAGAAGCGCTGCACGCATTGTGGCCGATCCGTCGCGCGGCCGCGAACCCGCGTGGCGGATTCTCATCTCCTGCACACCGGCTTGGACACAGTGGCGCCCATGCCGAATGCCGCTTCCCAGGACCTGGTGGTGCTGCGCCCGGAAGGGCTGTACTGCCCCGCTGGCGACTTCCATATCGATCCCTGGCGGCCGGTGCCGCGCGCGGTCATCACCCACGGCCACGGCGACCACGCGCGCTCGGGCATGGGCGAATACCACTGCGCCGCCGCAGGCCTGCCGATCCTGCGCTGGCGGCTGGGCGAGCAGGCCTATCGCGCCTACGACTACGGCACCCGCTTCACGCTCGGCCGCGCGCAAGTGTCGCTGCATCCGGCCGGGCATGTGCTCGGCTCGGCGCAGGTACGCATCGAAGTGGATGGCGAGGTCTGGGTCGCCTCGGGCGACTACAAGCGCCAGCCCGATCCGACCTGCGCGCCGTTCGAGGTGGTGCGCTGCGACACCTTCATCACCGAGGCCACCTTCGCCCTGCCGGTGTACCGGTGGCCGGACACCAGCGCGGTGGCGCGCGAGATCGTCGCCTGGCGGCGCGAGTGCGGTGCGCGCGGCGAGGCCGCGGTGCTGTTCTGCTACGCCCTGGGCAAGGCGCAGCGCGTGCTCGCCGAACTGCAGCCGTGGGACGACCAGCCGGCATTGCTGCACGGTGCGGTGGCGGCCGGCGTGGCGGTGTATCGCGAGGCCGGCGTGGCGATGCTGGAGACGCTGACGGTGTCCGAACTGGACAAGCGCGCCGACTACGCCGGGCAGTTGGTGCTGGCGCCGCCGTCGGCCGCCGGCAGCCCGTGGCTGCGTCGCTTCCGCCACGCGCAGCTCGGCTTCGCCTCGGGCTGGATGCGGTTGCGCGGCAACCGCCGCCGGCGCAACTACGACCGCGGTTTCGTGGTCTCCGACCATGCCGACTGGCCCGACCTGCTGCGCACCATCGACGAGACCGGCGCGCGTCGCGTGATTGCGACGCACGGCAACACCGACGCGATCATCCGCGCGCTCAACGAACGCGGCATCGCCGCCGAAGCGTTCCGCACCGATTACGGTGGCGAGGAATGAAGCGCTTCGCCGCCCTGTACCGGCAACTGGACCAGAGCACCGCGACGCTGGACAAGCGCGCCGCGCTGGTGGCGTATTTCGAGCAGGCGCCGCCCGCCGACGCGGCCTGGGCAATCTGGCTGCTCAGCGGCGGCAAACTGCGGCGTATCGCCAACACCCGCGAATTGCGCGAGTGGATCGCGCAGGAAAGCGGCCTGCCCGGCTGGCTGGTGGACGACAGCTACGACCACGTCGGCGATCTGGCCGAGACCCTGACCCTGCTGCTCGACGATCCGGCGGAAACCCCGGACCCGGCGCCGCTGCGCGACTGGATCGAGGAGCGCCTGCTGCCGGTGGCCGCACAGGACGATGCCGCACGCCGCGCCGCGGTGGTGGCCGGCTGGCGCAGCCTGGCCTTCGACGAGCGCCTGCTGTTCAACAAGTTGCTCACCGGCGCGCTGCGCGTGGGCGTATCGCAGCGGCTGGTGCAGCAGGCGCTGGCGGCGATGTCCGGGATCGACATCGCCCGCATCGCCCAGCGCATGCTCGGCGCCTGGTCGCCGACGCCGCAGGCACTGGAGCAGTTGCTGTCCGAAGAGGTGCTGGCCAGCGACCGCCAGCAGCCCTACCCGTTCTTCCTCGCTTCGCCGCTGGAAGCCGAGGCCGACACGCTTGGCGCCATCGACGACTGGCTGCTGGAATGGAAGTGGGACGGCATCCGCCTGCAACTGATCCGCCGCGACGGCGAGGTGGCGCTGTGGTCGCGCGGCGAGGAACGCCTGGACGGGCGCTTCCCGGAAATCGAAGCCGCCGCGGCGACGCTGCCACGCGATGCGGTGATCGACGGCGAACTGCTGGCGTGGCGCGCGGGCGAGGACGCGCCGCTACCGTTCACCGCCCTGCAGACCCGCATCCAGCGCCGCAAGCCCGGCGCCAAGACCCTGGCCGACACGCCGGCGCGCGTGCTCGCCTACGACCTGCTCGAACTGGACGGCCACGACCTGCGCGAGCAGCCGCTGCAGCAACGGCGCGCGCAACTGCAGGCCTTGCTGGAAGCGCACGCCGACCCGCGGCTGACGCTGTCGCCGCAGGTGCACGCCGCAACGTGGGAGCAGGCGGCGACGCTGCGCGAGGCATCGCGCACGCGCGGCGTGGAAGGCTTGATGCTCAAGCGTGCGACGTCGCCCTACCAGTCCGGCCGCCGCCGTGGCGACTGGTGGAAATGGAAGGTGGCGCCGCTGACCATCGATGCGGTGCTGCTGTACGCGCAGGCCGGCCATGGCCGGCGCAGCACGCTGTACACCGACTACACCTTCGGCCTGTGGGATGGCGAGCAACTGGTGCCGGTGGCCAAAGCGTACTCCGGCCTGGACGACAGCGAGATCCTGGCGCTGGACCGCTGGATCCGTGCGCATACCACCGAGCGTTTCGGACCGGTGCGCGCGGTGACGCCGTATCACGTGTTCGAGCTCGGTTTCGAGGCGGTGAATCGCAGCAGCCGGCACAAGTCCGGGATCGCCGTGCGCTTCCCGCGCATCCTGCGCTGGCGCCACGACAAGCCGTTCGCCGAGGCCGACCGCTTGACCACCCTGCAGGCGCTGGCGCGATGAGCGCAGCGGCGGCGCGCCGGCGCCCGGCCGATGCGCCGCTGTACGCCTGGTTCGCGCAGCAGGGCTGGCAACCGCTGCCGTTCCAGCGCGCGGTGTGGGGACATTACCTGGACGGCGGCTCGGGGCTGCTGCACACGCCCACCGGCAGCGGCAAGACCTTGGCCGCATTCGGCGGCCCGTTGCTGGAGGGCTTGCGTGCGCAGGCCGCGGCGCAGGCGGCCGCCGCCAAAAAGAAGCCCGCCCGTGGCAATGGCGCCAGCGCGACTGCCAAGACCGCCTCGCCGCCGCGCACGCGCCGGCAGGCGCAGCGCGACCTCAAGGTGCTGTGGATCACCCCGTTGCGCGCGCTCGCCGCCGACACCGTGCGCGCGTTGCGCGACCCGGCGCAGGCGCTGGGGCTGGACTGGCAGATCGGCCTGCGCACCGGCGATGCCAGCGCGCGCGACAAGCGCCTGGCACGCAGCGGCAAGCTCGACGTGCTGGTGACCACCCCCGAATCGCTGGCGCTGCTGCTGTCCTATCCGGATACCGCGCCGCAACTGGCGACGCTGCGCTGCGTGATCGTCGACGAGTGGCACGAACTGCTCGGCAACAAGCGCGGCGTGTTGCTGCAGCTGTGCCTGGCGCGGCTGCGCGGCTGGGCGCCGGCGCTGCGCACCTGGGGCCTGTCGGCCACGCTCGGCAACCTGGACGAAGCGCGCGACGTGCTGCTGCCGCACCTGCCGCAGGCGCCGATCGTGGCCGGGGTCAAGCCGCGCACGCTGACCCTGGAGACGCTGGCGCCGGCGGTCGGCGAGCGCTTCCCCTGGGCCGGGCACCTGGGCCTGGCGCAGTTGCCGCGGGTGCTCGAAAAACTCTTCGCGGTGCGCACCAGCCTGCTGTTCACCAACACCCGCGCGCAGGCCGAGCTGTGGCACCAGGCGCTGACCTCGGTATGGCCGGAGGAGGCGCACACGCTGGCGCTGCACCACGGCTCGCTGGATCCCGCACTGCGCAGTGCCGCCGAGCAAGGCCTGCGCGACGGCAGCCTGCGCTGCGTGGTGGCGACCTCGAGCCTGGACCTGGGCGTGGACTTCCCCGCCGTCGACCAGGTGCTGCAGGTCGGCAGCCCCAAGGGCGTGGCGCGACTGCTGCAGCGCGCCGGCCGCGCCAAGCATCGCCCCGGCGAGGCCGGCCACGTGCTGTGCGTGCCCTCGCACGCGCTGGAACTGGTCGAGTACGCCGCGGCGCGCCGCGCCATCGCCCATGGCCGCATCGAATCGCGGCCCTCGCCACGGCTGTCGCTGGACGTGCTGGCCCAGCACTGCATCACCTGCGCGCTGGGCGGCGGCTTCGCGGCCGAGGCGCTGTACGCCGAAGTGCGGAGCACCGCCGCCTTCGCCACGCTGGATGCGCCGACCTGGCAGGCCGTGCTGGAGTTCGTGGTGCAGGGCGGACGCGCGCTGGCGCAGTACCCCGACTACCGCAAGGTGGTGCGGGACGAAGACGGCCTGTACCGCGTGCACGACCGCCGCATCGCCCTGCGCCATCGCCTGTCGATCGGCACCATCACCAGCGACGGCAGCGTCGCGGTGCGCTTCCTGCGCGGCGGCCGGCTCGGCGCGGTAGAGGAGCAGTTCGTCGGCCGCCTGCGCCGCGGCGACCGCTTCCAGTTCGCCGGGCGCCTGCTGGAACTGGTGCGGCTGGAGGACATGACCGCCTACGTGCGCCTGGCCAAGGGCGGCGACGGCAGCGTGCCGAAGTGGATGGGCGGGCGCATGCCGCTGTCCTCGGAACTGGGCCGCGAGGTGGAGGCGGTGTTCGCCGATCCACGTGGCGAGGCCGAACTGCGCGCGCTGGCGCCGCTACTCGGCTTGCAGCGCGCGCTGTCGGCTCTGCCGGCGCCGCAGCGGCTGCTGGCCGAGCGCGTACGCGCCCGCGACGGCCAGCACCTGTTCGTGTATCCGTTCGCCGGTCGCCAGGTGCATGAAGGCCTGGCCGCGCTGCTGGCGCTGCGCTGGGGCCGACGGCAGCGCAATACCTTCAGCTTTGCCGCCAACGACTACGGCTTCGTGCTGTCGCCGGCGGAAGATGCGCCGATCGACGCGGCGCTGCTGCGCGAGCTGTTGAGTCCGGCGCAGTTGTTCGAGGATCTGCGCGAGAGCCTCAACCTGGGCGAACTGGCGCGGCGCCAGTTCCGCGAGATCGCCCGCGTCGCCGGCCTGCTGCCGCCCAGCCTGCCCGGCCGCCTGCCGCGCAGCCTGCGCCAGTTGCAGGCCTCCAGCGGCCTGCTGTACGACGTGCTGAGCCGCTTCGATCCCGAACACCTGCTCCTGGCGCAGGCCGAGCGCGAGGTGCTGCAGGGTCAGATGGAACTGACCCGGCTCGCCGCCACCCTGGACGATTGCGCCGCGCGCGAGCTGGCCCTGCACAACCCGCGCAGCCTCACGCCACTGGCGTTCCCGCTCTGGGCCGAAAGCATCCGCGGCCAGCTCAGCACCGAGGACTGGAAGGCGCGGGTGATGCGCGCGGCGGCGCAACTGGAGCAACGCCATGCGCGCTGAACTGGACTGGCTGCTGGCCGGTGAGCCGATGCGCCTGCTCGGCGACCGCGCGCTGTACTGGCCGGCGCGGCGGCGGCTGTTGATCGCCGACCTGCACCTTGGCAAGGCCGATATCTTTCGCCGCGCCGGCATCGGCCTGCCGCGCGGCGGCACCGCGCTCGACCTGGCGCGGCTGTCGGCCTTGCTGCAGGCGCAGGACGCGGTGGAACTGTGGATCCTCGGCGACGTGCTGCACGGCGCCGCAGCCGATGCCGACTGGCAACGGCAGTGGCATGCGTGGCGCGCGCAGCATCCGCAACTGCGGGTAGCGGCGATCGCCGGCAACCACGACCGCGCCCTGGCCGGCGCCGGGCTGGACATCGCCCTGCTCGGCGCTCAGGTGGAGGACGGCCCGTTCGTGCTGCGCCACGATCCGGTCACGGACGCGCAGCGCCACGTGCTGTGCGGGCACCTGCACCCGCTGGCCAAGCTGCCCGGCATGCGCCCGCGCTGGCCGGCATTCTGGCTGCGCGACGGCATGACCGTGCTGCCGGCGTTCTCGCACTTCACTGCCGGTGTCGCCCCGGTGCTGGCGCCGGGCGAGCGCCTGGTGGCCTGCGTGGAGGGCGCGGCCTTCGCCCTGCCGGTGGCGGCGGCATAGGTCGGGCGCGGTTGCGTCTGGTCGATCGTTGGCAGACACCACAAGGGACACATCAGCTTGTGGGAGGGACGTCAGTCCCGACGCGTCCACCAACAAGGCGTCGGGGCTGAAGCCCCTCCCACAGTGCAATCGCACTGCGCTGCGCGAGTGTGTGGCAACGCTTGCCGCAAGACCCTTCGGTATCGCACCAGGTGGCCCATGACCGCGACCGAAGCAACAGTGCCCTGCCCTGTTGTGGGAGGGACTTCAGTCCCGACGCGACCAACTGATGGACATCGGGGCTGAAGCCCCTCCTACACAGGATTGGCGAGTCGCGGCACGACAGTGTTGCAAGTGCAAACACAGAACAACCGCGGAACCACGGATGCCCTGCCACCTGTCGTAGGAGCGGCTTCAGCCGCGACCGGGCTTGATCAGGAAAGTCCGGTCGCGGCTGAAGCCGCTCCTACGACACCACGGCACCATCGCCGTCGGACCGCGCTCGCTGCGTTGCGCTCTGCACGCGCCGCCGCGACGAAGCACCGAAGCTCGCGTCCCACCGCGCCCGCGATGTCGCCGCCTACGGCAGCGACGCACGACGCGCCATCGCCTCCTGCAATGCCGCGACAAACTCCGGCGCCAGCGGCAGCTTGCCGAACCAGCCGTGCTGGGTGCCGCTGAGCACGCGCAGCATGTGCCCGCGGCCGCCGGGCATGCGCCCGGCCGGACGCATGCCCACGTCACGCAGCCGCGCCGCCAGGTCGCGCTCGGACTGGAACAGCGGGGTCAGCCAGCGGCTCCAGAACTGGTACACGGCCACGTGCGCCTGGCGCTGCGCCTGGTAACGCGCCAGCGCCGCGTCGATGTCCGCGGCGGTGCGCAGGCTCTCGCTCAGCGCCCAGGCATCCATCAGCGCCATGTTGACGCCCTGCCCCAACTGCGGACTCATCGCGTGCGCGGCATCGCCGGCCAGGACCAGGCGGCCGCGGTACCAATGCCGCTGCACCGCGTCGCGGTAGCTGGCCCGCGCCAGTTGCGCCGGCGCATCGATCTGCGCCAGGCGTTCGCGCGCCTGCGGCCACAGCTGCGCGATCTCCTCCAGCCACGGCTGCATGCCGCGCGCCTGCCAACCATCGAAGTCGGCGGTCGGCAGGCTCCAGAAGAAACTCACCCGCGGCTCGGGATCGCCCGGGCGCGTGCCCACCGGCAGCAGGCCGATCATCTTGCGCGCGGCCACGTAGCGCTGGCGCAGCTCGTCGGCGAAGGCCCAGTCGCCGCGCGGCAGCAGGCACCACAACGCGCCCCAGGGATACACCCGATCCAGCCGGGTCGCCTGCACCTGCGCGCGCAACGCCGAGGCCGAGCCGTCGCAGGCGATCACCAGGTCGAACGGCCCATGCCAGCGGCCATGCTGGTCCTGCACCCGGCGCAGCGTGTCATCGATGGCGACGATGTGCGTATCGCGCTGCAAGGTGGCGTAGCCGTCCCAGGCCTGCGCCAGCAGCGCGAACAAGGCGCCGCGCTGCAGGCCCAACCCGAACAGGCGCGCGTCCAGGTCGCGATAGCGCATGTCCATCACCGCGCGCCCGCACGGGGTCTCGCCGTACAGGCGGTGCACCGGCGCACCATAGGCCAAGGCCTGCTCGAGCAGGCCGATCCGCCACAGCACCTGCAGGCCGGTCGGCTGCAGCAGGAAACCGGCACCCACCGGCCCGGGCTGCGCCGCGCGCTCGAACACCTGCACGTGGTGCCCGTCGCGCGCCAGCAGCAGCGCCAGCGTCTGGCCCGCCGTGCCGTAGCCGACGATGCCGATGTGCCGTCCTTGCTTCATTGCGTCCACTGCGTCCGGACGCCGCCACGGCGGCGGCGTCTCCCACAAAAAACCCCGCCGAAGCGGGGTTCAAGGCACAACCGAGTCAACGCGCGCGCTTACTCGACCGGCGTGATATTCGAAGCCTGCGCGCCCTTCGGACCCTGGGTCACGTCGTAGCTGACGCGCTGTCCTTCCTGCAGGCTGCGGAAGCCCTTGGAGTTGATCGCGGAGAAGTGCGCGAACACATCGGCGCTACCGTCTTCCGGAGAAATAAAACCAAATCCCTTGGCGTCGTTGAACCACTTGACGGTACCGTTCGGCATGGTGATGCGAGACCTTTTGCAGTGAATGGGTGGTGGTTGTGCGGCAGCCGCACCGGCGGAGTATGCAAAGCTTGCGCAACGAAGACAATCACCCGCGCGCCAGTTCCCCCACCAGCTCCGGCAGGCCGACCGAGGCCGCCTCCACGTTGGCCAGCACCTCGGCCAGGGTGATCTCCTCGGCGTCGCCGCAGCCGGCCGCCCAGTTCGCCACGATCGCCAGGCAGGCGTAGTCCAGGCCCAGCTCGCGCGCCAGCCCGGCCTCGGGCATGCCGGTCATGCCGACCAGGTCGCAGCCGTCGCGGCGCAGCCGGGCGATCTCGGCGATCGTCTCCAGGCGCGGCCCCTGGGTGGCGGCATAGCAGCCGCCGTCGACCAGGGCGGTGCCGGTGACGCGCGCGGCGGCCAGGATCTTGCTGCGCAGCAGCGGCGAGTACGGATGGCCGAAATCCACGTGCAGCACCTCGCTGCCCGGCTCCTCGCACAGGGTGGAGATGCGCCCCCAGGTGTAGTCGATCAACTGGTCCGGGCAGGCCAGCACGCGCGGGCCGAAGCGTTCGGTGATGCCGCCGACGGTATTGAGCGCCAGCACCCGGGTGGCGCCGATCTGCTGCAGCGCAGCAAGGTTGGCGCGGTAGTTGATCTTGTGCGGCGGCAGCGAATGGCCTTCGCCATGGCGGGCCAGGAAGGCCACGCGGTGGCCGAGCAGCGTGCCGACCCGCACCGGGCCGGAGGGCGCGCCGTAGCGCGTCTGCACCTCGTGGGTCTGCACGTCGTCGAGCTGCGCGAGCTTGTAGACGCCGGTGCCGCCGATGACGGCCAGTGCGATGTTGTCCATGCGGATCCTCGAACAGAAGGGAATGCCTGCGCCGGCGACACGCACCGGCAGCGGGAAATGGCAGCGGAGCGGCGAGGCTGGCTCGCCTGCCACTTACTCCTTCATCGCATAGATCGCCGGCAGGTTGCGCAGGGCTTCGTTGACGTCCATGCCGAAGCCGAACACGTAGCGGTCGGGCACCTCGACACCGATGTAGTCTGCGGTCACCCCGGGCACGCAGCGGTCGTGGCGCTTGACCGTCAGCGCGGCGATGCGCACGTCGGTGGCCCCCTGCTCCAGGCACCACTCGCGCACCGCCTTCAGGGTCAGGCCTTCGTCGAGGATGTCGTCGAGCAGCAGCACGCGGCGGCCGTACAGCGCGGTGGCCGGGCGGTGCTTCCACACCAGTTCGCCGCCGACGGTCTCGCCGCGGTAGCGGGTGGCGTGCAGATAATCCAGTTGCAGGTCCTGGCCGCGGCTGCCCAGTTCCAGCGCCAGCTGGCCGGCGAACGGCAGCGCGCCATGCATGATGGTCAGATAGACCGGGTTTTCGCCGCGATAATCGGCAGCGATGGCGTCGGCCATGTGGGCAATGGCCTGGTCGATGCGCGTGCGATCGACCAGCAGGTCGGCCTGGGCCAGGGCCTGGGCGATGGTGAGAGTGGACATCAGGCGGTTTTTCCGAAGGTGGAGAGCAGATGGGATTGGGTGTGGCCGTAGCGGGCGTCGGCCAGCAGGCCGTCCCAGCCGAGGCCGCCGCGGCCGATCAGGCCGAGCAGCGCGGCAGTGTTGAGCGGGCGGTCGCGCACCGCCTGCAAGGAATCTTCGACCAGTTCCGGGTGGCAGACCAGGACCACGTCGCAGCCGGCGTCCAGGTGCGCGGTGACCCGCGCAGCGACACCGCCGGCGGCGAACGAGGCGGCCATGCCGATGTCGTCGGAGAACACCACGCCGCGGAAGCCCAGGTCCTGGCGCAGGATCTGCTGGATCCAGCGCGGCGAGTAGCCGGCCGGCTCCGGCGCCACCTGCGGATAGACCACGTGCGCCATCATCACCGCATCGGCGCCGGCGGCGATGCCGGCGGCGAACGGCACCAGGTCTTCCTGGCGCAGGGTCTCCAGCGGACGTGGGTCTTCGGCGTTGTCGACGTGGGTGTCCTCCAGCACGGTGCCGTGGCCAGGGAAGTGCTTGAGGGTGGCGCCCATGCCGACGCTGTGCATGCCGCGCACATAGGCTTCGGCGAAGGCGGCGACCACCTGCGGGTCGTCGCTGAAGGCTCGGTCGCCGATGGCGCGGTTGCCGCGGGCCAGGTCCAGCACCGGGGCGAAGCTCAGGTCGACGCCGCTGGCGCGGATCTCGCTGGCCATCAGCCAGGCGTGCTGCTCGGCCATCTGCAGCGCCGCGGCCGTATCGCGCGCATACAGCGCGCCGAAGCCGTGCAGCGGCGGCAGCGCGCTGTAGCCCTCGCGGAAGCGCTGCACGCGGCCGCCCTCCTGGTCCACGCAGATCAGCAGCGGCCGCGGCGCGGCGGCGCGGATCGCCGCGCTCAGCTCGGTCACCTGCGCGCGCGAGGCGAAATTGCGTTTGAACAGGACCACGCCGGCCACCGCATCGTGCTGCAGCCAGTCGCGCTCCTGCGCGGTGAGTTCGGTACCGGCAACGCCGATCGCGAGCATGCGGGGGATTCTCCTGCCGGCGCGGTTCAGGCGCCTGTGGGCCGGCATTGTCGCAGATGCCGGCGTCGGCGGCAGGTTGCGCCGCGCAAGCTGACATGCGGCGGTAACGAACTGCGTGCGCAGCGGTGGCGTGCGCAGCGAGGCGCCGGGCAATCCGGGCCGGGCCGCATGGCCGGTACCACCGCAGGGGATCCTCCTGCCAGCAGTCATGGGCCGGTGCAGTGGTGCGGGATGCGGGAGACGCGCAGGCCACCTGACGTCAGGACCGGCAGGCCCCCCTGCGCACCACCGCGGCCCGCCGTCTTTCGCCGCATATGGCTGCCCAGCACGCGCCCCATGGCGCGGAACTCGATGCGCCGCGCGCGCCTTTCTAGACCTC
The DNA here is from genome assembly GCF_040529045.1 of Xanthomonas indica. NCBI lineage: Bacteria > Pseudomonadati > Pseudomonadota > Gammaproteobacteria > Lysobacterales > Lysobacteraceae > Xanthomonas > Xanthomonas indica. The sequence continues at coordinate 2,089,212 of NZ_CP131914.1, read as the reverse complement.
GCAGCCGTCCGGACCGCACTCGCGGCCCGCCTGGGCGTCGGCCAGCAGGCCGCGCACCGTGGCGGCGAACACCTCCGGCGGCTGCGCGCCCTGCAGCGCCTGGCGGCCATCGATGACGTAGGTGGGCACCGCGCGGATCCCCATCGCCTGCGCCTGCTGCAGTTCCGCCTGCACCTCGTCCAGGCCCTCGTCGCCTTCCAGCAGCGCCTGCACCCGCGCCGCCGACAGCCCGCCCGCGGCGCCGGCCTCGCACAGCGTCTGCACATCGGCCAGGTTGCGGCCCTCGGCGAAGTGCGCGTGGAACAACGCCTCGGCGACCGCATCGACGTCGCCCTCGCGCGCGGCCAGCCACAGCAGCCGGTGCGCCGGCAGCGTGGTCACCCGCACCTGGCCGCGGCCGAAGTCGAACGGCAGGCCTTCGGCGCGTGCGGTGGCCTGGGTCTGCGCCAGGATCTGCTCGGTACGCGCCGCACCGCCGAACTTGGCCGCATAGGCCTCGCGCAGCGGCACCGGCTCGGTGCCGGCGTCCGGATCCAGCAAATACGGATGCCAGTGGATCTCCAGCGCCGGCGCGTCCGCGCCGAGCGACGCGAGACCGTGCTGCAACCGGCGCTTGCCGATCCAGCACCAGGGGCAGACCACGTCGGACCAGATGTCGATGCGCATGAGCGGGGATTCGGGATTGGAGATTCGGGATTGGCGAAAGCATAAGCCCGATTGCCGCGAGAAGCGGGGATTCGGGATTGGGGATTCGCAAAAGCGGGCCGCGTGCGGCGTTTGGCTTTACGCTTTTACCAATCCCGAATCCCCACTCCCCAATCCCTGCCACTCGCAGAATGGGCGGCTTGCCAGCGCCACGTTGTAGTACCGCGGGTCGTCGGTGACTTCGGCGCCGAGCCAGTCCGGCCTGGCGAACGTCTCGTCGGCGCTGTCCAGCTCGATCTCGGCGACCACCAGCCCGGCGTTGTCGCCGAGGAACTCGTCCACTTCCCAGAGGTGGCCCTGGTGCTGCACGAGATGCCGGCGCTTGTCGATCAGCCCGCCCACGCACAGCGCCAGCAGCGCGCGCGCATCGTCCGGCGGAATCGGATACTCGAACTCCTGGCGGGTATGCCCGAGCTCGCGCGACTTCAGGTTGAGAAACGCCTCCTCGCCCTGCACCCGCACCCGCACCGACGCCTTCTGCGCCCCGCTGGCCAGCGCCGCCTGGTCGTTGAGATAGCCCTGCGCCATCGGCATCACCGCATGCGCCGCCGCGCGCCAACCGTCGCCGGTCACCAGGAATTTGCGTTCGATTTCGATGGCCATGGGAATAGGGAATAGGGAAAGGAGAATGGAAAAAGCTTAAACCGCGCGCGCAGCCGCCGTGACGAATCCCTACTCCCGATTCCCCATTCCCGGCTTCTCAAACACCGCAATGCTCTCCACATGCGCGGTATGCGGGAACATGTCCATCGCGCCGGCGGCCTTGAGCACGAAACCCTGGTCGTTGACCAGGTAGCCGGCGTCGCGCGCCAGCGAGCCGGGATGGCAGCTGACGTAGACGATGCGCTGGAACTGCTTCAGCGGCAGTTGCTGCAGCACTTCCAGCGCGCCGGAGCGCGGCGGGTCCAGCAGCAGCTTGTCGAAGCCCTGGCGCATCCACGGCGCCTGGCGCTGGTCCTGGGTCAGGTCGGCGGCGAAGAACTGGGCGTTGTCCAGGCCGTTGCGCTGCGCGTTTTCCCGCGCGCGTGCCACCAGCCCGGCGTCGCCTTCCACGCCGACCACCTCGCGCACGGTGCGCGCCAGCGGCAGGGTGAAGTTGCCCAGGCCGCAGAACAGGTCCAGCACCCGGTCGCCAGGCTGCGCGTCGAGCAGCGCCAGCGCGTGCGCGATCATCTTCTCGTTGAGCGCGGCATTGACCTGGATGAAGTCCAGCGGCCGGAACGCCAGTTCCACGTCCCACTGCGGCAGCCGGAACGACAGCGGCACCTCCTGCGGATACAGCGGGTGCACGCTGTCCACGCCACCGGGCTGCAGGAAGATGGCGAAATCGTGTTCCTGGGCGAAGGCGATCAGCGCGTCCTGGTCGCGCGCGCTCAGCGGCTGCATGTGCCGGAAGGTCAGCGCCACCGCGGCGTCGCCGGCGATGAACTCGATCTGCGGGATGTCGCGCTTGCCGTCCAGGCTTTCGACCAGCTCCGCCAGCGCGCTCACCTTGAAGCCGATCTGCGGGATCACCGTATGGCAGACCGACAGGTCGGCGACGAAGCGCGGGTCCTGCTCGCGGAAGCCGACCAGGGTCTTGTCCTTCTTCTCCACCCGCCGCACCGAGAAACGGCCCTTGCGCCGGTAGCCCCAGGGCGCGCCGGTCAGCGCCGGCAGCACCGCCTGCGGGGTCACGTGGCCGATGCGCTCCAGGTTCTCGGTCAGCACCCGCTGCTTGGCGACGATCTGCTGGTCCTCGGCCAGGTGTTGCAGGACGCAGCCGGCGCAGACCCCGAAATGCGGGCAGCGCGGCGTCACCCGCTGCGGCGAGGCCTGCAGCACCTGCACGGTGCGCGCCTCGTCGAAGTGGCGGTTGCGCGCGGTGGGTTCGGCCAGGACGGTCTCGCCGGGCAGCGCGCCGGCGACGAAGGCGACCTTGTCGCCCTCGCGGCGGGCCACGCCGCGGCCATCGTGGCTGAGGTCGGCGATGTCGGTCTGGAAGGGCGTGCGGTCGAGACGGTTTCTGGATCGGGCCACGTGGCAACAGGCTGCGGGCGGAAAAGGGCGGCCATTGTCGCAGATGGACCGGGCCGGGACCGGCTTGCGATTGCCGCGCCGGCGAGGCAAAGTGGCGCGACGCACGCGCGCCGCCGCGCGGGATGCGACCACGCCGCATGGAGGCTCAGCATGGCATCGACCCAGGACCCGGTAACGCGACTGCTGCTCGTCGAAGACGACCCGATCAGCCGCGCCTTCTTCGACGCGACCCTGCAGGCGTTGCCGGCACACGTGGACCTGGCCGACTCCGTCGCCAGCGCCCTCGCCCGCGCGCAGACGCAGGCGCACGACCTGTGGCTGATCGACGCCAACCTGCCCGACGGCAGCGGCAGCGAGTTGCTGCACGAGTTGCAGCGGCAGCGCCCCGGCACCCTGGGGCTGGCCCATACCGCCGACGCCAGCGCCACGCTTCGCGCCCAGCTGCTCGACGCCGGGTTCGCCGACGTCCTGCTCAAGCCGCTCAGCACCGAGCGACTGCTGCAGTCGGTACGCCGGCTACTGGCGCGCGGCCGCCTCGGCGGTGCACCCGGTACCGCCGAGCCGACCCTGGACTGGGACGAGACCACCGCGCTGGCTGCGCTCAATGGCGAGCGCGCGCACCTGATCGCCCTGCGCGAATTGTTCCTGGCCGAACTGCCCGGCACCCGCGACGCGGTCGCCTCGGCCCTGCAGCTCAGCGACGACCAGGCCGTACGCAGCCACCTGCACCGGCTGCAGGCCAGCTGCGGCTTCGTCGGCGCCGCCCGCCTGGCGCGCGCCGTGCGCCAGTTGCACGGCGACCCGACCTCCTCGCAGGCCCGCCACCAGTTCAGCGAGGCGGTGGCGGCGTTGTTGCACTGAGAGCCGGGATTGGGGATTGGGGATGGCGTTCGATCTTCTGCGCGAGGCGGCGTCGGCCGCGACCGGCGCGTCGGACGCTGCCTTGCGATCCTGGCCTGGGCCACTCTCGTCCCCCACCTCCCGTCACGGATCCCGTACTGCACTGGTGCTCGTGACGGCCAAGTTGCAAATGAGATTCTTTATCAACTAAATTAACGCCCCGACGACATCTTCGGACCAGCCATCGCCCCGTCCGGTCATTACGGCAACAGGGGCATCGCATGTTTCAGACTTCACTCCACCGGCAAGCGCCGGCGATGGGCCTGCTCGCCCGCGCCTTGCTGGTCGCCCTCGTGGCCGCCGCGTCCACCTCGGCCAACGCCCAGGACGCCGCCACCGACGACGACACCCGCGATGCCCAGCCACCGGCCGATGCCACGCAACTGGACACGGTCATGGTCAAGGGCCAGCGGCTCAGCCTGGACCTGCAGCAGGACGCGGCGGTCGGCGCGCTGGGCACGTCCCGCCTGCTGGACACGCCGTTCTCGGTGGCGCTGGTCGAAGAACCCGAGATCGCGCGGCGCCAGGCCACCACGCTGGGGCAGATCTTCATCAACGATCCGTCGGTGTTCGCCGCCGAGCCGCCGGCCAGCACCAACTGGTGGGGTACGCAGATCCGCGGCATCGAGGTGCGCAATTTCTACGTAGACGGCGTGCCGATGCTGATGGAATGGGGCGGCGAGTTCCCGCTGGAAGCGGTGCAATCGGTGCAGGCGCTGAAGGGCCTGGGCGGCTTCATGTACGGCTTCGGCACGCCCGGCGGCATCGTCAGCTACCAGACCAAGCGCCCCACCGACACCGCGCTGCTGGCCACCACCTTCGGCTATCGCAACGACAGCGCATTCTCGGCCCAGCTCGACGCCGGCGGGCGCGCCAACGGGCCGGACTCCTTCGGGTACCGTCTCAACGGCGGCATCGAACGCGGCGATGCCTACAACGGCGCCGGCATCGACCGGAAGACGCTGGCGCTGGCGGTCGAGCAACCGATCGCCGAGAACCTGACCTGGCATGCGGAAGTGGTGCACGAGCGCAACACGCTCGAGCACGAACCGCTGTACTTCTACTGGGACAGCTACGACGGCGCGCACCTGCCGCGACCGACCAACGACTACGCCAAGATCCGCGTCGACGGCGCCTATTACAGGACCGCCCTGCTGCACGCGACCACCGGCCTGACCTGGCGCATCGACGAACGCTGGAGCGCGGCGCTGAGCCTGGGCGGCAGCCGCCGCCGGCACGAATCGCACAAGACGTTCGGCAACCTGCTCAATGAAGCCGGCGACTACGATGGCGTGGTCTACGACTTCGCCGGAGTGCTGCGCAACAGCGCAGCGCAACTGCTGGTCACCGGCCACGCAGACACCGGCCCGATCGCGCACACGCTGGTGTTCGGCGCCTCGGTGCAGCGCCAATGGGATCAATGGAGCAAGGCGTTCTCCTGGAGCCAGGAGTTCACCGGCAACCTCTACCGCCAGCAGACCTACCGCCCGACCCGCCGCCCGGACTACAGCCTGGCGCCGGTCAGCGCCGACCTGCGCCAGAAGGCGGTGTTCGTCAGCGACACCATGCAGTTCGGCGAGCACTGGCGGGCCATCCTCGGCGCGCGCCACGTGGACTATCAGCAGCGCGATCTGGATGGCGACGCGGCCGTGGACAGCGGTTACCGCACCTCGGTGACGACCCCGACCGTCGCGCTGATCTACAAACCCATCGACGACATCTCGCTCTACGCCAGCTACGTGGAAGCACTGGAACCGGGCAGCCGCGTGGGGAGCGATGCGGTGCTCGCCTACGCCAATGCCGGCAGCGTGCTGCAACCGACGGTGAGCAAGCAGTACGAGTTGGGCGCCAAGTTGCAGAGCGGGCGCTTCGCCCTGACCACCGCCGCGTTCCGCATCGAACGCGGCGCCCAGATCGACGCCTACCGCGACGGCCAGCGCTACCTGACCCAGGACGGCCTGACCCTGTATCGCGGACTGGAAGTGATCGGCAGCGTCGGCGTGACCGACGATCTGGAACTGGGCGGCGGCGGGCTGTGGATGGACCCGCGTCTGGAGGATCTGTCGCCGGACAACGCGGCCCTGCGCGGCAACCGCCCGGCCGGCGCCGCACGCCGGCAACTGCTGGCCAATGCCACCTGGCGCGTACCGGGCGTGCGTGGCCTGAGCCTGCACGGCAACGTGCGCTACTCCGGCGACGCGTATTACGAGGATCAGAACCGCGTGCTCATCCCCGGGCACACCGTCGCCGCGGTGGGCTTCCAGTACGCCACCACGCTGGGCGGCTACGACGCGCTGTTGACCGGCAACCTCAACAATCTGTTCGATCGCAGCTACTGGAACCAGCACACGCTGGGCGAGGCGCGCAATGCCGCGCTGAGCCTGCGGATCGATTGGCGCTGAGCGGCTGCCTGCCGCGGCTGTCGCTGCGCGCGGCCGCAACAGCAGCGCGGCACTCACGCGTGGACGCCGCCGATCACGATGAAGCGGCGTTACGGAAACGGCTCTTCTTCCCTTCTGCGAGATTGGCTGCGCCGGGCATTGCCAGGAACGCCCGGCGCGGCTGATCCCGCAAAAGGGGACAAGAGCCGCTCCTACGAACTACCCGCCTCCGGTTGAGGTGCGGCCGACGCAGGCGCACGCTGGCACCGTCGTGCCGACTGCCCGGCGCTGCCGATCCGACGCCATCACGATGCCGCGGACGGCGGCGACCGAAGCGGCGCCTCCGGCGTGGACGCCAACGTCGAATCGGCCTGCGCATCCAGCTCCGCGTCCGCCTCCGGCGTCGCCACGGTCACTGCCGACTCCGCCGCGGTGGCGGCGGCGCTGCGCTGCCGCGCCAGGTCCTCGACCATTTCCCAGGACTTCAGGCCGCGCCCGCCGAGGTGGTGCAGCAGCACCACGCGCATGCCGCGGCGCAGGCCGGGCAGATCCTCGGCGACCGGTTCGGCGTCGTCGGCCAGGGCCAGCAGGGCGCGCCCGGTCGCCATCCCGCTGCGCTGGTCGTGGCCGCGGTCGCTCAACAACCGGCGCGGTCCGTGCTCGGCGTCGAGCACATAGCGCGCGGCCGGGTCGATCGGCTCGCCGTCGCCGTCGTGGCGCAGGTCGAAGCCCACGCCCAGCGCCTCCAGCAGGTCGCGCTCGAAGCAGCGCAGCGACCAGGCCAGCGGCGCCTCGGCCGCCAGCCGCGCCCGCACCCGCGCATAGGCCAGGTACAGGTCCGGCGCCGGGTCGTCGCGCGGCGCCAGGCGCAGGGTCAGTTCGTTGATGTAGAAGCCGGCCAGCATCGCCTCGCCGCTGAGCCGCGGCGCCGTGTCCACGGCCTCGGCCGCGCGCAGTTGCGCCAGTTCGCCGCGGCGCTGCGCGCTGAAGCGGATCGACTGCAGCGGCTGCAGCGCCGCGCGCAAGGCCTGCTTTTTCGGCCCCTGCACGCCGCGCGCCAGCACGCCGAGCCGGCCGTGGTGCACGCTCAGCACCTCCACCAGCAGGCTGGTCTCGCGCCAGGGCCGCGCATGCAGGACGAAACCGGGTTCGTGCTCGATCAAGGCGGTGGGAGCTGGGAATGGGGAGTAGGGAATGGGGAATCGGAAGGCAGGCCCGAATCATTGCCGAGCGATCCGATGAAAAGGCGGCTTTTCCGGCAGGAGCAGCTTCAGCGGCGATGGAGGTTACCGGGAAAACCGGTCGCGGCTGAAGCCGCTCCTACACATACCACGATTGCCTGGGACACGCGGAAATCCGATTCCCGATTCACTATTCCCGGCGTTATTCCCCGTACCCGAACGCCTTCAGCGCCGCCTCGTCGTCGGACCAGCCCTCGCGCACGCGCACCCAGGTCTCCAGGAACACCTTGGCGCCGAACAGGCGCTCCATCTGCTGGCGGGCCTTGGCGCCGATGTCCTTCAGGCGGGTGCCGCCCTTGCCGATCACGATGGCTTTCTGGCCTTCGCGCTCGACCCAGATCACCGCGCCGATGCGCAGCAGCGCGCCGTCCTCGGCGAAGCGTTCGATCTCCACGGTGGTCGCGTACGGCAGTTCCTCGCCGAGCTGGCGCATCAACTGCTCGCGCACCAGTTCGCCGGCCAGGAAGCGCTGGCTGCGGTCGGTGATCTCGTCCTCGCCGAACATCGGCGGCGCTTCCGGCACCAAGGCCAGCAGGTCGCGCACCAGCGCCTCCAGGCCCTTGCGCTTGAGCGCGGAGATCGGGTGCACCGCGGCGAAGCTGCGGCCCTCGCTGACCTGCTGCAGGAACGGCAGCAGCGCGGTCTTGTCCTTGAGCCGGTCGACCTTGTTGACCACCAGCACCACCGGAATGCCGGCGTCGCTGAGCACGTTGAACGCCAGCGTGTCCTCCTCGTCCCAACGCCCGGCTTCGATCACCAGCAGGCCGGCGTCCACGCCTTCCAGCGAGCCGCGCGCGGCGCGGTTCATCACCCGGTTCATGGCGCGCTTCTGCTCGCGGTGCAGGCCCGGGGTATCGACCAGCAGCAACTGGCCGGCCGGGAAGCTGGCGATGCCCAGCAGCCGGTGCCGGGTGGTCTGCGGCCGGTTGGAGACGATGCTGACCTTGGCGCCCACCAGGGCGTTGGTCAGGGTGGACTTGCCCACGTTGGGGCGGCCGATCACGGCCACGCTGCCGCTGCGGTAAGGGGGGGTGGCTTGCTCGTTCACTTGCTCGAATCCAGTTGCTCGATGGCGGCGGCGGCGGCCTGCTGCTCGGCCAGGCGCCGCGAGGTGCCCTCGCCCTCGGTCACCAGGGCGGGCTCGGCGAGTACGCAGCGTACCCGGAATAGTTTGGCGTGGTCGTCGCCGGTCTCGCTGATCAGTTCGTAGGCCGGCAGGCTCCGCTGCCGGGCCTGCAGCCATTCCTGCAGGCGGGTCTTGGCGTCCTTCTCCACCTTGCCGACCGGCAGCGCCGCCAGCGCCGCCTCGAACCAGGGCAGGATCGTGGCGCGGCAGGTCTCGAAGCCGGCATCCAGGTAGATCGCCGCGACCACGGCCTCCACCGCATCGGCCAGGATCGAGTCGCGGCGATGGCCGCCGGACTTCATCTCGCCCGGCCCCAGGGTCAGGCGTTCGCCCAGCTCCAGCTGCCGGCCGATCGCGGCCAGCGAGGCCTCGCGCACCAGCTCGGCGCGGGCGCGGGTCAGCGCGCCTTCGTCGGCCTTGGGCCAGCGCTGGTACAGCGCCTCGGCGATCAGCAGGTTGACGATGCCGTCGCCGAGGAACTCCAGGCGTTCGTTGTGCGGCGCACCGGCGCTGCGATGGGTCAGCGCCTGCGCCAGCAACTGCGGCTCGGCGAAGCGGTGACCGATGCGGTCACCGCGCAGGATGGTCTTACTGGCCACCACGCGTCGTCAGGTCCTGGGTGGCGTCGAACTTGCCGACCACGTCCAGATTGGCGATCAACGGGCGGCGCACTTCGTAGGCCACGTGCATCTTCACCCCGGTATCGGTGCGCTCGAAGGTGACGTCGCTCGGCTTCACGTTGTCCGAGTTGTTGATGTCCAGGCGCCGGAACAGCGAGGCCTTGGCCTGCGACGGGTCCATCTCGGCGCTGCCGGCTTCCGTCGCCAGGCCCTTCATCGCCGAGCGCACGGCATAGAACTCCATGTACATCGGGAACAGCTTCATGCCGATGTAGACGAAGAATCCGACCACCGCCAGCACGATCACGAACGAGGTCAAGGTCATGCCACTTTGCTTGTGCTTCATCGCGCTTCCCCTCACGCAAGTCACTGAATGGTCGTTCCGATCCGCGACGGATCGAAACTGCCGCTGCAGAACCACCCTTCGCAATTGAGCCAGATCAGGAACGCCTTGCCGCGCAGGTTCTCCTCGGGCAGGAAATGGGTCTGGGTCCAGAACCGGCTGTCCTCGCTGTTGTCGCGATTATCGCCCATCACGAAGTACTTGCCCGGCGGCACCACCCAGTCGCCCTGGCCGGCCGGATTGTTGCGGTCGATCCATTCCAGTTCGGTGTGGGGACGGCCCGGCAGGTATTCGGTGAGCAGCGTGGCGCCGGTCATTTCCGCGCCCTTGCCCTTGCCGACGTACTCGCCCATCACCTTGTACTTCATCGGCGTGCCGTTGATGTACAGGGTGTCGCCGTGGAAGCCGATGCGGTCGCCCGGCAGGCCGATCACGCGCTTGATCCAGTTCTCGTCCGGCTTGTGCGGCGGCTTGAACACCACCACGTCGCCGCGCTTGGGCTCGCCGACCGGAATGATCTTCTGGTTGGTGATCGGCAGGCGGAAGCCGTAGGAGAACTTGTTGACCAGGATGAAATCGCCGACCAGCAGGTTCGGCATCATCGAGCTGGACGGGATCTTGTACGGCTCGGCGATGAAGCTGCGCAGGATCAGCACCACCGCCAGCACCGGGAAGAACGCCCGCGAGTAGTCCACCAGCACCGGCTCGGCGTCCAGCAACCCGGCCCGCGCGGCACGGCGCTTGGCGAAGAACAGCTTGTCCAGCAGGGTGATGATGCCGGTGGCGAAGGTCAGGACCACCAGCGCGATTTCAAACCATTTCATTCGTATTCCTTTGGAATGGGAATCGGGAATGGAGAATGGGAAATCGGGAAGGCAAGAGCATGCGCTCCTTCCATTCCCCATTCCCTATTCACGATTCCCAGCTACTTGTCCATCTGCAGCACAGCCAGGAAGGCTTCCTGCGGGATTTCCACGCGGCCGACCTGCTTCATGCGCTTCTTGCCTTCTTTCTGCTTTTCCAACAGCTTCTTCTTGCGCGAGACGTCGCCACCATAGCACTTGGCCAGCACGTTCTTGCGCATCGCCTTGACCGTGGTGCGGGCGATGATCTGCGAGCCGATCGCGGCCTGGATCGCCACGTCGAACATCTGCCGCGGGATCAGGTCCTTCATCTTCTCGCACAGCTCGCGGCCGCGGCGATCGGCGTGGCTGCGGTGCGCGATCAGCGACAGCGCATCGACCTTGTCACCGTTGATCAGCACGTCCACGCGCACGAACGGGCCGGTGTCGAAGCGCACGAAGTGGTAGTCCAGCGAGGCGTAGCCGCGGCTGACCGACTTGAGCTTGTCGAAGAAGTCCAGCACCACCTCGGCCATCGGCAGTTCGTAGCTGATCTGCACCTGGCTACCCAGGTAGTTGATGCCGATCTGGCTGCCGCGCTTTTCCTCACACAGCTTGATGATGTTGCCGATGTATTCCTCGGGGGTGAGGATGTTGGCGCGGATGATCGGCTCGCGGATCTCCTCGACCATGTTCACCGGCGGCAGCTTGGCCGGGTTGTCCATGCTGATGATGCTGCCGTCGGTCTTCAGCACCTCGTAGACCACCGTCGGCGCGGTGCTGATCAGGTCCAGGTTGTACTCGCGCTCCAGGCGCTCCTGCACGATCTCCATGTGCAGCATGCCGAGGAAGCCGCAGCGGAAGCCGAAACCCATCGCCTCGGAGCTTTCCGGCTCGAAGCGCAGCGCCGCGTCGTTCAGGCGCAGCTTGTCCAGCGCCTCGCGCAGGTTGGTGTAGTCCTCGGCATCGACCGGGAACAGGCCGGCGAACACGCGCGGCTGCATTTCCTGGAAGCCGGGCAGCGGCTTGCTGGCCGGGTCGCCGGCCAGGGTCAGGGTGTCGCCGACCGGCGCGCCGTGCACGTCCTTGATGCTGGCGGTGACCCAGCCCACCTCGCCCGCGCGCAGCGCCGGCAGCACCTTGCGCTTGGGCGTGAACACGCCGACGTTGTCGACCTGGTGGGTGCGGCCGGTGGACATCACCAGCAGCTTGTCGCCGGCCTTGATCTCGCCCTGCATCACCCGCACCAGCGAGACCACGCCCAGGTAGTTGTCGAACCAGGAGTCGATGATCAGCGCCTGCAGCTTGTCGGTGTCGCGCGGCACCGGCGGCGGGATGCGCTGCACGATCGCCTCCAGCACGTCGCGCACGTTCAGCCCGGTCTTGGCGCTGACCGCGACCGCGTCGGTGGCGTCGATGCCGATCACCGCCTCGATCTCGGCCTTGGCGCGGTCGATGTCGGCGGTGGGCAGGTCGATCTTGTTCAGCACCGGCACCACTTCCAGGCCCTGCTCCACCGCGGTGTAGCAGTTGGCCACCGACTGCGCTTCCACGCCCTGCGCCGCGTCCACCACCAGCAGCGCGCCCTCGCAGGCGGCCAGCGAGCGGCTGACCTCGTAGGAGAAGTCGACGTGGCCGGGGGTGTCGATGAAGTTCAGGTGGTAGACCTGCCCGTCCTGCGCGGTGTACGGCAGCGACACGGACTGGGCCTTGATGGTGATGCCGCGTTCGCGCTCGATCGGGTTGGAGTCGAGCACCTGCGCTTCCATCTCGCGCGCCTGCAGGCCGCCGCAGAGTTGGATGATGCGATCGGCCAGGGTCGATTTGCCGTGGTCGACGTGGGCGATGATGGAGAAGTTGCGGATGTTCCGCATCGAATCAGAGGACATGAGGTGGGCGGCGGCCAGGACCGTCGTCAGGATAACGGGCCATTATCGCATGGCCGGCGGCCGCTGGTGACGACCGCCGGATTCGCCCCCCGGCCCCGGGCGCCGACCCGGCTGGATCGGCGCCGGGGATGGCGCCCGGCCACGGCCGGGCGCGCGGGATCAGCCGCCGGCGCGTACCGCGACGAAGCTGGTGGTGTCGCGGACGCGGATCAGCAGCATCACCACGTCGCCCTTCTTGTAGGCGCTCAGCTGCTGGTTCAGGGCCGCCACGCTGCCGATCGGCGTGCGCCCGACCTGCAGGATCACCATGCCCGGCACCAGCTGCGCGTCGCGCGCGGCGCGGCCGGTCACCGCGGTGATGCGCACGCCCTTGCCCGGCTCCACGCCCAGTTGCTGGCGGGTGGCGGCGTCCAGATCCGCCACGTCGATGCCGAGCAGCGCGTTGGCCCCGGTGGCCGGGGCGGCGTTGTCGCCCACCACCGGGCCGGCGTTGGGCTGGGCGTCGTCGGCCAGCGCGGTCAACTGCACGGTCAGCTCGCGCGGCTTGCCGTCGCGCAGGATGCCCAGGCGCACCTTGGCGCCCGGCTGCATCGCGCCGATCATCGGCGGCAGGTCGCTGGAGGCGCCGATCTCGGTGCCGTTGACCGTGCGGATCACATCGCCCACTTCCAGCCCGGCCTTGGCCGCCGGGCTGCCCTGGACCAATTGGTTGACCAGCGCGCCGCGCGTATCCGGCAGGCCCAGGCCCTGCGCCTTCAGCGAATCGATGGCGCCGACCATCACCCCAAGCTGGGCGCGGGTGACCTTGCCGGTCTTCTTGATCTGCTCGACCGCGCTCATCGCCAGGTCGATCGGGATCGCGAAGCTGATGCCCATGTAGCCGCCGGAGGCGGAGAAGATCTGCGAGTTGATGCCGACCACTTCGCCGCGGGTGTTGAGCAGCGGGCCGCCGGAATTGCCCTGGTTGATCGCCACGTCGGTCTGGATGAACGGCACGTAGCGCTGGTCGGCATAAGGGTTGCTGCGACCGGTGGCGCTGACGATGCCGGCGGTGACCGAGTGGTCCAGGCCGAACGGCGAGCCGATCGCCACCACCCACTGGCCGGGCTTGAGCAGGTTGGAGTCGCCGATGCGCACCGTCGGCAGGTTCTTGCCGTCGATCTTCAGCAGCGCCACGTCGTACTGCTGGTCGCTGCCGACCACCTTGGCGGTGAACTCGCGGCGGTCGGTGAGCTTGACCTTGACCTCGCTGGCGCCGTCGACCACGTGGTGGTTGGTCAGCACGTAGCCATCGGGCGAGATGATGAAGCCCGAGCCCATCGAGCGGCCCGCGGGACCATCGTCGTCCGGCGCGCCGCCGCGCGGCTGCCCGGGCATGCCCGGCATGCCCTCCGGACCAAAGAAGCGGCGGAAGAACTCGGGGATCTGGTCGTCGTCGGGCATGCCGCCGCCGGAGCGCGCGGCCGCGGCGCGGCGGCTGATGGTGGTCTCGACATTGACCACGCCCGGCCCGACCTGCTCGACCAGCCGGGTGAAATCGGGAAGGTTGCCGACCAGTTGCGGTGCCGGCGCGGACTGCGCGGCCGGCGGCGTGGCGCTGGCGGCGCTGGGGCTGGGCTGCTGCGCGCAGGCGGCCAGCGGCACGGTCAGCGCCAGCAGGCCCAACAGATGGTGGCGGATACGGTGAGTCATCGGACGCGAGCCTCCGGTTCGGGAAGGGGAAGAACGAGGGGACGAAGCAACGGGGACCACGCGCCGGGTCGAAGCAGGACGCCTGCCGGCGCGCGGGGTCAGGGCTGCTGCTGCGGCGGCGGGTTGGCCACGGCGTCGGCAGGCAATCGGGGTTCGAACGGATAGAACGCCGCCGGGTCCGCGCCGCTGCGCGGGAAGCTGGCAGTGAAGGCGCTGCCGGCATCGGCGGCCGGCAGCGTCGAGCGCGGCCACGGCCGGGCCTGCAGCGGCGCGGCCGGATGCCCGAACGGATCGCTGGCGCGTTGCGCGACCATCGTCGGAGGCACGACCGGCGCCACGAACGGCGTCTGCGCGGGCGTCTTGGCTTGCGGCCTGGTGGGCGCCGCCGCGGCATAGGCGCGCTCGGCCGGGGCGCTGCGGGGCCGCGCGGCCTGCTCGCTGCGCGCGGCCTCGCGTCGCGCCGCCGCTTCCTGGCGGCGGTTGGCCGCGATCGCCATCGCCGGCGCCGCCGCGACGGCCGCGGCGAGGTCGCCCTGCGGATCGGCCGGCGCCGGCGCCGGTGCGGGCGTCGGGACCTGCGGCGTGGTGGCGACAGGCGCCGGCGTCGGCGCGGTGGCATCGGCCACCTGCGCCGGCGTCAGCGCCTCGGGGGTCTGCGGCAGGCGCTGGGTCACGAACAGGGCCAGCAGGGCGACCGAGGCGGCCAGGGCCGCACTGCCGCCCCAGCGCCAGGTGCGACGCTTGCCGGCCGCGCTGGCCACTTGGGCGCGCGCGGCCTGCTGCGCTTCGGCGGCCACCGCCTGGCGCACGCGGGCGCTGAAATCGCTGGGCGCCGGCACGCTGACGCGCCCGCGCAGGATGTCGCCGCACAGCTGCCAGCGCTCGTGGCAGCCGGACAGCTCCTCGTCGTGCTGCAGCCGGCGCAGCACGAAGCGCGCTTCGTCGGCCGGCAGTTCGCCGTCGATCAGGGCGGACAATTGCTGCCGGTAGTGCAGCTCGAACTTATCCGGCGCTGCGCTGTCGGGCGCCGGCACTGGCTTGGGAAAGGGCGTGCTATCGGTCATACGCGGTGTCGCTCACGGGTGGCGCTGTCGGTATCCAGCAGGGGACGGAGTTCGGCGTCGATGGCCTCGCGGGCGCGGAAGATCCGCGAACGCACGGTGCCGATCGGGCAGCCCATCTTCTGCGCGATGTCCTCGTAGCTCATGCCCTCCACCTCGCGCAGGGTGATGGCGGTGCGCAATTCTTCCGGCAAGGCGTCGACCGCCTTCATTACCGTGCGTTCCAGCTCCTGGCGCATCAGTTCGCGCTCGGGCGTGTCGGTGTCGCGCAGCCGGGTGCCGCTGTCGAACTGCTCGGCATCGAGCACGTCGACATCGTCGGTGGGCGGCCTGCGGTTGTGCGCGACCAGGTAGTTCTTGGCGGTGTTCACGGCGATCCGGTGCAACCATGTAGAGAACTGGGCGTCGCCGCGGAAGCTCCCCATCGCGCGGTAGGCGCGGATGAAGGTGTCCTGGGCCACGTCCTGACATTCGCTCCAGTCGGCGATGTAGCGCCCGATCAGGCCGACGATCCGATGCTGGTACTTGCGCACCAGCACATCGAACGCCGCGCTCTCGCCGCGCTGCACACGCCGGACCAGTTCCAGGTCCAGCTCCTGAGGTGTTTCGACATCGGCCATAGCGGGCCGCACTCCTGTCAGCCCAACCTACGTCGGACCCTCTGACCGCCAATTCGGAAAAAAGTTCAGCGCCCCTCAGCGGATCGCCGCCCCACGACGTTAACCGGCGTTCCGTTAGGCTGGCGCAAGGCCAGCGGTCGCGGGACCCGCGTCAATCCCCTTGCATTGGGATTTGACGCGACGGAAACAACCTCTGGATGATAACGATCTTCTCCATACACAAGCGGATGGTCCTCCCCATGCTTTCAGGCTTCGACGGGCTCCGATTCAGTCACTGGCAAGCGGACATCCGCGGCGACGGCGTCGTCGTGCTCAGCCTCGACCGCCAGGACGCGCCCGTCAACGCGCTGTCGCAGGACGTGCTGCTGGAGCTGGGCGACCTGCTCGAGCGCATCGCCATCGATCCGCCCAAGGGCGTGGTGATCCGCTCGGCCAAGGACAACGGCTTCATCGCCGGCGCCGACCTCAAGGAGTTCCAGGAATTCGACCGCCGCGGCACCGTCAACGACGCCATCCGCCGCGGCCAGGCCACCTTCCAGAAACTGGCGGAACTGCCCTGCCCCACGGTGGCGGCGATCCACGGCTTCTGCATGGGTGGCGGCACAGAGATCGCCCTGGCCTGCCGGTACCGCGTGGCCTCCAGCGATGCGGCCACCCGCGTCGGCCTGCCCGAGACCAAGCTCGGCATCTTCCCCGGCTGGGGCGGCAGCGCGCGCCTGCCGCGGCTGATCGGCGCGCCGGCGGCGATGGACCTGATGCTCACCGGGCGCACCGTGTCGGCCTCGGCGGCACGTGCGATGGGCCTGGTCGACAAGGTCGCCGCGCCGGCCGTGCTGACCGATACCGCGGTGGCGCTGGCGCTGTCCGGCACCGCCCGTCCCTTCAAGCAGCGCGCCACCGCCTGGGCCACCAACACCTGGCCGGCACGCAAGCTGTTGGCGCCGCAGATGCGCAAGCAGGTGGCGCGCAAGGCGCGCAAGGAGCACTACCCGGCGCCGTACGCGCTGATCGGCGTGTGGGAACGCAGCGGTGGCAGCGGCATCCAGGCGCGCCTGGATGCCGAACGCAAGGCCGTGGTCAAGCTGGCCAGCACCCCCACCGCGCGCAACCTGATCCGCATCTTCTTCCTCACCGAACGGCTCAAGGCGCTGGGCGGCAAGGCGCACGGCATCCGCCACGTGCATGTGGTCGGCGCCGGTGTGATGGGCGGCGACATCGCCGCCTGGTCGGCCTACAAGGGCTTCGAGGTGACCCTGCAGGACCGTGAGCAGCGCTTCATCGACGGTGCGCTAAGCCGCGCTGGCGAACTGTTCGCCAAGCGGGTCAAGGACGACAGCAAGCGTCCGGCGGTGGCGGCGCGGCTGAAGGGCGACCTGGCCGGCGACGGCGTGCCGACGGCCGACTTGGTGATCGAGGCGATCATTGAGAATCCGCAGGCCAAGCGCGAGTTGTACCAGGCGCTGGAACCGCGCATGCAGCCGAATGCGCTGCTCAGCACCAACACCTCCTCGATCCCGCTGACCGAGCTGCGCGAGCACATCCAGCGCCCGGCGCAGTTCGGCGGCCTGCACTACTTCAACCCGGTGGCGCAGATGCCGCTGGTGGAGATCGTCTGCCACGACGGCCTGGCGCCGGAGAACCAGAAGCGGCTGGCCGCGTTCTGCAAGGCGATCGACAAGCTGCCGGTGCCGGTCGCCGGCACCCCCGGCTTCCTGGTCAACCGCGTGCTGTTCCCGTACATGCTGGAAGCGGCCACCGCCTATGCCGAAGGCATTCCCGGCCCGGCGATCGACAAGGCCGCGGTCAAGTTCGGCATGCCGATGGGTCCGATCGAACTGATCGACACCGTGGGCCTGGACGTGGCCGCCGGCGTCGGCGCCGAGCTGGCGCCGTTCCTGGGCCTGCCGATCCCGGCGGCGCTGCAGACCGTGGAGCCGGGCAAGCGCGGCAAGAAGGATGGCCAGGGCCTGTACACCTGGGAGAACGGCCGCGCCAAGAAGCCGGAGCTGGCCAAGGACTACCGCGCACCGGACGACCTGGAAGACCGCCTGATCCTGCCGCTGCTCAACGAGGCGGTGGCCTGCCTGCACGAAGGCGTGGTCGCCGACGCCGACCTGCTCGATGCCGGCGTGATCTTCGGCACCGGCTTCGCCCCGTTTCGGGGCGGCCCGATCCAGCACATCCGCGCCGCCGGCGCCGACGTGTTGCTGGCACGCCTGCGCGCCCTGCAGGCGCGTTATGGCGAGCGCTTCGCGCCGCGCCCGGGCTGGGAGTCGCCGGCGCTGCGCGAACCGGTGGTCTGAGGCGCGCACAGATTCCGCGCAGGAGCGGCTTCAACCACGACGGGCATGATCGAGAACGTCCATCGCGGCTGAAGCCGCTCCGACAAAAGACGGCGTTGCGGCGACGGGCCGCGCGCATGCGCATGATCCGGACATCGCGGCGACCGTCGGCGCCAAGGCGCTCGCAGGAGCGGCTTCAGCCGCGACCGGCATTCCCGGTCCTCGACGGCTGCCACTCCGGAACGGCAAACGACCGCGGCGCCGGCAGGCGTGCCATCCAGCAACCGCGCCGTTTACGGGTGCGAATGCCCATGCGCATGGCCATGCCCGTGCGCGCGATGGCCATGGGCATGATCGTGCGCGTCGTGACCATGCCCATGATGATCGTGACCACCGCCCTCGCCCGCCGCGGCCGGCGCGCCACACGGCGTGGCGCCGCAATGGCCGGCTTCCATCTGCAGGGTGATGTGATCGATGTCGAAACGCGCATGCAGGCCATCGCAGAGCGCGGCACGCAATGCGTCGGCGTCGGCACCCTCGGCCACCACCACGTGCGCGGTCAGCGCCGGCGTGCTGGAGGCCAGCGCCCACACGTGCAGGTCGTGCACGCTGGCCACGCCGGGCGCCGCCTGCAGGTAGCCGCGCACCGCATCCAGGTCCACGCCCTTGGGCACGCCTTCCAGCAGCACGTTGATCGCCTCGCGCAGCAATACCCAGGTCCGCGGCAGCACCCACAGGCCGATCAGCACCGCCAGGATCGGATCGATCAGCTTCCAGCCGGTGACACGGATCGCCAGCGCGCCGACGATCACCGCGACCGAGCCGAGCATGTCGCTCCACACTTCCAGGTAGGCGCCCTTCATGTTGAGGCTCTCGCCACTGCCGGCCTTGAGCAGGCGCATCGAGATCAGGTTGATCAGCAGGCCGAACGCGGCGATGCCGAGCATGCCGACGGTGGCGATCTCCTGCGGCTGGCGGAAGCGCTGCACCGCCTCCCACAGGATGTAACCGGCCACCACGAACAGCAGCGCGCCGTTGACCAACGCACCCAGCGCCTCCAGCCGCGCGTAGCCGTAGCTGCGTTTGGCATCGGGGGGGCGCCGGCTCAGCCGCACCGCGATCAAGGCGATCATCAGCGCCAGCGTGTCGGTGGCCATGTGCGCAGCATCGGACAACAGCGCCAGGCTGTTGGTGACGAAGGCGCCGGCCACTTCCACCACGAGGAACAGCGCGGTGAGGCCGAGCGCCCACCACAGGGGCTGCTCGTGACGGATCTCGGTGGGGGCGTGACTGTGATCGTGTCCCATGGGGCGACCGGGCGGCGATGCGGAGAAAGATGGCCGCTACCTTAGGTCGCCGCCTGCGCGGAGACTATTACACCGCCGCGGCGGCCGCCTGCCCCGGCACGAACACCGCACGGACGCAGCCGTCGTGCTTGTGCTTGAACAGGTCGTAGCCGCGCGCCGCCTCCTCCAGCGGCATCCGGTGCGTGGCCAGGAAGCGCGTCTTGAACGCGCCGCTGCGCGCCAGTTCCAGCAGGCGCGGCACGTAGTGCTGGCCGTGCTGCTGGGCGGTGCGTACGGTCAGCCCCTTGTTCATCACCGCACCGAGCGGGAACTTGTCCATCAGCCCGTACACGCCCAGGATCGACAGCGTGCCGCCCTTGCGGCAGGCCAGGATCGCCTCGCGCAACGCCTGGCCGCGGTCGGTATGTAGGTGCAGCGCCTGCTTGACCCGGTCGTAGGCGTAGCCGAGGCCGGTGCCATGCGCCTCCATGCCGACTGCGTCGATGCAGGCATCGGGTCCGCGCCCGCCGGTCATTTCGCGCAGCATCTCGACCACGCTGTCGACCGCGCTGTAATCGATCACCTCGTTGCCGAGCACGTCGCGCGCCAGCGCCAGCCGCTCGGGCAGGCGATCGATGGCGATGACCCGCTCGGCACCCAGCAGCCGCGCGCTCTGCTGCGCCATCAGCCCGACTCCGCCGCACCCCCACACCGCCACGGTCGCGCCGGGCTGGATGCTGCAGAAATCGGCGCCCATGAACCCGGTGGGGCCGGCGTCGGACAGGAACAGCGCGTCCTCGTCGTCCACCTCCTCCGGGATGGCGAAGCAGCCGACGTCGGCATGCGGCACGCGGATGAAGTCCGCATGCGAGCCGGCGTAGCCGCCGAAGGCGTGGGTGTAGCCGTAGATGCCGGCGGTCGGATAGCCAAGCAGCGGCTCCTGCATCTCCCAGTTGGGGTTGGTGTTGTCGCACAGCGAGAATTCCTGGCGCCCGCAGTGCCAGCATTCGCCGCAAGAAATGAACGAGGGCACCACCACGCGCTGGCCGACGCGCAGGTTGCGCACCTGCGGTCCGACCTCGACCACTTCGCCCATGAATTCGTGGCCGATGATGTCGCCTTCGCGCATCGTCGGCAGGTAGCCGTCGATGAAATGCAGGTCCGAGCCGCAGGTGGTGCTGAGGCCGACCTTCAGGATGACATCGCGTGGGTTGACGATGCGTGGGTCGGGAACCGTTTCCACCCGCAGATCGTTGACGCCGTTCCAGCACAGTGCGCGCATGGCGGACTCCTAGTGTTCGTGGTGGTCGCGGCCGCGCGCGGACGGGTTGTCGCGCAACGTCGGCACTTCGCCGCACTCGATCCAGGCCTTGAACCGATGCAACACCTTGCCGACCAGCGCATCCGGGGCGGCGCCGACCAACTTGGCCACGGCCTGGGCGACGATGCCGCCCTCGACGCGGTACTCCACCGCCAGGGTGGTTTCGCAGCCGAAGCCGTCCGGCGCGGCACGCACGCTCAGCGTGGTCTGCAGATGCAGACCGTGCTCGCCGCTGCCCACATAGCTGACCGACTCGCCAAGACAGGCCTCGCCGCGCCGGTACTCCAGTTCGAGGTGGCGCTCCAACGGCAGGCGCAAGCGCCATTGCGAGGCGTAACCGTCGCCGGACTGCAGTTCGGCCAGGCCCGACAGCACCTGTTGCTGCACGCCGACGTCGCACCAGGCATCGAGGATCTGATGCGGTTCGCCCAGAATGCTGAGGGTACGGACCAGGCGCGTGCCGTCCAGGGTGGCGGCCGCGTCGTTGACCGGGGATTCGCGCATGGGAAGGCTCCTGGCAGGACCGGAACGATCGCGATGCGGGTCACGGCACGTCCGCCGCGACCCGCAGCGCAGCTCAGCGGGTGGACGCGGCCGGCGGCGTGCCGCCACTCTGCAACTGCTGCGCCTTGGCCAGGTGCTCGGCCACGTGCGTGCGCGTGGTGCGCAGGTGCGCGGCGACCTCCGGGGTCTTGGCGGCGGGGATCAGGGTGCTGTCGAGCATCTGCAGCGCCGCCTGGTGGTCCTTGACCATCGCCATCACGTAGGCCTGCGCGAAGCGATCGCCATCCAGTGCCTGCAGCTTGCCGGCCTCGGCCTTGGCCTTCTGCATCTGCTGCTGCGCCGGTGCGGCCTTGGCATCGGGTCCCCACGGTGCGATCTTGGCGTTGTTGTCGGAGTGCTCCTTGACCATCTGCATGGCGTAGTCGCGCACCGGGCCCTTGACCTGTTTCTGCAAGGCCAGGTTGCCGGCGTTGATCTCGCTGGTATTGATCGCCGACAGCACGCCGAGCGCCTGCTTCTCGTTGAGCGCAGACGCGCGCGCGGCTTGCGCGCCCTGCATGCCGGACGACGTCTGCGCCGCGGACGTCGACGGCGTTTGCTGTTGCATCGCGCCGGGATCGTGACCGCCGGCCTGGCCGGAGGGATCGGTCTGCGCATGAGCAAGGCCGACGCCGAGAACCGACATCAGCGCCAGGGAAAGACCGGAACGGTAGCTACGCATGACAGTGTCCTTTGCATGAGAGGTGGTGCGCATGCTCCGCGGCGCGTCGTGAGCGCATGGTTGAACGCGGGTGCAGGCGATGCGAAATGCTGCAAACGCAAAGAAATCGAGGCTGGGCGATGCGGCGCATCGGCGCCCGTGAGGCTGCAGCGATTGACGCCACGGCGATGCGCGCATCACGCGGCCCGACGCGCCGTGATCCACGCTGGAGCGAACCCGTTTGCGGAGCGCAGCACATGGCACAACGACATCTCCCGCTGGCACAACAGGTGATCGTGATCACCGGCGCCTCCAGCGGCATCGGCCTGTGTACCGCGCTGCTGGCCGCCGAGCGCGGGGCCCGCGTGGTGCTGGTGGCGCGCAGCCAGGGTGTCCTTGACGCGACCGTGCAGGCGATCCGCGACGCCGGCGGCGAGGCGATCACGGTGGTCGCCGACGTGGCCGAGCGCGCGCAACTGGACGAGACCGCGACGGTGGCGATCCGGCACTTCGGTCGCATCGACACCTGGGTGAACAATGCCGGCGTGGCGATCTACGGCAAGCTCGCCGACGTGGACGAGCACGACAGCAGGCGCCTGTTCGACGTGAACTTCTGGGGCGTGGTGCATGGATCGATGGCGGCGCTGCCGCATCTGCTGGCCTCGCGCGGCAGCCTGGTCAACCTGGGCAGCGAGGCCTCCGAGGCGGTGATCCCGCTGCAAGGCATGTATGCGGCCTCCAAGCATGCGGTCAAAGGCTTCACCGACACCTTGCGGATCGAGCTGGAGCACCTGGACGATGCGCCGGTGTCGGTGGTGCTGATTCAGCCGACCGCGGTGAACACGCCGTATCCGCAGCATGCGCGCAACTACCTGCGCGAGGAACCGTCGCTGCCCAAGCCGAGGATCGCGCCGCTGCGGGTGGCCGAGGCGATCCAGCACGCGGCCGAACACGGCGGCCGCGACGTGAAGGTGGGCCTGCTGGCCAGCGCCAACGTGGCGATGACCCATCTGCTGCCGCGCCTGGCCGACCGGCTCTCGGCCCTGCGCAGCGAACAGCAGCGGCAGGCGCAACCGGCGCGCGATCCGCAGGGCACGCTGTACCGCGCCGGCGAGAGCGGCCGCATCCACGGCGACTGACCGCGGCGCATCGCGCCGGCGCTACGGCAACCAACGCAGCAGCAGCACGCTGAGGCTGGCCAGCGCCAGCAGCGACAGCGTCCCGGCCGCCAGTACGCGGCCACCGGACGCGAGCACCGTGCGCAAGTTCACCGACAGGCCCAGCGCGGCCATCGCCACCAGGGTGAACAGCAACGACAGCGCTTGCGCCGCCTCGATCGCCGGCGCCGGCAACACGCCCAGCGCGCGCAAGCCCATCATGCCGACGAAGCCGAACACGAACCACGGCACCAGCGCGTGCGCCGGGCGCCGCTGCGCCGGCGCTCCGCCGCGGATCAGCCCCAGCAACAGCATCACCGGTCCCAGCATCAGCACCCGCATCAGCTTGACCAGCGCACCCACCTGCGCGCTCAGCGCGCCCACCGGCACGGTCGCCGCCAGCACCTGCGGCACCGCGTACACGGTCAGGCCGGCGAGGATGCCGTAGTGGCGCTGGTCTAAACCCAGCAACGGCACCGCCAGCGGCAGCAGCAGCACCACCAGCACGCCAAGCGCAGCGGTGAAGGCGATCGCCGCGGCCACGTCGTCGGAGTCGGCGTCGATCACCGGCGCGGCGGCGACGATCGCCGAATTGCCGCAGATCGCGTTGCCGCAGGCGACCAGGGTGGCCAGCCGCGACGGCAGCCCCAGCGCGCGGCCGATGCCGTAGCCGAGCGCGATCGCCAGCAGCACCACCCCGGCGATGGCGCCCAGCAACAGGCCGCCGGCCGCGCCGATGGCGCCGATGCCGACCGACGCCCCGAGCAGCACGATCGCCAGTTCCAGCGGCAGCTTGGCGGCGAAGGCGATGCCGGCGTGGCTGGACGGCGGCAGCCGCCAGACCGTGCGCAGCAGCGTGCCCAGCACGATCGCGAACACCAGCGCGTCGATCCAGCGTCGGCCCAGCCACTGCAGTTGCGCGCGCTCGGCCAGC